>WFUN01000022.1 GCA_015484905.1 Hydrogenimonas sp. | reverse complement strand
GGTCGTCCATTTTCAGCTTTGAGCCTCTTTTTTCCTTTGAAATGCGAAAGCGTGTCGGTATTTTTGTCTACGACAAACCACACATCTCCTCCGCGCCCTCCGTCACCTCCGTCTGGACCGCCTTTGGGAACGAATTTTTCGCGTCTGAAAGATGAGCATCCCTGTCCGCCTTTTCCGGAACTGAGCTTGAGCTCAACACTGTCTACAAACATATACTTTTGCCTCGTTTTTTGGTTTCTAAGATATCAGAATTGATGGAAATTGTCAAAAAAGCGGAAATGGAGAGAGGGTGCGGCACAGATGCGCCGCAAATGCAAAATCAAGCCGGGTAGACCGATACTTTTTTTCTCTTTTTGTCTTTTCTTTCATATTTTACGATACCGTCCACAAGCGCAAAAAGAGTATGATCTTTTCCCATACCGACATTATTACCCGGATGGATTTTAGTTCCACGCTGGCGATAAATAATATTGCCGGCCACTACCGCCTCTCCACCAATTTTCTTGACACCCAGTCTTCTACCGGCCGAGTCGCGGTTGTTCTGAGTGGATCCCTGACCTTTCTTGTGAGCCATAACTTCTCCTTAAAACATCTTAACTTGAATGCGCCTTCAGAAGCAAAGCTCCTGTTGGCACTGTGGCACCAGAGGTGACCTTAAAGGGCAAGCCCTCTCTTCTGCAGTTCGGGGCGGCACCGTTATGCGATTTTGGTAATGCGTACCCGAGTGAAATCTCTACGAAAGCCGCGCTTGAGCTTACTGTCTTTACGACGTCGCTTCTTGAAAATGACGATTTTTTTCTCACGACCTTCGTTGACCACTTCCGCTTCGACTACAGCACCGTCTACGAACGGAGCGCCCACCTTCAGATCTCCATCGTTATCAATAGCCAATACCTCTTTTATTTCAACTTTGGCTTTCGGCTCAAGGCCCATGTAATCGAGGCATAGGATATCGCCTTCATTGACCTTGTACTGCTTGCCGCCATGCTTGATGATTGCTGTCATGCCGTGTCCTTTTGAAATTCATGAAACGATTTTAGTGGCGAATTATATCTATACTATATTTAATAACAGTTTAATGTATCTTTTTACACTCAGTCGGGAATCTGAGCTTCGATCAAAGCTATACACTCGATTTCGACAAGCGCATTTTTAGGCAGCGTCTTGACGGCAACCGTACTCCGGGCCGGTTTATGATCTGCGAACCACTCTTCGTAAATCTCGTTTACAGCTGCAAAATCGTCCATATCTGCCAGAAAAATTGTCGTTTTAACCACATTTTGCAAAGAGCTGCCGGCAGCCTCGAGAACCGCTTTGAGATTCCTCATGACCTGTGCGGTTTGGAGTCTGATGTCGTTTTGCACCATGACTCCACTCGGCGTCAAAGCGATCTGTCCTGAAGTGAATATAAAATCTGATACTTTCACTGCCTGGGAATAGGGACCTATTGCCTGAGGTGCAGAGTCTGTCCGTACGGCTTTAATCATGCTCAAACCTTTCGTTTTTAAAGATTATTATACATTAAGAGTGCAAGTACTATCATTAAAAATGAAGGAGCCGCCATGAAACTGGATGAATCCCTTAAAAACGAAATAGACAAAATATTTGAGCGTATCGTCAAGATCAGACACGAAATCCATCAAAATCCCGAACTCTCCGGAAAGGAGAGAGAGACGAGACTTCTTGTACGCTCCATTCTCGAAGCCGAAGGTATACCTTTCAAAACTTTCGAAAAACATTATGGAGTGGTTGCTGATATAGTCAAAGACCCTGCTTTTCCAACCGTAGCGATCAGAAGCGACATGGATGCGCTTCCATTACCTGAAAACAGCCCCAAAGAGTACGCTTCCAAAAAAAAGGGCATTATGCACGCCTGTGGACATGATGCCCACACGGCGATAGCGCTCGGCTCGGCCCTGGCTCTGAACACTCTAAAGAGCCATCTGCCGGGAAATATCCGTATAATCTTCCAACCTTCCGAAGAGGTGATAGAAGGAGGCAGTGACCAGATGATTGCAGATGGGGCGCTCGAAGGGGTTTCGGCAATATTTGGGCTACACGCATACCCATATCTCAAAACCGGACAGATAGGATACAAATATGGTGTGATGATGGCCTCTTCCGATAAGTTCAGTTTCGATATCTACGGAAAAACAGCACATGGCGCACGCCCTCACGAAGGCGTTGATGCGGTTTTGACAACGGCGATGATCATAAACTCTTTAAATCATATTGTAAGCCGCAGGATAGACCCTATCCATCCGGCTGTCATCTCCATAGGAAAGATAGAAGGTGGCAAGGCTTCGAATATTATATGCGACTTTGTTACACTCAGCGGCACCGTGCGCACAGTAAACGAATCGGTAAGAAAAAAGATTCCCGAAATGATGGAGAATACGATAAAAGGTATTTGCGAAACGATGGGTGCAAAATATCACTTCGACTACCTTTTTGGCCCACCGGAGCTTGTAAACAATGACGAAATGGTCGATATCGTCAAAAAAGCGGCTGAAAAGGTAGTGGGGAAAGAGGGGCTCGTCGATCTGGTGGATCCGGTGATGGGAGGGGAAGATTTTGCGCGTTATCTTCAAAAGGTACCGGGAGCTTTTTTCAGACTCGGCATATGCAATGAATCAAAAGGAACCTGTGTCCCTCAACACAATACACGCTTCGATGTGGATGACGACTCTTTGTCTATAGGCATGAAAGTGGTTTCATTGAGCTCCGTCATGGCGCTCGACAGGCTAAGGGCCAGAAAATGAAAAAGAGTATCTGCATACGCATACCGAATGAAAAGATATACGTTCCCCAGGTAATAGAGTTTATAAAAAGAGCCTTACAGGTTGCCGGTGTATCGGAGAAATCGACGATCGATATGATAGATGCAACGAGAGAGCTGCTTTTGAATGCAGTAAATCACGCATATCCGGCACAGTATCAGGGTGCTATAGATATCGATCTATCCTTTCTTTACAGCGGGGTGGAGATAAGTATACACGATATGGGATTTCCTTTTGATTTCAAAAGCCATATGTCCTCTCACAAAGAGGGTGGATTGAGACGTCTGAAGCGTCATGTTGACCGATTGAGCTTTACCAATATGGGGAAAAAAGGAAAATCTTTTACAATTTACAAAAAGCATCCTCTAAATATTGAAAACAGAGTGTTTTATCCCTATTCTGACCTGGAGGACGAATCACCATCCTCTCTGAAACCTGCGTCCATTCAGATCAGAGACTTCGAGCCAGGCGATGAGGAGGCGATCAGCCGACTAATCTACAACAATTACACCTACAGTTACTACAAATCGCTTTTTTACTATCCAAAAAAGATCCTCGCACTGAATGAAACCGACAAAATCGGCTCGGTTGTAGCCGAAACAAAGGAAAAGGAGATTGTCGGACACTTTGCACTTATAAAAGTTCCAAACTCGAATTCGGCTGAAATCGGTGTAGCCGTAGTTCGTCCCGACTATAAAGGCAAAGGGATCATGAACTCTATGCTGAGCCGTATTATCCAGCGCGCCAAAGAGGCGAAATTCAACGCCATCTTCGGAGAAGCTTTAATGCTTCATCCCTTCAGTCAACGTGCAAATCTGCATCACGGTTTTGCAGAGAGCGCTCTTTTGCTCGGAATAGTTCCAAACAGCGTATCCCTGACGGACCCAAATGCGATCAGGAGCAAAAAAAGGGCACCCGTTCTTGTCGCTTACAAAGTTTTGAACGGTAAAAAAATAAGAACCGTTTTCATCCCGGAAGTTTACGCAGAAATTGTAGAGCGGGTATACGAAAACAACGGGCTTGAAATCTTGAAAAGAGAGAAAACCGAAAACCGGGGCCAAAACAGGATGGATATTGAACTGAGCCGTTATACGCGGACCGGCACGCTGGTTATAGACTCTCTGGCAGAAAATTTCAGCCGCCAGGTACGCACTTGTCTGCGCAGCCTTTACAGAAAGCATGTGGAAATGATATACGTAGATATCAATATGGTCTCTTGTGAAAAAATTGACGAAGCTGTCAATATGCTTAAAGAAGAGGGGTTCGTATTCGCCGGCATATTGCTTTATAGAAGAGCAGAATTCGACTATCTGAGGATGCAAATGCCAAATAGCGACAATATCGATACCGGTGAGCAGATAGTCTGCCACTCAGACTTCTGTAAAGAACTGCTGTCGATTATTTCTGCCGAGCTGTACGACTCTTCGTTTTTTTGAAAATTCTATCGGCAAGCTCCAAGTCACTCATATAATCATATGGTTCCCAGTATCCTGCAACCGGCTTCATAAGAAACTTCTCCTGCGGTGTAATGTAAAAAGTAGCCGGCACATATCTCGATTTTATATAGTCAGGATACCCTCCTTCCTCTCTTACCAAAATTACGGGAACGAAATGGGTGTTTATAAACTCCTCTATTTTTGGATCTGCAAGCGTCCTTTGTTCAAGTTTCTTGCACCATCTGCAATGCTTTGAAACCAACACGGCCAATACCGGACGATCGAGCTGTCTGGCCTTCTTGATTGCCGTTTCGTAGGAACTTTGCCATTTTATTTCCGAAAACAGAGCGGTAGAGAGTATCAAAAGTGTAAATAGGACTTTTTTCATAGTGTCTCCTGGGCAGTTTTCAGCAAAAACTCTAAAATCTTAGTTTTTTTACTGTTTTTCATATCATTTAAACGACTCTATCACTCTATCAAATATGTACTTCAATTTTTCTATCTCTTCCGGCGTGGTCCGTTCGTTGGGAGCGTGGATCGTATCGTTTATCACTCCAAACTCCACCACATCGACGCCAAACTCTGCGAAAAACCTGGCGTCACTTGTGCCGCCGGCAGTGGAGTATTTTGTATCGATGCCGGTTTCAACCTTGATAGCTTTTGTCAAGGCTTTGACTATTTTCGAGTTTTTGTCGGTCATAAAAGGGTGAGCTGATTCGGAAATAGTCAGAATATAGTTCATATCTTTAAAATAACGGTCTACGAATGCCTCTATATCCGCTTTTGTAGTTTTGGTGTTATTGCGTACATTAAACATCATCCTTAGTTTGCCAGGTGTTACATTTGTCACTTCCATACCTGCTCTTATATCCGTTATGACAAATTTACTCGGTGCGAAAAACTCATCTCCTTCATCGAGATCTACCCCGGCGATATAAGGAAGAACCTGCGCGACTTTGTGAATAGGATTGAGCGCCTTCTCTGGATATGCGGCATGACCCTGTCTTCCTATTTTTTCTATAATTCCGTTGATGGAACCTCTGCGCCCTATCTTTATGGCATCACCAAACCGCTCTTCGCATGTCGGTTCTGCAACTATCGCATAATCCGGAAGAGAGTTTCTCTTCTTCAAATACCTCAACACCTCAATCGTCCCGTGCCTGGCATCACCCTCTTCATCACTGGTAAGAAGTATAGAGAGAGTTCCACTAAAACTATTTACATCACGACATGCCTGCACAAATGCACAGACTCCGCTTTTCATATCCTGTGCACCTCGGGCATATATGTATCCATCCTCAAATCTTGGAACAAAAGGATCACTTTCCCACCCCTCGCCGGGAGGCACTACATCTATATGGCCGGCAAAACAGAGATGGGGGCCGTCGCCAAAACGTTTGTGGAGAAAAATATTCTTTACATTCACCCTATTGATCCATTCAACTTCAAAAGAGTCGAGATAGTCTCTTACGAATGTCAAAGCTCCATAATCATCAGGCGTTATGGAGGGGTATGAAAGAAGTTTGATAAACAGTTCCATTGTCTCCAGTCTACGCAAAACGGCTCCTAAAACTCAGGATTCTCGTAAAAAATATATGGAGTGAAATTGTCGATTTCAAAACAGAGCCTTTTCCCATCATCTTCAACCTTGTAATTGAAATTTTTATCAAGATACCTGTAAGTACCTGTTTTTCACCCTTTCATTCCGCTTATTCAAGCAAAGAGCGTATGATACGCATTTACAGATTCACGATCCGATTGTACCATTCTCACAACACTTTTTCAAACAAAGAATCAAGAAACAGCTACATTATATTGGTAGTTTCAAATAAAAATTTTCATCCAAAACCGGATATAATAGAGTCCGGTCAATTAAAAATTGAAAGGGGAATGCAAAATCTAACCGCAATAAAAAACAACCGGTTAAAACTGCAGGCAAAATGATCAAAAATTTTTCTATCCGTTTTTTTATTATCTTCACAGCATTCGCAATTGCCGGCCTATTCTCCGTGTACAGTCTTTACCGTTCAATGCAGTTGAACAAGGAAACCAAAATATTCGACCAGGCTGTGATACAGAATATAGATACCCTTTCTACTTCGCTCGCAAAACTTCATGCCGATGCGCTTTTATCTGTACTTCTGCTGGAAAAAAAGATTTTGAAGCCTATCTCGGGCAACAAAAATGGTATATCTTATGAATCAATTTTCAATGCTCTTGAGAATTTTTCGCTATCCAGATTTAAAAGAGGCAACCTTCCGGAGCATCTGAACTCTCTCAAACAGGAGTGGAGAGACTATATCGATCTTCAAAACAGACTCTTTTCGGTTTTTAAAAATGCAAACAGAAACGATATCGAAAAATTCATTTCATTTTACCTGGTAGCGTACAATAACCTCGAAGAGGGCCTTATCGACCTGAAACACCATTATATTCGTGAATTCAACAAATATCAGGAGAAGATGAGAGAGCAGACGATGAATTTTTTCTATCTGGGAATCGTTATCGCCGTTTCCACTCTCATTTTGCTCCTTTTTCTGCTTGCGGAGGTCAATACGATAAACAGAAAGCTTCAAACCTATCTGGAGGAGAAAGAGAGTTTCCAAAAGAAGCTCGCCGATGCAAACAGAGCTCTTACTAAATATTCGGAAGAGCTTGAAAACGAGGTGAAAAAGAGAACGGAAGAGGCGCTCGAGCATCTAATGAAAAATCCTCTGACAAAATTGAACAATCGCCTGAGTTTCGTAAAACGTCTGGAAAAAAACTCCAGAGCGTCCGTTGCGATATTCAACATAGACAGATTTCAGTCCTACAACGATCTATTCGGTGCCAAAGTAGGCGATCGAATCATCCAGGAATATGCCGCATATCTTCGGCAGACCATCCCCTATCTGTATGAAATATACCATCTTCAAGGAGATGAATTTGCAATCATAGAACCGGACAAAAAATCTTCCCCAACATTTCTTGCAATGGTCAAACGGATTGCCGAGCTTGTAAGAGAATTCCACTATACAGATGAAAACGGATGTTTCGTACTGCAGGTATCCATAGGTCTTTGTATAAATGAAAAACAGCCGCTTACCAAGGCCGATATGGCTTTGAAGAAAGCCAAAAACTCCCGTGAAAGTCTTGTGATTTATAACGAAAACCTTGTAAAGAAACAGAAGTATCTCGAAAATATTACAATGACGAAAATTTTAAGCAACGCTTTGAAAGATGATCGGATTGTTCCATACTTTCAACCTATTATCGACACCAAAAGCCAAAAGGTTTTTAAATACGAAGTTCTCGTCAGGCTTGTGGACGAAAATGGCCTTGTAATCTCTCCTGTACATTTCATATATCTTGCAAAGCAGATAAAACTCTACTCGGAACTTACAAAAATAGTATTCGAAAAGGCAATGAAAAGTGCAGAAGAGCACAATCTGCATCTTAGCATAAACCTCTCGGCCGACGACATTCATCATAGGCCAACGAGAGATTTCATTATGGACAGGCTGGCAATGTCAGGTTACAGCGATCATATAACCTTTGAACTGCTTGAATCGGAAGAGACGGAAAACTACGATGATATCAGTGCTTTTATCCATCGGATAAAGCAGTATGGCGCAAAAATAGCCATAGACGATTTCGGCGCCGGATACTCAAATTTCGCCAGAATTTTGAAGCTAAAAGTCGATTATATAAAGATTGACAGCTCATTTATAAAAAAGATAGATTCTGATGCAGATTCGAAAGAGTTTGTTGAAATCATTCACAAGCTTGCAAACACTTACAATCTGAAAACGGTTGCCGAATTTGTCGCTACGGAAACGATTTACGACACCGTCAGTTCAATAGGCATAGATTTTGTACAGGGTTATTACTTCGGCAGACCGGAACCGATCGAAGAGATATTGAAAAAAGGTAAATAGAGTGACGACTCATTTTACGAACTCTTTTGTAATTTCGCCAAAACGCACTATCTTTTCTCCATGATATTTTTTTAAAAACTCTTCTGCTGTTTTTTTATCTTTAAAAGGTATCAGCTCGCTCCCATGCGGCCCTTTTATCTTACTTCCCACAACATACCATGCTCTTTTCGCAACCATCGGTTTCCGGCTTTCATAATCTCTTACAACGATCTTTTTTATATGCGCAAAGAAGTTATCGTAGTCGCCCCATCTGCCAGGTTCGAAATAGAACCTCATCATCTCTTTCACTCCATCAAAAGCAAGATGTTTCAGCCTCATATTTTTTTCATAATATATTATCGCCACCCATCTGTGGTGTCTGAAAATAGCGTTGTTGCATACAGGACACCTGTCCATAAAACGGTTGGCGGGATCTTCCGTTTTTGCAGTGTACTTTTCACTTTTTACGACGCCTATTTTTTCATCGCTGAACAGAGCCTGCGCGTTTGTCAGAAAAAGCAAAAACAGAGCAATGCAAACCGTTTTTTTAGACATACTCTCTCTTTTTGCAGGTTAATTTCCAATAACAACTGTTTTTAAAGCGTATAGGCAGTTTTCAGGTATAAATATCGCGCCAAAAAGCTCTTCGGCGCAATATTGTATCTGGATAAAATGTAGAATAGAATCGATATTTTTACAAAATATCAATGCGTCGGGATCGGAACCTGGGTAGTGGAGTTGCCCTCAGGCTGGACAGCCTCCTGGCTTGCCGGAGTTTCCACCTCAGCCGGTGCGGCTGTTGCATTCTCTTCCGAAGACTCGTTTGAAACTGTCGTCTCGGTTGCAGCTTCTGGTGCTACGGCAGGTGTGGTTTCCTCACTCTGCGCAGGTTCTGAAGCGGCTGCGCTCTTCTCTTCACACTCCGTTTTTGCCTTTTGCAGCTGCTCGTTCAGGTTGTCCAAATCTATCTTCATCTCATTGATCCGATCTTTAAGCTCTGTAACCGGTTTGACATTTACGCCATATTCGAACACCAGTTCCCCTCCATCTTTGCCCTGCTTGAAAAGAATGGCGATAAAGAGTACAAGGAATCCCATGAAAACATTTTTCATCCACTTCTTGCGTATTATCATGGCACCGAGTTTCAACAAAAGAACCAATACAGCCCCAAATACAAGATAGGTTCCAAGCAGTTTGTGGGATCTCAATTCATCCTGTACTTCCGGACTCAAAAAAGAGAAAGCCTCAGAACCATCAGCCTTTCCTGTAAAAAAAGCTCCAGCGAAAACAAAAACCGCAAGTATCAGAAGAGAGAGTGAAGTAACACTTACAGCAGGCTTTTTGGTCTTCAGGTTCACCAACTCTATCAAAAGTACTATTACAGGAATAGCGATAACAAAGTGAACGAAAACAGGATGTACTAGCAGCGGCACATCAAACGGCAGTTTGACCGGTATGTCTATAACGGGCAGATTCATAAATAACACTCCTTGCAATTTTATTTAAAAAACCAGCCGGCACAGGCTGTCGACGGTTTTACGAAGTCATAGGCATAGATTATACATTATTTTCACTATATTGAAGCTGTAGACCATTGTCGGTCATAACAAATCCGTGAATTGTAACCTTTCCTTCATGAACAAGCCTGTGATGGCGTTTGCACAGCGGTATGAGATTGTAGCGATGGTTCTGATGGAAATGCCCTATACAGCCGGAGTCATCCGATTTCGCCTGGGGAACGATATGGTGAACCTCCTCCACAGCCGCACCGCAGAGGGCGCAACTACTGAGATATAACTGTCTATTATAACTACTCTTTCTTTTCCTCTTCAATCTCCTGAGTACGGTAACATCTTCTCCAAGCGACTCTCTTACAGCATATGCTGTCTGCAAAAAGCGCTTGTCCATATGCAGTGACTTCGCAAACTCAAGACCGTAAAGAGTGCTGCCTGAGCCAGGCATCATTTTTCTGTTGTATATGAGTGTATCATTTGTTTCATTATATTCGACCCCCAGATGCATAAAAACCACATCTTCCAGTTCCGTGACTGTAGGAAGCTCGGTCAGTTTGTGAAGGTGGGTGGCTACGATGAAGAGTGCTTTTAGTTCATGCAGCCGCTTTATTGCACTGGCTACAATCGCCAATGCGGACTCTGTTTCTGTTCCGTGGCTTATCTCATCTCCGAGTACCAGTGACCCTTTGGAGGCACGATTGAAAATATTTTTGAGCTCCATCATTTCAATAGCAAAAGTACTCAATCCTTTATAAAGATTGTCTTTGCTCACTATTCTGGTAAAAATTTTGTCAAAAAGATGAAACCGCATGGATGCGGCTGGCACAAAAAAACCGGCTTGAGCCATAACTACCGCAATTCCGACACTTTTCATCAGTGAGCTCTTTCCGCTGGAATTTATTCCATAGAGTAAAACGCCGCGTACAGCTTTGTTACCGCTCGATTGCAAAGTAACATGGTCATGACTTACAGTTTCAGGTACATCTCCCATCAAAATATCATTTGGAATATATATTCCATTCTCTTCACGGGACTCTATGATAGGATGGCGCAGAGCTATAAATTCGAGAGTCAACTCATCCTCTTTTCGATTAAGAATCTCCGGCCGTGTATAGTTGTATCTTTTGGCAGCTCTCGCGGTCGCGATAGCGACATCAAAACGCCCTACAAAATGTATAATCCGCTCCAGCAGCTGTGCATAACGTTTTTCAAGAAGCTCCAGAGACTCTACATAGCTCTGTTTTATCAAAGCTACGATACGTGCCTGGTTCGCCATGATGGCCTTTGAAATTTCATCTATAAGTGATGATGTGATTTTTACACTGTTTTTCAATCTTTTATAGCTGAAATCACGCAGAAAATAGTGGTTTCCTTCAAGCAGTAGAAAACTCTCCATCAAATCTTTTTCTATCATACCAAAACGTGTCCTGGTCACATTCAGGAAATATCCTTCGCTTTCAAGCCATCCTATGCTTACATAATCGGTATCCCTGTTTTCACCGGTCTTGAAAAAATTTTCGATATGCAGACGTATCGCTTCGAGTTTCTCAAACTCTTTTCTGTTTTCGTCGACTATCTGGTCGACGAAAAGATTTATGCCTGGCTGGAAAATATTGCTTTCGATCTGGTCACGACGATATTTGGCACACTCGTCGAGTACAAATGTTCGCTCGATCTCTCTTACAAACCCTTCAATCTCTATTCCAAGATTGTCATCAATCTCGATGCCTATGCCGCTTGCCTCCCATACCATTCTTTCGAGAACAACCAAAGAGTCGTGAAGATATACCATCTCGAACGGATGAAGTTTGCCAAGCTTGATACGTCTTAATATTCGCTCAAGATCGTAAACCTCTTTTAAGGCATTTGAAAAGTTCTGTGTATGTTCCATGACTTTTTCAACAAGATCATAGCGTCCTCTAAGCTCTTTTTCATCACAAATGGGGTTTAACAGACGCTCTTTGAAAAGACGCTTTCCAATAGCGGTCGAGGTCAGATCTATCAGTTTCAAAAGAGTCATCTCATCCTGATCACGACTCGTTATATTCAACTGCTCAAGAGCGTTGTTGCCCAGATATACATAACGACGGCCCCCAATAAAAACCGGACGGTTCATTTTTTCAATAAGCGAGGCGTCATGCTCTATGATAAAGTCTATCAAAAGCGAGAGAGATTCGGAAGCGTAGGGGTAGCGCTCCAGATCAAGATATTCTATAGGGCTTAGAAACGACCTGATACTGTAGACATTGGCAAAAAGTTCGTTTTGATACGCTATTTTATGGCGGATATTTCCTATCGTATAGCTGATATGCCCCTCTATTTCCAAATAGCGTAAAATCCACTCCAAATCGATCGATGGATCATTCGTTGTAAGCAGCAATTCAGAAGTGTTGTAGCTGTGAATCTGTTTGAATATCTCATCAAGTGCATAGGTCCTGTCCTCCCGCGTGCCATGGATCTCGTTTATAAAAGTCTTTCCGGTGCTCACATCTATTGCGCTGTATCCACAGGAGTATATGCCTCTATTTATATCTATTATCAGGGAAACTACATAATTTTCTGTCGGTTCAAGCAGATAATCGAAATTTGTCCCGGGAGAAAGAATGTTGCCTATGTAGCGTTTGACTTTCGGGGGTGCCCCTTTTTGGCGTACTATGACAATAGTATACTTTTTACTCTGTACCAGCCTCGAGAGATACCGATCAATAGAAACGGTCGGAACTCCAGCCATCAGCGGATTGGCAACCGAATTTTCAAGAATTGCCTTGTTTTTGCGTGTAAGCTGGATATTTAGAAGCTCAGCGATCTCCTTTGCTTTTCCGATTTTCATCTCATCGTTGTTCACTTCATAAACTTCAAAAAAAGTGCCGACTTCCATCAAGACCACCGTATCGCAGCCATACTTTTGTTCAAAAATTTTCTGCAATTGGAAATAGATGTCGGTGAGTAACCTTTTTTTGTCGTTTAGAAGTTCGTTGATCGCTTCTATCCGCACGTGCGAGGCCCCGTTTTTTTAGATGATTATAACCTAAGGAGCCTTGCGGAAAACTCAATCGTGCAGATATTTGGTCATTATTACCGCCCAACCAATAGAGTGAAAAGTTTTGATGCAGTGATTTCGTTCGTAATCGAGGCGGATTACATTCCGCCGCATTTTCCAGGAGCGCATTTTCCTTTCATTTCGCTTTTCATTTTGCTTTCCATCCCTCCGTCACCATTATGCTTCATCCCCCCTTTTTTATCGCAACAGGCACACTCTCCCTTTTTACATCCACACGGCATCTCTTTCATTTTTGCATCATCTTTCATTTCCATTTTCATACCGCTACCACATTTTCCAGACCCGCAATTCATACCTGCAAGCAGACCAGTACCGCCAAATATCATGGCCCCGGCCATTACGATCATTACTTTGCGTCTCAGCTCTTTTGACATAACTCCATCCTTTTATTGTTTTTGGACCGTTATTGTATTTTATCTTTGTGTAACGATAGTGTAAGAGGTGAAAGTATGACGATTATAAAGAGTTTCAGCCAAAAGAGGATCCAAAATCTAAAATTTTTCATCTGCAATAGCTTTTATCTCTTTCATCAAAGCAATCTCACGCTTGGCGACAAAGGCTGAGAGTATCTCCTCTTTTCTTGGAGTGGCATGCAAAAAAATGTGATATCTACGCAACGTTTTGCCAAGTCTGGAAAGATATTGGAGTGTACCGCGCATTACAATATTTCTAACTGTACCATCTTCTTGGGGAACGGGGAGAGTTACTTCCACCTGCTCGTAAAGAGGCAGACCGTAGCCGACATCTGTCTGAAGACAGACTCCTTTTCCGGAAATATCGATTATATCGACATTAAACTGTCTTCCAAGAGCGGTTATTCTACCTTTTAGAGGTTTGTCGAGCACGACGCGGACTCTTTTTCTGCGATGAGCGATACTATCTATCCATGTCGGCTCTTCCACTTCAGCCACAGCCACTCTGCCGCGATAGGCCAAACGTCTAATTCTCATCTCTATCGCAAAAGGCTCCATTCGCCTATCAAAACAGACCACTCTTCCTTCATTTTCCGCAACGACACCTTTTTCAAGATGCATCTGCAAGACGATCTTTCCTGTATGGCTTCGACCAACCATTGCATCATATGTTATGGGAATTCCTTTATAGACATTCAGAAGTCTTATGGTTTTTCCTGAGGGGAGCCATTTTATGATTTCGTGCTGCTTCAAAACCACATGAGTCGCAAATTCACGATCCGTATCGGCCTGCAACAGGCTTTTGAGATACTCCAATACCCTATCAAAATAGTCTGACAGAACCTTTAGATAGTTAAAAAGATCTCTATCGTCGGAATAGTCGCTCACAAGATGCAGGATAAGTGAAGAGAGAAGCTTTTGAAGTAGCAGTAAAGGAGCTATTCCGCGATTTTTGATCTGAAGGAAATCCTCGGCTACATTGTCCGGTTCCGGAGCTTTGAAGTCAAAAAGGGCGTCATAAAAGTCAGAAGAGAGAGGATGAAGAAATTTCTCTCTCATTTTGGATGCCCCTATCTCCTTTCGGACCTCTTCAATAAAATGGTTTACAAAAATCTCTTTGTATCTTCTGAAAAAAGGGGTCAATGGCACTACAACTCTCAACTCTCTGAGCATCTTTTCATAAGCTTCGTTATCTTTTGGCAGAATCATCTCATCCTCACTGTTTCGTCTCTATACTGATCTTTTGAAAGCCGTTCGATTTTAGCAGGTCTATAACCTTCACAAAACTCTGAAACCGGCTTTTTGCATCGCTTTTTATCAAAATCGCATCCTTTTTCGGATTTAGTTTTGATATTATGCGATCCAATCCTTCAAATCCTATCTCTCTATCTTCAAAAAAGAGTCTGCCGTCGCTTTTGATGACGATGGTCTTCATTTTCTCTACAGGGGCCTTTTTGCTCGATGCCTGAGGAAGATCGACCGGAATCGTACCTTTTGCCACAAACGAAGCTGTGGTCAAAACCACAACCAGCAGAACCAGCATAATATCTATAAAAGGTAAAACATTGATTTGATCAAATTTTTTGACCTTCACTCCTGCTCTTTCCCATCACGTTTTTTCAAAATTTCCCACCTCGCTACCAATATTTCAGCCCTTCTTGTCAGAAGATTGTAAAACCATATTGTCGGAATTGCAACTAGGATTCCGCCTGCGGTAGTTTTAAGTGCAAGGGCAAGACCTACCATTATCTCTTTTGTTTCTACCAAACCGCTGTGTCCGATCGATATGAAAGTTACCATAATACCGACTACAGTTCCAAGAAGTCCTATAAAAGGTGCATTTGATCCTATGGAAGCGAGCATAGTAAGATTTTCTCCCAGAGCTATTTCCAGCTCCTCTTTTTCCGAAAAACTTCTTAAATCGATATGCCGGTAGAAAAAATAACGCTCGAGTACCAGCCACAATGCAATGATACTCAATACTCCAAGAGCCCCGATAAACAGATAGTCCATGTTGTTTATCATCCAGTCGTTCAATATCTCTCTCCTATCGATGCGAAATTCAGGCAAAAAACTGTTCCTTCCCCTTTTTTAGAGTCAATTTTTATATCTATCCCGTGCTCATCACAAAAAGTTTTTACGATGTGAAGCCCTATTCCATACCCGGAAGCACTGAGATCACTTTGATAATATCGGTCAAATATATGAAAAAGGGTGGTCTCATCCATACCGACTCCGCTGTCTTTGATTATCACCGAACTGCCGATTCCATAAATTTCGACCGTCCCTCCTTTATGGTTATATTTTATGGCATTCGCCAAAAGGTTGTCAATTGTCTTCTGACATCCCCGTCTGTCAGCCGTAACACGGATTTTCAACGGTTTATATTGTATCGAAATTCCATCGGCCATCTCATCCATCTTTGCGATACTGTATTTTACAATCTCATCCAGATCGAAGCTTTCTCGCTCCACATTGCCTATCTCTTTTTTTATAAAATAGTCAAGATCCTCATATAGTTCACCCAGATTCTCTCCAGCCTTTTCTATTCTCTCCAGTCGTGCCAGCTTTTTTGAGTCTTTCTCATCCTTTTTCAACATCTTGACATTCGCGAAAACTGTCGACAGCGGTATATTCAACTCATGAAGTGTATCTTTAAGAAGCCTGTCAAGAAGGTTGTTGGTAATAAAAAGAGGCTCCAGAGCCACTTTTGAAAGAATGTATCCAAAAAGAAGCGAAAGAGGTAGAAGCACAATGATGATTATAAAAAAATTTCTGTTTGAATAACCGAAAGTTTCAAACACCATCCACATCAGTCCGGCCATGGCCATAAAAGAGACCACATAAAAAAGGAGAACTTTCCAAATCTCTCTATGCTTCAAAACAGTATCCGATTCCTCTGATATTGACTATGGCGTCTTTGCCAAAAAGCTGCTTCAGCCTGTTTATGTAAACACGCAGAGGTCCAGTCCCTGGATGCTCGTCTCCGTATATTTCACGCAGTATCTCTTCCGTACTGACAACCTTGCCACGATTCCTTAAAAAAAATCCGAGAAGCTCGGCCAGTTTTTTTGGAAGTGCGACCAGTTCTTCGCCCCGATAGAGAACCAGTCTTTGCATATCGAAAAAAAATTCTCCCACCATGACTCTGCCCGTAGGATATATACGTCTAAGCTGTGCTTCTATACGCAGCAGCAACTCATCCAGATCTATAGGTTTTTTCATATAGTCGTCCGCACCACTGCCAAAACCTTCGACAAGAGCCTCCTTGTCGCGTGCGGAGGTGATATATATCGCCGCAGTCTCGTCACCGCTCTCTCTAAGCTGCTTCAGCAGTTCGAAACCGTTCATATCGGGAATATTGACATCCAGAAGATATATATCGAACTTTTGGGTATAGGTCGCATCTATGGCTTCTTTGGCTCCCATACAATGAAGTACTTCATACCCCTCGCTCTCCAGAAAATCGACCAGTGTCTCGCCAAAAAGTCTGTCGTCTTCAAGCAGAAGGATTCTACTGTGCACCGACAACCCTCCACTCCAGACTCTGGCCCGCGAACATCGGTACAACCGTCGCTTCATAGATTTCTGGTACAAGATAGAGGCTTTTTTCGAGTAGAACCTCTTTTTTGGGTGGATTGATTCCGTAAATTCGTCTGGCATTGTCGCTTACAAAAGTCTGCAACCTGTCCAATGCTCCATGGTTGTCGAAAAGCTGTGCCAGAGCCTGCAAAGCGATAGGTGCCGTAAAGACTCCCGCTGCACAACCGGGAGCTTCTTTCGTCTCTTTTGGATGCGGCGCGGAGTCGGATCCGAACATGACCTTTGGATGTGCCTGCAAAGCTGCTTCCAGCAGTGCGGCACGATCTTCCGGACGCTTGGCAATCGGCTTGCAAAAAAGATGCGGCTGAAGCAACCCCCCGGCTACGTCATCGAGAGTTATATAAAGATGATGGAGCGTGATCGTTGCATAGAGATTGTCGAAATCTTCAAGCGCCGCTACTGCCTCTTTTGTGGTTATATGCTCCATAATTATCTTGAGATTTGGAAAATTTTCAGCGATTTTTCTATAAATGGGAATAAACTCCGCTTCCCTGTCCATAACGAATCCGTCAGTCTCTCCATGAATACAAAGAGGAATCCGCAGATCGCTCATGGCATCCAATACGGGTGCAAGCTCCCCAATATCGAAACCGCTTACGCCCTCTTCTGAATTCGTCGTTATTCCGGCCGGGTAAAGTTTTATAGCCACTATTTGCTCTTTTACGGAAGCTAAAAACTCATATGTATAGTCTGATCTGAAAAACAGCGTCATATAGGGGACAAACTTATCGTTTCCGCCAGCTTCCACGATTTGGCTTTTATATTTCAAAACAGCCTCTTTTGTCGTAAGCGGCGGGACCAGATTCGGCATGACCAATGCACCGCTGAAAGTCAGTGCACTATATGGAGCCACAATATCCAACATTCTGCCTTCACGTAGATGCAGATGCATATCGAGAGGTTCATTCAAAGATATAACCATATTGCCAAACCTTTTTATTGTATTATATCGTTTGCTTTAATTATTACCAAAGGCAAACCATGCACGAAATTATTGATTGGATCGTCGAAGCGGTTGGTTCGATGGGCTATACGGGTATTTTTATAATGATGTTTCTGGAGAGCTCTTTTTTCCCTTTCCCAAGTGAAGTTGCAATGATACCCGCAGGATATCTGGCGCACAAAGGGGAAATGAATATATGGATGGCATTTTTGGCCGGAGCGGGAGGCTCTTTGGCAGGAGCGCTGTTCAATTATGTACTCGGCCACAGACTAGGGCGCGCTTTTTTGATAAGGTATGGCCGCTATATTCTGATTAAAGCGGAAACAATCGACAAAGTAGAAGCCTTTTTCGAAAAATATGGTCCGGCAAGTACTTTTTGGGGAAGACTCGTTCCCGGGATCCGGCAATATATATCTCTACCGGCGGGGATAGGTAAAATGCCTATCCTGGCGTTTAGTATATACACATTTCTCGGTGCTGGTATATGGTGTGCCATACTTTTGGCGCTCGGTTACTTTTTCGGGGAGCAGGAGGAGAAGCTAAAAGATCTGCTCCATTATATAATCGGGGGTGTTTTCATTTTGATAATTGTTGTTTTCTACTACTACAGACGAAAGAACAAAAAAGCTGAAGAGGAGTTTATAGAAAAATTGGAAAAAGAGATATGAAGCAGCAGACCGGAGACTCCGGTCAAACCGAAATATTGAGACCAAAATAGCCGCTATATAGCCTCTTCGTTTTCCTCGCCTGTACGTATTCTTACAACTCTTTCGATATCGCTGACAAATATCTTTCCGTCACCGATCTTGCCGGTTCTTGCCGCCTCCATAATTTTTTCTACGATAATATCTACATCTTGCGCTTTCACGACTACTTCTATCTTCACTTTCGGAATGAAATCGACAACATACTCCGCACCTCGATAGAGTTCTGTATGTCCGGCCTGTCTACCGTACCCCTTGACCTCGCTTACGGTCATACCGGTAATCCCTACTTCGGTAAGAGCGTCTTTTACCTCTTCGATCTTGAACGGTTTTATTATCGCTTCTATCTTTTTCATGGACCTCTCTTTTTTATTTAGATTGATACTTCTTCACAAAGAGTGTACTGCTACCGACGCAGTACAGAAGCTTCTGTGAAGCGGGGAAGAGTATCTGTTTCGTTTGCCTGGAGTGAAACAACGACTTATTGAACCTCTAAAAACCCCGCTTTCTAAAAGCTCAAATCAAAATGCCCGCTTGAATTCCGGATAGGCCTCAACGCCACACTCACTGACATCTATCCCTTCCATCTGCTCGTCATCGTCCGCTCTGAAACGAATAACTCCGTTAATGGCAAACAGTACGGCATATGATACCACAAATGCAAAAATGCCTACTACAACCACCCCTTTTATCTGCGCCGCCAGCGATACATCTTTTACAAAAAGGCCTACGGCTATGGTGCCCCAGATTCCGTTGACGAGGTGTACCGAAAGCGCCCCCACGGGATCGTCGATACGATAGCGGTCGAACAGAGGGACTGCGAAGACGACGAGTGCGCCGCCTATTATACCTATCAGTATCGGGATATATATACCAAACAGATCGGCACCGGCAGTAATAGCGACAAGACCGCCGAGAGCGCCATTCAAAATCATGGTGATGTCGAATTTTTTGTATTGTTTATAGACAATCAAAGCCGCTGTTATTGCACCCGCCAATCCGGCCGTATTTGTATTCATGATTGTGAGAGCCACCAGGTCCGCGTTCTCTTTGGAAGCGATCGATCCTACCGAGCCTCCATTGAAACCGAACCACCCTATCCAGAGGATCATGGCCCCAAGCGTAACGAGCGGTATGTTGGATGCCGGTATGACTTTTACCTTTCCATCTACATATCGCCCTTTTCTGGGGCCTATAATCAAAATCGCAGCCAGTAGCGCCCATGCTCCGGTAGAGTGAATCACTGTGGAACCGGCCAGATCGTGCATTCCGCTGATATCAAGAAATGTTCCTTCGAGAGAATTGGCACCCCATGTCCAGTTTACTACCATCGGATAGATGACAGCGGCCATGAGTACTGTAAATATCATCAGAGGTATAATACGTGTCCTTTCACTGACACCTCCACTCATTATATTCACCGTCTTGCCCACGAATGCCATCTGAAACAAAAAAGCGGCCCATTTACTGACACTGTCATTCTCCCATGTGCCGAAAGCCAGCTTGTATCCGACAAGTAAAAACACCAAAGAGGCGATAGCGTATATCATCGTATTGACCGTCAATACGGCACTTACATTTTTTGTGCGTACAATACCGGCCTCGAGCATAGCGAAGCCGGGTACCATAAATATAATCAGGGTCATCGCGAATAACAGAAAAAGCGTATCGACAATGTAGGAAAAGTCTCCAGCAGACATAACAACTCCTTGAACTTTGGGTGCAAACAATGCACCAGAATTTTTGTATCCCAAATTATAAAAGGGTGGCAGAAGATTTCAAATAGGAAAATTGTATAGTTTTTAAGCAGTTTTTTGTCTTGCAGTAGGTAGAAGATTGTTTTTTTGTTTAATTATTGAGCAATACATCCGCTTTCATTAAAAAAGCGGACGTAGGCCTTTTAGAGGATCATAAAGCTTCAAGATCCGTTTCTCCCGTACGTATCCGTACCACTTTGTCTATGGAAGAGATAAAAATCTTTCCGTCGCCGATTTTTCCTGTTCGGGCCGCTTCGACGATTTTTTCCGCAATAGTTTCGACCTCATCCTCAGAAACCACTACTTCAAGCTTCACTTTCGGCAAAAAATCGACAACATACTCAGCTCCCCTATACAGCTCGCTATGACCCTGTTGGCGGCCGTATCCTTTCACTTCCGTCACCGTCATCCCGGTTATACCCGCTTCGGTGAGCGTATCTTTTACATCTTCAAGTTTGAATGGTTTGATTATTGCTTCTATTTTTTTCATCATAATGCTCCTGATAGAGATTGTTACAATTTCGGATACCGGTCAAACCGGCATCCAAATTCGATATTAGAGATTGAGCACACGCTCGCCATGTACCGACTCATCCAGTCCGACCGTTTCAATCTCTTCATCAACACGGCCTCCCCCGGTAACTGCCGAAGCGATAAAAAAGACTATGGTAGTCGCTACTGCACTGTATATTACAGTAAGACCTACAGCCAGTAATTGGCTTACCAACTGGCTTGCAATGCTGTAATCTTCAGGTAGAGCATAGTCGGCTATAAAAACCGCGGTTGCGATAGAGCCCCATATCCCGACAAGACCGTGTACCCAGAATGCATCCAGAGAGTCGTCGACTTTGAACGTTTTTTTGATTTTTGAAACAGCCAGGAATCCCAAAAATCCGCCGACTATACCTATTATGATGGCTCCTTCCACTCCCGCAGTGCCGGAAGCTGGCGTTATTGCCACGAGACCGGCTACAGCTCCGGAAGCACCACCTACAAGCGTCGGTTTTTTGAACATAAACCATTCGCCTGCTATCCAGCCGATAACCCCGAGAGAAGCGGCAACATTCGTTACAAGAAACGCAGATGCAGCAGTACCGTCGGCAGCTACTTCGGATCCGGCATTGAAACCGAACCAGCCAAACCACAGGAGCATGGCGCCAAGTACTACAAAAACAGGAGAAAAAGGTTTGATCGCAGCTTTTTCATAATCTTTTCTGCGCCCAAGGAGCATAGCTACGACAAATCCGGCAACACCCGCATTGATATGGACTACGGTACCGCCCGCAAAATCTATCTCACCGAAGTTCAGTGTTTCACCGCCACCCCAGGCCCAGTGTGTTATGGGAGAGTAGACCACTATTACCCAAAGAGCCGCAAACACCACAAAAGTAGAGAACTTAACTCTCTCTATCATCGATCCGCTGGCAATCGCTACGGTAATGGCCGCAAAAGTTCCCTGAAAGGCTACAAAAAGCAGTTCCGGAATCGTACCGCTGAGAGTGTCCGAGCCTATTCCCGAAAGCAGTATTTTACCGGTACCTATGAAGTCTCCCTCGCCAAACGCTATGGAGTATCCAAACAAAACCCATACAAGGGTTCCAACCGCATATGCGGCAAGACTCATGCCCATCGTATTGAGTACGTTCTTGCTTCTAGTAAGCCCTCCGTAAAAAAGAGCCAAACCGGCTGGTGTCATTAGCATGACAAATGCCGTAGCGACAAGCATCCATGCAGTATCGCCACTGTCGAGTCTCTCTTCTGCAAAAGCCATTGCCGGCAAGAGGGGCAATGATAGTAGCCATTTCTTCATAGTATCTCCTTTTTGGAAAAAGTATGAAGAAAGTATACAAATTTGAAGTATTTAAAGATAGATACTTTTTGATTAAAAAATAAGCACAAACAAAAGCGTGCCTCATTACAAATCAATCTGCATACTCATTTCATAAGAGTCTTTAAAAAATTAAGGTAGTGTAAGATAAAATAATATTTAAAATTTTCAGAGCAAAAGGTTTTGAATGTCCGATCTGTTCAAGGAAAACGAAGATATACAGGAGATATCGATAGAAGATAGCATCAAAGGAAGCTATCTCGATTATTCTATGAGCGTTATAATAGGCCGTGCTCTTCCGGATGCAAGAGATGGCCTGAAACCGGTACACAGACGCATTCTTTTCGCAATGCACGAACTTGGCCTTACATCACGAGCTGCATACAAAAAAAGCGCCCGGATAGTTGGTGACGTCATAGGTAAATACCACCCTCACGGAGATACGGCCGTATATGACGCGCTGGTACGAATGGCTCAGGATTTTTCGATGCGCATCCCTCTTGTCGATGGACAGGGAAACTTCGGCTCCATCGATGGAGACAATCCGGCGGCAATGCGATACACAGAGGCGCGAATGACACGCTTGGCCGAAGAGCTTTTGAGAGATATAGAGAAAGATACCGTCGATTTCATTCCAAACTACGACGACACGATGCAAGAGCCTGATGTATTGCCCAGCCGCGTACCCAATCTGCTGCTAAACGGCTCGAACGGAATCGCTGTCGGAATGGCTACCAACATCCCTCCTCACCGCCTCGATGAGCTGATCGATGCGCTGCTTTTAATGATAGACAATCCGGCAGTCGAGCTGGAAAAGTTGATGGAGAGCATAAAAGGGCCCGACTTTCCGACAGGAGGCATAATATTTGGCCGCAAAGGTATACTTGATGCCTACAGAACAGGGCGTGGCCGTATAAAAGTGCGTGCAAAAACCCATATAGAAAAAAAGGGGCATCGTGAAGTAATCGTCATAGACGAGCTACCCTATCAGGTAAACAAAAGCAAACTTATAGAAAATATTGCTCAGCTTGCAAAAGAGAAAGCGATCGAAGGGATAAGTGAAATAAGAGACGAGAGTGACCGTGAAGGGATCCGCGTAGTAATTGAACTCAAAAAAGATACAATGAGCGAGATAGTTCTTAACAATCTCTTCAAATCCACCCAGATGCAGATAACGTTTGGCATTATTTTGCTTGCGATACAGAATAAAGAGCCGAAAGTGTTCAATCTAATAGAACTACTAAAACTCTTCATCCAGCACCGCAAAACCATAATCATCCGAAGAACGATCTTCGAACTTGAAAAGGCAAAAGCGAGAGCCCATATTCTTGAAGGTCTTCGTATCGCTCTTGACAATATAGATGAGATAGTGGCCTTGATCAGAGCCTCAAAAGATGCCCAGGAAGCACGTGAAGGGCTCATGGATCGCTTCAGTCTCAGCGAAAAACAGGCCCAGGCGATACTGGATATGCGCCTGCAGCGGCTTACCGGACTCGAACGTGACAAGATAGAAAAAGAGTATAAAGAGCTGATGGCCGAAATAGAGCGCCTTGGAAGTATTCTAAAAAGCGAAGATCTGCTCAGCCAGATTATCAAGGAGGAGCTGCTGGAGATAAAAGAGCACTTCTCCACGCCAAGAAAAACCGAGATAATCGACAACTATGAAGACATAGACATAGAAGATCTGATTCCGAACGAACCTATGGTTGTAACTATCACGCACAGAGGATACATCAAGCGTGTTCCGGTTAAACTATATGAAAAGCAGCATCGTGGAGGAAAAGGCAAAACGGCAGTTACAACACACGAAGATGATTTTATAGAAAATTTCTTTGTCTCAAATACGCACGATACGTTGATGTTCGTAACGGATCGAGGCCAGCTCTACTGGCTAAAAGTATACAAAATTCCGGAGGGCTCCAGAACCGCGAAAGGAAAAGCGGTCGTCAACCTGATCCAGCTTCAGCCCGAAGAAAACATTATGGCCATCATTCCGACGACAGATTTCGATAAAAACAAATCCATCGCCTTTTTCACCAAAAAAGGGATCGTAAAAAGAACCAACCTGAATGAATTCAAAAATATCCGTTCCGTCGGTGTAAGAGCGATTACCCTGGATGAAGAGGATGCGCTGGTAACGGCAAAAATAGTTCTTCCGGAAACACAATGGCTGTTTGTTCTTACAAAAAAAGGCATGTGTATCCGTTTCCCTGTATCGGATGCCAGAGAGATAGGCCGTACGGCACGCGGAGTAACGGCGATACGTTTCAAAATAGAAGGCGACCAGGTTGTCGGAGCTACGACGATACGCGATGAAGAGCAGGAGCTGCTCACCGTAGCCGAAAAGGGTATCGGAAAACGCACCGAGGCAGGTGAGTACAGACTTCAAAGCAGAGGCGGCAAGGGTGTTCTTGCCATGAAACTTACACCAAAAACAGGCGATGCGGTAGGTGTGGTCATAGTAGATGAGAACAAAGACCTGATGCTGCTTACTCAAACCGGCAAGATGATACGGGTGGATATGCAAAGCATAAGAAAAGCAGGACGAAATACCAGCGGGGTCAAAATTGTCAGACTCGATAGCGGCGACAAAGTCAACTCTATAGCAAGCTGTCCAAAGGAGGAAGCAGAAGAGGAGATGCCAAACAGCCTGGAAAAAGAGCAGTAACTGGAGAGGAACACTTTTTGCTGCTTGAAAAGAAACAACTTCAGGAGTCTTCATGAAAAAACGTTTACTGCTCGTATTGACGATCGCTTCCTCGATTCTGCTTGCGGAAACTCCTCCGGTTCCAAAAGAACAGAAGTGCCAGAGTGGGAAAAACGCCGAAAAGTATACCGCTCACAAAACTGCCATATCCAATGAATCTGCGGCAGAAAAAGTCCAGATTTTAAAAGATGCGGGAGAAAATATCCACCCTTCATGCACGCTCTCAAAAAACAGTCTCATACACTTTCAGGTAATAGGACAAGGTGTGGCTCCGGCCAATACCGTATCTTCAGCGCAGGCAATGGCTCTTGCCAAACGGGCTGCCGTAGCCGATGCATACCGGCAACTCGGCGAAAAAATATGCGGAGTTCGCATTGAAGGCCGAGACCTCGTTAGAAACATGATGGTTAGCCGCTCCACCGTCCGTACCCATATTGATGCCATAATAAGAAACGCCAGAATTTTGGATACAAAATTCAAAGACGGGTTGTGCGAGGTGGAGATGGAAGTCACTTTGAACGGGAAAGAGTGGTACTCAAAACTTTCGCATTGACTCTCCTGTATGCCGTCATATGTGCGGCGCAGGAGTATTATGTTTCCTATTCATTGGTAAGCAAAAACCATATAGCCCTCTACGAATCTTTAAAAATAAGCAGAGCCATGACTCCTATTTACGGAAAGCCGAGCCCTATTTGCATATTTGAGACAAACGAGAGCGAATTCGAATCCTGGGCTTTGAAAAACCAAACCAAACTCACAGAGTGCCTTTTGCATCGCTCCGCCTCCATACGATCCTACAGCCGCACTGACTATACAGAGTCTTGGAGCAATATAGATTTTTTGACCACTACAAATCTCCCCATACAAGTCGAGTTTAATGATGGATTGGTTACCATAAAAAAAATCCAATAACTCCGGTGACCATAAGATGAAAATCGCGATCGTCGAAGACGATATAAATATGCGCAAATCGCTTGAAATCGCACTTTCGGACTACGACGAGTTCGAAGTGAAAACCTTCAGAAACGCCAAAGAGGCCCTTAAAAAGCTCGACGACAGCTTTGAGCTCGTAATATCCGATATCACAATGCCCGGTATGAACGGCATAGAGTTCGTAGAGGAGCTGCAAGGGCGCTACGAAGTCATCATCATAACCGGAAATGCAACCCTCGGCCGCGCCATTGAGTCGATAAGACTCGGGGTCAGCGACTTTCTTACAAAACCTTTCGAAGTGGAGACACTCGTAGAGGCGATACGCAGAAGCAAAAAAGCAAAAAGCCGCACAAAAAGCGTCAAAAACAGCGGAATGAAAGATGACCGTTCGCTCTTTTACGGCAGCTCCGAAGCGCTGGAGAAGAGCCTCTGTCTTGCAATCAAAGCGGCCAAAAGCGATGCAGCCGTACTTCTGTTGGGTGAAAGCGGTGTCGGAAAGGAACTTTTTGCAAAAACTATCCACGACAACTCTTCGAGAAGAGACGGACCATTCGTTGCAGTAAATATGGCCGCAATTCCGGAAAACCTCATAGAGAGCGAACTCTTCGGTTTTGAAAAAGGCGCGTTTACCGATGCAATAGAGGCGAAAATCGGCAAATTCGAAGCGGCCAACGGCGGAACCATCTTTCTCGACGAGATAGCCGAGATGCCATACCACCTGCAGGCGAAACTCCTTCGCGTTCTTCAGGAGCGTATCATTCACAGACTCGGCTCTACAAAAGGTACGGATATAGATGTAAGGATAGTTGCCGCCACCAATGCCGACATAAAGAGCAAGATGCAAAATCAGGAGTTCAGAGAAGATCTATACTACCGAATAGCGACAATCCCCATCTTTATACCGCCTCTAAGAGAACGTGGGGAGGAGATAATTCCTATAGCCCAAAAAACCCTTGAAGAGGTCGTGGCAAAATACGGTCTGCAGCAAAAGGAGTTTTCAAAAGAGGCGAAAGAGAAACTCATCTCGTATCATTGGCCCGGGAACATCCGTGAGTTGATCGCTGTAGTCGAGCGGGCCGCCATTCTCAGTGACAAGAAGCAGATCAGCTGCGACGATCTTTTTCTCGATGCCCGCTTCTAAAGTATATGATTTAAGCTTCTTGCCGGGTTTATGAGCCATTTATACAATATTTTCTATATTTTCGATATAATCACGCAACTTTCTTGGCAAGGTATAGATCAATGCGTAAATTCAATGTTGCTGTTGTCGGTGCCACCGGCGCCGTAGGCGAAGAGATGCTTCGGGTACTTGAAGATGTGAAATTTCCGGTCGGTCGCCTTGTACCGCTCGCAAGCGCACGCAGCGCAGGCGGCAAAGTCGAATACAATGGCGAAGAGGTGACTGTAAAGGAGCTTACTCCGACAGCATTTGAGGAAGAGGAGGTCGAGATAGCCCTCTTCAGTGCCGGTGGGTCGGTATCGGCAAAATATGCTCCCTTCGCGGTCGAAGCCGGAGCGGTCGTCATAGACAACACAAGCCATTTCCGCATGGATCCGGAAGTTCCGCTGGTAGTTCCGGAAGTGAATCCGCAAGATATCTCCAGATGGAGAGAAAAAGGGATCATAGCCAACCCCAACTGCTCCACGATCCAGATGGTGCAGGCGCTCAAGCCGCTGCAGGACGCATACGGCATAGAGCGTATAGATGTCAGCACCTACCAGGCCACTTCCGGTGCGGGCAAGAGCGCCATGGAGGAGCTGGTACGCCAGATGCAGGAGTTTTTCGCCTTCAAACTCGACGAGAGCGAGCATAAAAAGTTCCCGTACCAGATAGCACTAAACGTGATTCCGCAGATAGACGTCTTTATGGATAACGGCTTCACGAAAGAGGAGATGAAGATGGTCAACGAGACCAACAAGATCATGCACGACTCCATCGAAGTGGCCGCCACATGCGTACGGGTGCCCACGCTTCGCGGCCATGCCGAAAGCGTTACGGTAACCTGCAAAAGAGATATCGATGCCGACGCCGCACGCGAAACGATAGCCAAAGGAGAAAACATCGTCATTCTCGACGACCCCGCAAACAGCGTATACCCGATGCCGGCACACTGCGTAGAGAAGAACGAGACCTTCGTCGGAAGGATTCGTCGCGACATCTACCGCCCCAACGTCCTGCATATGTTCGTAGTAGCGGACAATCTACGCGTAGGGGCCGCGACCAATGCCATCCGAATAGCCCAAAAATGGGTAGAGATGGAGACACTATGAAACTACTCGAAAAGATCTTCGAGCAGACGCTCTGGAACGGACGCCTCTTTGTTCTGCTTGCCGTAATCTTCAGCCTTATAGCTTCGATCATCCTCTTTATCGTAGCGAGTGTCGATATATGGGAGATTGCCGTGAAGACGGCCAAGATGTATCTTGCACAAGAGCACCCTCCCTACTTTCACGAAAAACTGGTAGGTGTCATTATAGGCGCGGTAGACCTCTATCTTATCGCAATAGTTATGCTGATCTTCAGCTTCGGCATATACGAGCTTTTCATATCGGAGATCGACCCCGCCAAGCAGTCCGGCTCCTCGAAGATTCTCGAAATTCACTCCCTTGACCAGCTAAAAGACAAGCTGGCAAAAGTGATAATAATGGTGCTCATAGTCACCTTCTTCAAAAAAGCGATGTTTATCGACCTCACTACGCCTCTGGATATGTTCTATTTCGCTATCGCGATCATGGCTCTCGGAGGGGCGCTATATCTCTTACATAAAGGCAGTGGAAAATGATATTCGTAGATGCATGTTTTAACAAACCGACCCCCTATACACCCGTTTGGATGATGCGCCAGGCAGGAAGATACCTTCCCGAATATATGGCGGTACGCGAAGAGGCCGGAGACTTCCTGAATCTTTGCAAAGACCCCGAAAAAGCGGCAGAGGTGACGCTTCAGCCGGTAGACATCATAGGTGTGGATGCGGCGATACTTTTTAGCGACATCCTTGTCATTCCTCTCGAGATGGGCATGGATCTGAAGTTCGAAAAGGGTGAAGGGCCGGTATTTTCCGACCCCATAAGAAGCAAAGAGGATCTAAAGCGCCTCCAGCCCAATGCGCACGAGAGACTCACATACGTCTACGAAGCAGTCAAGATCATACGCGAACGGCTCGCCGACGACAAAGCGCTCATAGGCTTCACAGGCGCGCCCTGGACACTCATAACATACATGATCGAAGGGCGCGGCACCAAAACCTACAACATCGTCAAAAAGCTCATCTACACACAGCCCGAACTCGTACACGCACTCCTTCGTGAAGTTACCGAAGTCGTCAAACTATACCTCGAAAAGCAGATAGAAGCCGGAGTCAACGTCGTACAGATTTTCGACAGCTGGGCGGCGGCACTCGAAAAGAGCAAATACTTCGAATTCAGCTGGAACTACATGAAAGAGGTTGCAAGCTACATCAAGGGCAAATACCCCCACATCCCGATTATCATGTTCCCCAAAGG
>WFUN01000021.1 GCA_015484905.1 Hydrogenimonas sp. | reverse complement strand
GGTCGCATATGTCGAGAATTTATACCCTTTTTTATATTCAAATTTGTCTACGGCTTTCATGAGGCCGATATTGCCCTCCTGTATAAGATCTAGGAAAGGGAGCCCCCTGTTTGTATAACGTTTTGCTATCGAGACTACGAGTCGCAGATTTGATTTGGCCATTCTCGTCTTGGCCTCTTCTGAAATTCTTTTTCCACGTTTTATCTGTTCAAGAATCTCCTGCAACTTTTCAGGGTCGAGATTGAAGCTGTCTTTGCTCGCCTCTTTGGTCTGAAAAAGTTTTTTGATCTGCAGATATGTGCTTACCATCGTCGCTTCCGGAACGGCCGCGGCAATCTCCTCTTTGCTCATATTGACGATATTCTCGAGAATTTTACGATGATTTTCGCGCAGCTGCTCGTTAAAAAGTGGCAAACGGTATTCAAGACGTTTGAGCTCTTTATCGAAACCTTCGTCGCTTTTAAGAGCCGTCTCCATCGCTTTTACAAGTTCGTTTATCAGTTTCGATGTCGGGCCGAGGTCGAGAAGCCGCTCTTTAAGTATCTTTTTCTTATAAGAGAGAACCAGCTGATAATGAAATTTCTCCTCTTCGCTTGCATTTTCGGACGGAGATTTGGCAAGTGTCTTCATCCACTCTTTTTTGGCTTTTTCGAACGCCTTGAAAGCCTCTATGACCTTGGCTACCCGTTTGTTGTCCTTCGAAGACTTTCTGGCTACCTCGCTAACCTCCTCGGAATCGTCGGAATCTGCCTCTTCAAAGCTTTTAAAAAGCTCCTTTACCCGTCGTTCCCTGTTGATAAGAGGCTCTTTGTAATCGAGTATGAAGTCTATGAGATAGGGGACCGAGCAGATCGCATCCAGAATTATATCTTCTCCCATTTCGATCTTTTTGCTGATCTCTATCTCCTCTTCTTTCGTAAGAAGAGGGATCTGCCCCATCTCTCTGAGGTACATTCTTACGGGAGAGTCACTTCTTGACCACTCCAAAAGTTCTTTTTCTCTGGTAAAGTCAAATTCGTCTTCAAGTGTTTCGTCGCTGAGCTTCTGTCTGTCCGATTCGCGTTTTTCAGCCTCCTGAATGTTCAGAAGCATTGCCCGTTCGCTTGAAGTTATTATTTTGATTCCATGTTTTTTTGAAAGTTTCAGTATTGTTTTGGCCTGGGCCAAAGTAGGCTGTTTTTCAAAGATCTGAATAATTTTTTCATATGTGATATATTTTTCGTTTTTGTGTTCTTCAAACAGTTTTTCAAGTGCTTGATTGAGCTCTTTGGCAGTCATTGTGAGATAAACTCCTTGCGTGAGAGTAAGGGGGATTATATCTAAAAAATTATAAATTGTAAATTAAGCTATTTTTATCGATCCTCGTTGCCGATAAAACCGAAGATGAAGAGTTTGTATTTTAAAAGGGGCGCTAACCGTAACACATAAAATTTTTTCATATGCCACTCTCTTTTTTAATGGTTTACGATCGGCATCGCAGAGACAGGTTTTGGTATAAAACGAAAAAGAAAGGGAACTGAATCGAAGAAAAAGGGGGCTTTTCAAATTTATAGTTCAAACCTCTTCTGTCGATGCCATCATTATCAGAATCGACAGATCGGAAAAAAAGTTTAATGTTTTTGACAAAAAGTCTTTTGTTGCCAACGGTATAAAATATGGAATGCCTTTTGCTTTCAAAACTATACAAACAATTCTGAGAAACTTCTCTTTGGTAAATAAGGAAAAAATGATGCAAAATGGTTTCTACGCTGTCACCGGTGCGATGGTTACACAGTTCAATCGTCTCGACCAGATAAGCAACAACCTTGCAAATCTCAATACAGACGGATTCAAGCAGCGAAATCTGATCGTAGGAGATTTTATGCGTATATTTCAGCAAAAACGTGACGATCTACCGTTGCAAAACCATACAAAGGATTCCGCCAGATTTCTAAACCGTTCCATAAATAGAGTGCCGCATGTCGTAGAAGAGTATACAGATTTTTCTGCAGGGCCGATGAAAGTTACCGGAAACCCTTTGGATCTCGCTCTGGGTGACAAAGATCTCTATTTTGCAGTGGAAACACCGAAGGGGATTCGCCTTACAAGAAACGGAGAATTCAAACGGGACAAGTCGGGCAGGATGGTGAATGAAAACGGTTATCCGGTGCTTTCGTCCGGGTACTTCAAAAACAAAGAGCCCATTTATATTCCGGCCGAGGCTGTCAATCTGAAAATTGACGGCGACGGAAGAATCGAATATATGGATCAAACCGCACCCGATACACCTGTATTCATAAATAGACTGATGGTCGTGCGCGTAGATGATCCCCAGAATCTAAAGCCGGAAGGAGACACTCTTTTTACTATTGAAAACGGTATTGCTGAAGAGGATCTCAATATAGCGATCGGAGCATCGGCAATACGTCAGGGAGTGATAGAAAAGAGCAACGTAAATCCGGTCAGGCAGATGACCGAGCTTATCGATACGAACAGGTTGGTAGAGATGTATCAAAAAGCCATGAGTGTTCAAATGGACGATCTGAACAGAGACGCTATAAGCAAACTTGCATCGATACGTGCGTAATAAATCAGCATAGAAGGAAGAGCATATGATACGTTCATTGTATACAGCCGCTACAGGTATGGTAGCTCAACAGATTCAGATCGATACTACATCCAACAATATCGCCAATGTCAATACAATAGGTTACAAGAAGCAAAGGGCTGAATTTGCGGATCTGATGTATCAGACTATGGAATATGCCGGAACGTCAACGAGCGAGCAGACAAAGTCGCCGACCGGTATATCTGTCGGTCTCGGTGTACGTCCTACAGCCATAGCGAAACAGTTTACTCAGGGAAATTTCAAAGAGACCGGAAACAATTTAGATCTCGCCATCACGGGGAACGGTTTTTTTAAAGTTCTTCTTCCCGATGGAACGGAAGCATACACAAGAAACGGAGCTTTCAAACTTGACGCTACCGGAACAATCGTAAACTCGGATGGTTACAAACTCTCACCGGAAGTGGTGATTCCCGAAGATGCTGTAGCCATATCGATAGGTACGGATGGTACCGTGTCTGTACTACAGGCCGGGCAGCAGGAGGCTACCGATATAGCTCAAATTCAGCTTACCAATTTCATCAATCCCGCCGGTCTTCACTCACTTGGCGACAATCTTTATGTAAACACGTCCGCTTCCGGTGATCCGATAGAAGGTGTGCCGGGACAGGATGGTTTGGGGCAGATAAGGCAGGGCTTTGTTGAAATGAGCAATGTCCAACTCGTAGAAGAGATGACGGATCTCATAACGGGACAGCGGGCTTATGAGGCCAATTCCAAAGCTATAAGCACAAGCGATGAAATGTTGCAGATCGTCAACAATCTCAAAAGATAACAGCTAAATCGTCTGACTTTGCAAAATAGTGTACAGACCGGAAATTTTCCGGTTTGACAAAAAAACGGATTTCTATGTCTCTATCTGTATCAGTTTTGTGTATAGTCCGGATGTCTAAATTTTTGCTGACTTATCGGTTTAAACTTCCAGACCTGCTCTTTTTGATATAATCCGCGTAAATTTCAAGAGAAAGTCTCTTTCGCTTTAAAGGAATCAGATGAATGTCATAACCGGAAAAGTATGGAAGTTCGGTGACAATATTGACACCGACCTGATAATTGCCGCACGATATCTCAATACATCGGACCCGCACGAGCTCGCAAAACATGTGATGGAGGATGCAGACCCCGATTTCGTCAGGAAAATGCAGCCTGGAGATATTATTGTCGCAGGTGAGAACTTTGGGTGTGGAAGCAGTCGTGAGCATGCTCCGATCGCACTAAAAGCGGCTGGAGTATCGGCAGTCATAGCCAAGAGTTTCGCCCGTATTTTCTATCGGAACGCGTTTAACATGGGGCTTCCCATATTCGAACTCGAAGAGTGCGACAACATAAACTCCGGAGATCTCGTTTCAATCGAAATGGATAAAGGCAACATAGTCGATCTCAGCAGGCATGTAAAATACAAATTTCAGCCTATACCGGAGTTTATGCAGGAGCTTCTTGCATGCGGTGGCCTGATAAACTATGCCAAAGCCGAAATGCTCAAAGAGGAGGAGCGTTGAAAATGAGAAGCTACAAGATCGCACTCATTAAAGGCGACGGGATAGGACCTGAAATCATTGAAGAGGCCGTAAAAGTACTTGATGCCGTAAGTTTTTCCGAAGGGTTCGAGCTCAAATATGAAGAGTATCTTCTCGGAGGTGCGGCGATAGACGCCACGGGCGATCCGGCTCCAAAAGAGACGCTGGAAGGGGTCAAAAAAGCGGATGCGGTACTTTTCGGTGCCATCGGTGGAGAAAAGTGGGACTCGCTTCCCCGTCAGAAACGGCCTGAAACGGGTCTTTTGAAGCTTAGAAAAGAGCTTCAGGTCTTTGCCAATCTTCGACCTGTAACAGTATATGACGAACTTGTAAACGCCTCTACGCTCAAACCTTCCGTAATAGAAGGTGTCGATCTTATGGTCGTGCGTGAACTGATCGGTGGAATCTATTTTGGCGAACCACGTGGAAACGATGGCCAAAAAGCTTTCAATACTATGGTATATACCAAATCGGAAGTCATACGTATAGCCAAAGTGGCTTTTGAAATTGCGATGAAACGCAATAAAAGAGTCTGTTCGGTAGACAAGGCGAATGTTTTGGATGTCAGTCAGCTATGGCGGGATACGGTGGAGGAAGTGGCCAAAGAGTATCCTGAAGTGATGCTCAGCCACATGTACGTCGACAATGCCGCTATGCAGCTTATCCGTGATCCAAAACAGTTCGACGTTATTTTGACAGGAAATATATTTGGTGATATTCTGAGTGACGAAGCGAGTATGCTGAGCGGTTCCATAGGGCTTCTTCCATCCGCTTCCATCGGAGAGAAGTACGGTCTGTACGAACCTATACATGGCTCCGCACCGGATATTGCAGGTCAAGGTATTTCGAATCCGATTGCAGCTATTGCGAGTGCGGCGATGATGCTTCGCTTCGCTCTGAATGAAGAGGGAGCGGCGCAAAGAATCGAACGGGCAATAAAACAGGTGCTGCATGAAGGATACAGAACACAAGACCTCAGTGCATACGATGCCAAAGAGATCTGTTCAACAAGTGAAATCGGCTCAATCATAGCCAATTACGCATCGAAATGATCGCATGAAAACGTTGACTCTTGCACAGATTTACGAATTGCAGGGGCTTAAAAGTGATGCACTCGAAATTTATAAAGAGATTTTGAAAAAAGATCCGCAAAATCAGGAAGCCAGGGTAGCCATACATAGACTGTCAGGAGTTAGGCGCCACTTCAAGGGTGTCAATACCCGAATGAAACAGTTTTTTATAGAGATGGATAGCGAAGCGGAGTTTGCCGAGTTTGAACGCTGGCTCTCAAAACTTTGACCTGCCGGAGGAGAATGTATGGAACTCAAAGATGTAATTTTGTCAACCATCGCCGAGCTTGGAGAAGAGGCGTCAAAGAGTGTAAATGAGAGGTTGAAAAAAGAGAGTGCAGAGGCGAGTAGTGATGAGCAGCTTCAAAAAGAGCTTCCCAAACAGCATGAAGTCTCTTCCGGATCATCGGATGCGCCATTGGGTGAACGTGAGTTTCTGGAGAGCCTGAGAGAACGTATACTTGTACTTTTCGAAGGGTTTCAGTCTCCTAACAACAAGTGGGTAGAGGCGAAGATAGATCTTACTCTAAATTTTCTCGAGTACCTGCTCGCTACGTTAGATGAGCGTATAGATACGCTAAAAAAACTGTGAAGTTGAAACTCCCCCACAATTTACGACTCCAACTGAAAAAAGTAGAAGATTTTTTCGATAAAAACTATCCAAATACAAAACTCTATATAGTAGGCGGTGCCGTCAGAGATATGATAATGCAGCGCCCTGTATGTGACCTGGATATCGAGTGTTTCGGTATAAGCCCAAAGAGTTTCGATGAGGCGATGGGTCGTCTTGGTGCCAAAGGAGTAGGCAGAAGTTTTTTTGTATACAAATATGGAGATATAGATATTTCACTACCCCGAACGGAGCGTAAAACCGCAAAAGGGCATCGTGGATTTACAGTCTATGTGACCAAAAGTACAAAAGAGGCATCCCGACGCCGGGATTTTACGATGAATGCATTGATGTATGATCTTGAAAACGAAACCGTTATAGACCACTGGGGCGGTCTTGAGGATATAGAAAAAAGGGTTATTCGTGTCGTAGACCCGAAGAGTTTTGTTGAAGACTCTTTGCGGGTTCTAAGAGCGATGCAGTTCTCTGCTCGTCTGAAATTCAGAGTAGAAAAAAAGAGTCGTGACCTGATGTGCAGGATGAACCTGGATGATATTAGTGAAGAGCGGATATTCTGGGAGTTCGAGAAAATGTTCAAAGCTCCCTTTCTTCATTACGGTCTATTTACGATGATAGATCTTTGCATTGCAAAAAAAATATTGAAACTGGAGATTCGGAGAGAACATTTTTTTGTTTTGGCTATTCGTATGATAAGAGCGAGAAGAGTTGAAAACCAGAAGATGCGAGAGTACTATTTTTTATATATTCTTACCTGTACGCTTCATCTTGATAAAGAGAAAACATGTGACAAAATACATACTCCTAACATATATAAAAAAATATTGAAATCACAAAAATGCGTTCCCAAGAAGTTTACAGACCGTTTCCTGGGGGCTCTCGCTCTGCGTTTTTGTCTTAGAGACTGGCTTGGTGTTTATGCTGACAAAGCTGTTTCAAGAGCAAAAAAGCTTGGAATCTATTCACATAGATTTGATCCTGGAGTAAGATCGGAGGATCTGATCAAGGAGGGTTACAGTGGAAAAGAGCTTGGCTTGGAGCTTAGAAAAAGGGTTTTGAATAAGATAAAAAAACACTTTTCAAAAGAGAAATCATGAAAATATCTCTCGCTCTTTCCGGTGGCGGAATCCGTGCTATGGCTCATCTTGGTGTCATAGAGGTTTTAGTTGAATATGGATACGAGATAGGTGCCGTAAGTGGTAGCAGCGGAGGCGCTTTGGTAGGAGCTTTTTTGTGTGATGGCAAAAAGCCGCATGAGATTTTTTCCATATTCGAAAAAATAAGACTCAAGGATCTCGCCGGATCTTCTGGCAACGGAGGAGTTTTTGGCCTTGGACATATCCAATCTTTGCTCGAAGAGAACCTTGACACCCAAAAGATTGAGCATATGCCGATACCTTTGATTGTTGCATGTACCGATATAGCGAAAGGTAATGTCGTATATTTCAAAGAGGGACCGGCAGCGACTCTTTGTGTGGCTTCATCTTCTCTGGTTCCCATATTTTCTCCAGTCGTTTACAAAGGTGTGCCTCTTGCCGATGGAGGATTTATGGACAATATGCCTGCAAAACCGCTTATAGACCTCTCCTATCCGGTAATAGGAATAAATGTCAATCCGATTTTACCTGGAGTTCCTGATGGAATTTTAAGCGTGACTCTCAGGGTGCTGATGCTTATGATGAGAGCGAATATCGACGCTTCGAAACGTTTTACAGATTTTTATATCGAACCGAAAGAGTGTGCAAAAATGAACATATTCGATCTAAAAAGAGGCAAAGAAGCCTATGAAGCCGGTGTGCGTGCAGCCAGAGATCTCATTGAAAATATAGAAAACACTCTTTGTCGTGCCAAGAAAGGTTGAAAATTATTTAATCGATACCACCGCCCCTTTTGCCTATACTTCATTGAAATCCGTTATAATTACTACCGTACCAATCAATAGAGTGAAGATTCAAAAAATATGACCAGGCCTGTAGGGCTTTTTTATAACCCTTTCGGTCAACTTCAATATAAGCGATTTCGATAATGTGGAGATTTTGGATTTGTTGAATGAGAATCGTAATATTCTCAAATTTGTAACCATAGAGATAACAGAGAGCGAACTTATGGTCTGCAACAATAAAGAGTTGGAAGTTATAGATAATCTTAAGAGAGTCGGTTTGAAATTTTCCCTTGATGATTTCGGTACCGGGTACTCTTCATTAAGATACATTCACTCTTGGCTGTGTGGTTGAAGGTGTTGAACGACACGAGCAGAAAGAGTTTTTTCAAAATCTCGGCCTCAATACTATTCAGGGATTTTTGTATGGCAGACCGATGGATGCATAAAGTGCAACTTTGATGCTCGAAAAGAGGAGAGAAGAGTGAGACTCTATCGTAATGATACGGCATGGTATAATCATAAAAATCATAAAGATCAAGGGTTTCGATGACAAGACATTTCAGAGTTCTGATCGATTGTCCGGATGAAAAGGGGCTTGTCTACAAGATCAGCAAAACATTTTACAATTTCGGTCTCAATATGGAAAAAAACCGTGAGTTCGTGGATGAACAGAATGGTAAATTTTTCATGCGCAGTGAAGTGAGTGGCAAGTTCGACCCTGATGCATTGGAAGCCGAGTTGAAGATAGTTTTGCCACAGCATACAACCATAAAGGTGGTCGAACCCAGAGTAAAAAGAATTGTACTGATGGTTACAAAAGAGAGCCACTGCCTCGGAGATATACTTATTAGACATGAAGCCGGCGAACTTGAAGCGCAGATTGTAGGGGTTGTCTCGAATTACGATACTCTTCGTCCGCTGGTGGAGAAGTTTGAGATTCCATATATTTATGTCAGCCACGATGGACTACAGCGTGCAGAGCATGAAAAGAGTATATTAAGAGCCCTTTCATCTTTTGGAAAAATAGATTATATTGTTCTGGCAAAATATATGCGTATTCTGACACCGGAGTTCGTAAACCGCTACAAAGAGCGGATCATAAATATCCACCACTCTTTTCTCCCTGCGTTTATAGGTGCAAATCCATACAAACAGGCATATGAGAGAGGTGTTAAAATCATAGGTGCCACCGCTCATTTTGTAAATGACAATCTGGATGAAGGTCCTATTATAGCACAGGACGTAATTTCCGTGGATCATGCCATGCACTGGCAGCAGATGAAGAGTGCAGGCAGAGACGTTGAAAAGATCGTTCTTGCGAAAGCTTTGAAACTTGCACTTGAGGATAAAATTTTCGTATATGCCAACAAAACTGTTATTTTCGATTAAGGGATAGAATGAGAAGAGTTATTTTTGGCCTGCTTGCAGCCACTGTTCTTTTTGCGGCTACCGGTTTTTGGGAGCAGCTGATAGAGATAGAAAAACGGTTTTATGCCCAGTCGGAAACTGTTGAAACTCCCTCGCTTGTTACCAAAGAGAAAAATACGACAGTTGCAATAACACAAAAAGATGCGTCCAAGCTGGTGGATGAGCGTGTTGCAAAGTTTACGCTTCTTATAGCGCTTTTAAAAGAGAAACCGTACGAAGTGAAATCGGAAAACAATCCTTTTTACAATCCTTCCGAGGCAAAGATGCAACGGGCGAAATTAAAAGCCAGGATCGCCGTTAACAGAAGCTACGGTTACGACTCCGCGGTATTGCGTGACGAAATGGCTCTAAAAAGTCTGGAGTTGAAAGATAGAATCTATTTTTTCTTCGTAACGCTGGCGGATGGCTGGACTTCCATGGATGAAAAGGCGCTTGAAACACTTCTTGAAAATGAGAAAAAATATCTGGGCTCGATCTCTATAGACAAATATGAACGCACCTATAACGATGTAAAAAAACTTGAAGACAAACTGTCCAGGCAGATTGTAAAAAATTTTCTTGAACTGAAAATGCACACTGCATTTTTTTCCGATTTTGTCGAATATCTATATTCCAATCCGTCTGTTTTGCGTTATCGCTCTCTTGCCGCAATGTTCAGGCTCGATGAGATTATCGAGAAGATAAATGGAGTAGTACTCTTTGCCAGGATCAACACCTATCTTCGCTATATCTATCTCGACATGGGTAGAATACTGATATTTGCCCTTATTATGCTGTTGGCATGGGGAGCCAGTTTTGCGATTTACTACAGGCTTTACGCCTTTTTGAAAATGCAGATCCTAAAGAAAAAAGATCAGATAGATGAGCTACTTCTTTCTAATCTGGAGGGCATGCGAAAACCACTTTATCTATTGATTCTTGCATTTGGTTTTGAGCTTGGGCTTGAAATACTCTTTTATCCCAGGCCTCTTTCGGAGAGTGTAAGCCTCCTTTTTTACGCTTTTTATCTTGGAATAGGTGCATATATCGTAATTCTTGCCATAGATAGCCTCTTTTTCGACTACCTCGTCAAAAGAGGCGAAATAAAGAACAGGCAGATGCGTCAGGAACTTGTAAATCTCGTACTCTCTATTCTTAAAATCACAGTTATTACCATAGTTGTCTTTATGCTTTTGATCAGAATGGGAGTCAATATAACCGGTCTGCTTGCCTCATTGGGAATCGGTGGTCTTGCTATAGCGCTTGCAGCCCAAAATACGCTCAGTAACTTTTTCGGTCTTTTAAAGATAATTTTCGACAACTCCTTTTCGCAGGGTGACTGGATAGAGACAAAGGACGTGGAGGGTACGGTAGTGGAGATCGGTTTCATAAGTACATTCATAAGAACGTTCGACAATGCTCTTATAACCGTTCCAAACGCAACGCTGGCCAATACGCCGCTTAAAAACTGGAGTAAACGTACAGTTGGGCGGCGTATTAAAATGTATATCGGTGTCACATACGGTTCAAAACGAGAGAACCTTATCAACGCCATCGAAGAGATAAAACAGATGCTCTCAACCCATCCAAATATTGCCACTCCTCAGAAAATTGATACGAAGATGATCAAGAGGCGGTCCAAGAAAGAGAAGAAACTTATCTCCGTAGAAGACAAATACGGAGTCAAAACCACTCTTTTGGTATATCTTGACGAGTTCGCGGACTCTTCGGTAAATATACTCGTTTACGCATTCACCAAAACGACGAACTGGGAAGAGTGGCTTGAAATCAAACAGGATGTACTTCTAAAAATTTGGGAGATCATAGAACGCAACAGTCTCGACT
>WFUN01000020.1 GCA_015484905.1 Hydrogenimonas sp. | reverse complement strand
TCATCTTGCTGACTCTGTCGCCTTTTTCAATATAAAGAATATATAAAAGCGATAGCTTATCTTTTGGAGAAAAATAGTATTTGCCGTCTATTTTCTCATACTTTTTTTGCGTAAAGAGATCGAAAACTTTTGAAAGGATATAATCTGTTTTGGGTAGCTTTAGATTGGAAATGTCAACATTGTCTATCAGAGCATGATAGAGCAGTTTTTTTTGTAGAAGTATCGTAGCAAAATAGCTTGCGTTTGCCCGCTCGGCTTTGGTATATCTCAATCCGGTCAAAGGGACTGCGAGTCTGTCTATATAATCTGCATTGAGACAGGAGAGTCCATATAGCATCAAGAATCGGGAGTTGTTCTTGTGCTTTTTAAACATTTTAAGTCCGAGATGACACGCTTTTTTGAACCTCTTTTGCTGATACAAACTAAAGAGTCTATCCATGTCTGCTGAGGCATGGGCGGTATATAAAAGAGTAATTGTCAAAAGAAGAAGTTTTTTCATCGGTCTTGCTCCAGTGAGCGCAGAAAAGATTTTACATTTTTGGAAGTGTATTGATTCAGATATGTGCGAAGTGCTCTGATAGCCTCCTCTTTTTGTCCCAGTTTCACTTTTGAACGTGCAAAAACAAGCCATGTATCTTCACTTGATGGATCGAGAGAGTTGGCCATTACACTCCATTTTACAGCTTCTTTGTAATTTGCTTTTTTATATAGACTCTGTGCGATATATGAAGCCAGTTTTGGATCCCTCTTTTCGTTGAACCGTTTAATAAGATAGGCGAGAGTGTTGTTTGTCTTTGATGACTGTATTATCAGGGTACCGCTTCCGTTTTCCTTTTTGGAAGAGTCCGTCAAAACCTTTTCTTTTTTAGCTTTTACAGTCTGTCTATTTTTGTAAGAAGAGGTTTCACTGTTGTGTTCTTTCATTTTCCTCAAATATGAGGTGGACCGGTTCTTTGGACTCCCGGAATCTGAAAAGGAGTTCAAAAACTCGGTATCAGGATTCAGTATGACGGCTGAATCCTTTTTTTGTGTGGATGGCTGCGATACTTTTTCGAGTGGTTCTGAGAGGTTTGTTGATGGTGAGCTGTTTGAAACGGGTGTTCGGCTTACGTTTTTTGTAACAGGTTTTTCAATAGTGTCGTAGCCGGAGAACTCTTTTTTTTCAGTGGTTTGTATATTTTTGTCAGCTATGAGTGGTTTGTCTGTATCGAGCCACAAAAGGTATGCGATAGATACGAGCAAAAGAGTCGAAACAGATAATATCCAAGGACTGAGGCGTTTGAGCTTGTATCTTCGCCACTCTCTTTCAAGCTTTTCTATTTCAAGCATGTATATATCCAAGTTTGAGCGCAGACATCTCTATAAATCTGTTTTTTATGTGTAAATGTGCAATTTTTGAAGGTTTACTGGTTTCATAATGGTCATAAATTTCAAAAAGGGTAAATATGAGTTTGTTTATCTCTCTGTAGTTGCCTTTGGTAAGTTTGTGTATCAGTCTGAAATTGCTTTTGCGAAACATATTCGATACCTCAAAATAGTTTTGCTGAATAAGCTTTTTTTGTATATACATCTGTGTATCGTGAACGGTTCCATTTTTAAGCTCTATCGTTTCCCAGATTCTGGACTGGAAATGTTCTTTGGCTATTACATCCTCTTTTTCGGTTTTATGCAACGAGACTACAAACTTTATAACTCTTGTATCAGAAATCAGCCGTATTTTTTCCATCATAGAGGGAGGATACAACTGAGCTTCGTCTAAGAGTACAGTTATATGTTTTTTATCTTTGAGTGTATTGCAGATATCTATAAAACGGTTATATGTCAGATCCTCCGGCAATGTCGACTTGGGCAAGACAAAAGTGTAAAGCTTTTTGATAAACTCTTCCTCGTTTTGAATGGGTGCAGAGATCAGAAAAACCTCCTTTTTCTCCTTGGTATCGTGATAGATTTTGTTGATCAGAACACTTTTACCTGTTCCCGGTTTGCCATAAAGCAGGATCATTTTGAGAGGTTTTTTAATACTTTCTCTCAATTTGTTGTAAAACAGGATCGAAGTATCGAGTCCGATATACTGATTTACTTCTATCCTGTCTATAAAGATGCTCTGCAGTTTTCTATACTTGCTCATTGCATGTTTGTAAGTTTACTGCCGGATAGTCTGTCATATCCGAGATCTTTAAGTGTCATGGAAGATTTCGCTGTAACAAGATGTGGTGTTACTATGATAACAAGTTCTACCTTTTCATCTGTCAATTCGTCATACCTGAAAGCGTACCCAAGAACTGGTATGTCTCCAAGCAGTGGAACCTTATTGGTAGATTTATTGATTCTATCGGTTATAAGGCCTCCGAGAATAACGTGAGAGCCGTCTTTTACCGTCACTACCGAAGCCATCTGGCGTCTTTCGAGATCAGGAGGCATACTCCTGTTCTGGTTGTCGTTGGTAACAGGTGTAATGGTATCACTTACAGAAGGATTGATTTTGAGAGTTATAGTGCCGTCTGCAGCGATTTCTGGAGTGATATCCAACAGTATACCTGCAAAAACGGAATCTATAATCTCATTTTGAGCAACTGTGCTTCCGCCGGTATTACTTGTGGTGGTACTGTTTCTTATTTTATAGAAGTACTGTTTTCCAACAGTTATCATGGCCGCCTGATTGTTCAATGTCAAAACTTTTGGATTTGATACAGAGTGCACATCGCCCTGCGACTTCAGAAATTTCAAAATCGTGCCTATCTTCGCGCTCATTACGATATCTGTAAAGGTTGCTGCAGAGCCGCTTACAAATCCACTGATATAAGGGGTGCTGCTACCGGTAGTCGTCGGATAGGTCATATCGGTGACATTTTTGTTCGTTGTCAACCTTTCGCCGCTTATCTTGAAATTTTGAAGATTGTATATCTGTCTCCAGTCTATTCCTGTTTCGTTGCCTTTGTTCAAAACGACAGCATACATTTTGACGTCGATAAGGACCTGTTTGTGAAGGCGCTGCATCAGATTGTCTATATACTCTTCGACTCTGTCAAGTTGTTTTTTTGTACCGGTTATCGTAACAAGACCGGACTCTTTGTCCACTACCGGGTCTCCGGCTTTGTATGTATCTTCGGGTCGATTCAATATATTTCTAATCTGTTCCAGCAGACCGGACCAGAATACAAATTTGTCATCCGATGTTACATTGATTCCACTTTCGGATTCACCTGAACTCATTGTGCTTGTAGTAGTGTTGGCCCTGTTGCCTCTTTGAGTGGTAAGCTGTTTGCTGGCACCGCTTGAGAGTGTCACCTTCGTACTGCTTGAACTCTTTCTTTCGGTACTTATATAGTTTACATGAAAAGTTTTGGTAAGAAGGTATGAAATTTTCAGTATGTTTCCGTCAAGTGAATAATTTAGATTGTTTTCATTGAGACAGACCTGTAAAACTTCCGGAAGAGTGGCATTCTTGAGAGAGAATCTGTTCATCCGTTTTCGAAGTCTTCTTTCCGCCTCTTTGTCTTTGATAATCAGTGTCAGATCGCACTGATCGGCCAGTTGGTTGATCAATTCGGATATTCGGGTTCCCTGATAGGCTTTTATATTGAAAAGATTGTCTTCGCATGCAGCACTCAATTTGGATGTCATTCCAAGTGATGCCGTAATTACTGCTGCTATGAACGACATTCTGATTGTTTTAATATATTTCATACCCAATCCTTATTTAACTAAAAGTTTGATTTTTTTACTTTTTGGACGCTTCAAATAGATACGAATCCGCTCGTTGTTGCGTGAGAGTAAAACGTAATCTCTTCCAACCTCGCTGACTCTGAATCCATTGATTTTCGAGTTGAGACTATACCATCTTCTGTTTATTTTTACATGGTCGTTGACAATTGCGCTTAAAACGAATCTATACCGTTTTTTTCTGCTTTTGGCAGAATAGAATATGTGCCTGGCCTTGCCGCCTGGATAGATGAAAGGGTCTTTCGCACTTAAAATATCCTTCTCTTTCAAGCCCACGCGTTCTTGTTTTATATCGTTTACCAGTTTGTCGATATCATTGATCGTGATGTCTGTTGCGAGTATGGCTGTCGCAGTAAAAATCAAAATCCCCGCTTTTATCAATAGTTTATTCCCCATACCGATACCTTAAAGTTTGCTTTTATATTTTTGCCACTTTCCAAATTGATACTGTATATATCGACGACCAGCTCACTCTCTTCAATTTCGTTCATAAACCTGATCATGTTTTTGTAGTTTCCTTCACATTCAACTCCAATTTCCAGTACGTGGCCGAAACTGTCTTTGTTGTTGATGAACTTGTTGGAAATCAGAGAAATATCAATGTTGTTTTTTTTTGCTTTCAGTGCAATAGAATCGAGAAATTTCGCCCAGTTTTTTTCGTTGAACAGAAGCTCAGAGAGTGTCTGGATCTGGTAATCGGAATATTCGTTTATCTCTTTTAGATCGCTGTATTTTGCTTTAAGCTTGGCTATTTCTATCTGAAGCCTCTTTATCTTGTAGCGTTGGTCGCCGTTGACGGTTATAGATGCGAGGTAGGACTTTTCGTCATGTATTTTTTTTTCAAGCTGTTTTTGCATTCTCAGATCTTTTTTAAGCTCTTTTTCCGTGATTGGAATAAGATATGTATAAGAGATCAATCCGAAAACGGCGACAACCGCTAACACCATAAGATAAAATTCAGTCTCTTTTTTCTCTTCGAAATAGTTGTCGAGCTTTTCGAGCAAATCTTCAATTATTTTCATAATACAGTCACCTTCAGATCGCCGTGGTATATTCCGGTATCTTCGTCTTTGTAGATTTTTTCTATATCCGTATGAATTTTGTTTTCATATGTATCTGTAAGAAATTTTATGAACTGTGTGATTCTCTTTTCACTGCGCGAATAGAGTGTGAGAGTGAAAAGGTTGTCTTCATCAGTGATTTTGACAACCCTTACACCGAACTTAGTCATGTTGTTGCCAAGCCCGACGATGGTTTTGGCTTTCATCGGGTAGTTTACCTTCTTATCGTATATGGCAGAGAGTATCTTCTTTTTGGTTTCAAAAAGGTCGCTTTCATTTTTTATTTTCGCGAGTATGTCGTTTTTTTGTCTCTGTAAGGAGGCTATTTCGTTTTTTATGGATGTAGAGAGTTTGTTGAGCTCTTTTTCCTCTTTTTTCAGCCTGTCGTTTGTGATCTTTACATAGGTGTCATATGTGTAGTTGTAGACGGGAAGTGAAAGAGCCAGAACGATGGTGGCCGCTGTGGTTATGATAAACTGTCCACTGCGTCTAGCGACAAAAGGAGGCGGTCTGAAGAAGATCGTGAAATTGGGGCTCTCTTCTCCTTCGATGTTTTTGATCGCTTCAAATACGGAGAGAAAATGGAACTGATCTACATACCAGTCGCCTTTCTCTATTTCATAATCAAAATCGAAATCGTTTGCTTCGATACCAAGATATGTATGGGCATATTCGTTCAAGCCGAGTATCGGCCCCGTTTCCGAACCGGTATAAAACATATCTATCTTTTCTATTTCAAAAGCTCTTTTGGCATAGATCAATATGTCGTTGACATATAGAAAAATTTCGCTGAAGAGCTTCATCAGATGATCTTGATAATCGAAATTTGAAGTCTTAAGGCCCTCGTTTTGCACCATGTCGTAAAAAGCCGTCTCATCTACCCGTTCGCCATAAAGCTCACAGAACCTTTCATATATGTTTTCCAAAGAGTATTTCAGAGATTTGGAATAGATATACTCCCCATCTTTGAACAACGCCAAAAAGGCATCCTCTTTTTGAAAATAGAGATAACCATGGACCCCATAGGCCTCAAGAATCTCTTTGTCATAAATATTTTGAATCAGATACGGCTTCGGATATATATAATCTATATATTTTATCTCCTGCCGGATCGGGTCGAAAACTTCATGAATCACTTCCGGTTCTGCGACAAAAACATGAAAAGAGCGTATTTTGTCGGTTTTGCGACCAGGAATTTCAATATATCTTATAATATATTCGACCGCCTGATCCAAACCGAGATCGTCGTAAGCCTTGAGCTCTATTGCATCCTGCAGATCTTCCGGAGGAATATTTACACTTATCTCCACTATAGAAGATATGAAGTCTTTGGAGTCGAGTGTTGAGACTACGAAATTTCTTTTGTCGTATTGAAGTTTTTCACTCTTTTGCAATGCATTGTTCTGAAATTGATAGTAGATATTCTGATAGGCATTGACCGAAACAATTTTGTGGAAAGCAAGACTCTCGTTTTCCGTTTTGTCTTGTGATGTTTTGAACATTACAAAGCCTCTGTTGTGATTATTTATAATTATTACTTCTACTGATTTTAACCAAGCATAGCTTAAAGACCAGTTTAAAAATAACAAAAAAATACCGGTTTTTCGGGATATGGATACAATTAATCAAAGTGATAACCCATTTCACCAAGTGTTTTTTTGTTTTTGGACCAGCCGCTTTTTACGCTGACAAAAAGATCGAGAAAAATTTTTTTGTCTGAAAACTGCTCCATCTTGATTCTGGCATCCCTCCCGATTCTTTTGATGGTTGTTCCTCCTTTTCCAACCAGAATCAGTTTCTGACTCTTTTTCTCCGTAACTATCGTAGCCTCTATTTTGTCAAGGCCGGGCAGTTCGTCGATTTTTTCTATAACGACATCCGTTTCATAAGGAATCTCGTCGCTTACATTGTCAAAAATAGACTCCCTTATCATCTCTTTGTAGATATCCCGAATGCTGGAGGTAGTCAGCAGCTCGGGATCGTACAGCCATGCAGATGAGGGCAGATGTTTAACAATCTGTTTCAGCAACTCTTCCTTCCCCCTGTTTTTGGCAACCGACACCGGAACCAATGCCAAAAAACGGTCCTGATACGTTTTATATTCGTTTATCTTCTTTAGAAGATATTCATCGCTGACTTCGTCGGTCTTGCTCAAAACCACTATATGGGGTCTTTTTTTGGTATTGATTTCGAGAAATTTTCTGTAATGATCCAATCTGTCTTTGGCCGGAGCCAGAAACAGTATTAGATCACAATCTCCCACCGCTTTGTAAACCTCATGCAGCATAAAACGGTTCAAAAGGCGCTCTTTTTCGTGAATGCCGGGCGTATCTACAAATATTATCTGTGCATTTTCATACATCACGATAATATTCATCCGTTTTCTGGTCGCCTGTGCCTTTTTACTGACCATAGCCAGTTTTTCGCCGGCAAGCCAGTTCAGCAAAGTGCTCTTTCCGGCATTCGGCCGACCCACAACTGCAACGAAGCCCGCTTTCGTATTTATGTCAGAGGATATATCGTGCGACATCTTCATTCTCAACGATCGTATCGAGCTTCTCATGTACATAATCGGCTGTTATAGTAAAAGTTTTACCTCTGTATTCATCCGCTTCGAAACTGATATCTTCGAGAACCTTCTCTATAACCGTATGAAGACGTCTTGCTCCAATATCTTCGGTACGCTCATTTGCCTGAAAACTCACCTTGGCTATAGCTTTTAGAGCCTCTTTCTCAAACTCGAGATCCATTCCCTCTACACCCAGCAGGGCCTGATACTGTTTTATAAGAGAGTTTTTGGGTTTTGTCAGAATCTCATACAGGGTCTCTTCTGTAAGAGAATCCAGTTCGACACGAAGTGGAAACCGACCCTGCAGTTCCGGAATTAGATCGCTGGGTTTGCTTATATGAAAAGCTCCTGCGGCTATAAAGAGTATATGGTCCGTCTGGACCGTTCCGTATTTTGTATTTACGCTGCTGCCTTCTACTATAGGAAGCAAGTCGCGCTGGACTCCCTCTTTGCTCGGATCCTGTCGGCCGCTGTTTTGACTGGAAACGGCGATCTTGTCAATTTCGTCCAGAAAAATTATACCTCCCTGTTGAGCGCGGCGAAGAGCCTCCTGTTTTATCTGCTCCTCGTCAAGGAGTCGTTCACTGGCCGATTGGCGAAGTATTTTTCTGGCCTCTTTGACAGTCACCTCTTTTCTGTTTTCACGGCCGATAGAGCCGAAAACTTTGGCCAGAGACTCCTGTACTTTGCTCATTTCCGGTGGTAGGCTGCTATCGCTCATCTCTATTTTGGGAGCCGGTATTTCCACCTCGATGACCAGATTGTCCAGTTCTCCTTTTTCAAGCCTCTCTTTCATCCTTTCGACGCTTGTTTCATACTCCTTTTTTTTGGCTTCAGTTGCCCCTTTTGGAAGAGGGGGGAGCAGTTTTTCTATTATCATCTTCTCCACATATGCATCTATCTCTCCGCTCTTTAGCTCTTTTTGTTCCTGTGTGACTAGATTTACAGATGTGGCTACCAGATCACGAATCATAGACTCCACATCCCGTCCAACAAAGCCCACTTCCGTATATTTGCTCGCTTCCACTTTGACAAACGGATAACCCATCATTTTGGCAAGACGCCGTGCAATCTCCGTTTTGCCGACGCCGGTAGAGCCGATCATCAATATGTTTTTGGGCATTATCTCGTCTTGAATCTCTGCGGGAAGACGCATTCGTCTGTATCTGTTTCTAAGTGCAATCGCGATTGTCTTTTTCGCTTTTTCCTGCCCAATGACGTAATTGTCGAGATAGGCAACTATCTCTTTTGGGGTCATGTTTTCTGCTTTACTCATCTTTTCAGTTCCAGTATTTTGATATTGTGATTTGTATATATACATAAATCGGCCGCAACATGAAGACTCTCCTCTACCAGAGTACGGGGCTCCAATTTTGCGTGTCTTGCCAGCGCACGGGCGGCCGAAATGGCAAAATTTCCACCGCTGCCGATAGCGGCAATTTTACCATCTTCCGGTTCCACCACATCTCCGTTTCCGCTGAGAATGAAGATGTGATTGTTGTTCAACACTATCATCATGGCTTCAAGACGCCTGAGGACTTTGTCCTTTCTCCAGGCTTTGGAGAACTCTATCACCGCTTTGAGCAGGTCTCCTTTTCTGCTTTGCAAAAAACCTTCGAACATGTCGAAAAGGTTGAATGCGTCTGCAGTACTGCCTGCAAATCCAGCAAGGACCTGTCCATTGTAAAGAGTTCTTATTTTTGTGGCGTTGCCTTTTAATACAGCATTACCGAATGTTACCTGTCCGTCTCCGCCTATCACGGCGCAGTTTTCCGCTCTGTAGGCAAGTATGGTTGTCGCTTCAAACATTATGCTATTCTCCAGCCACTTCGAATTTTAGTTTTGCGTGAATGCCGTGGCCCAGTTTGATATCGGCTTCATAGACTCCCGTGGCTTTAATGGCACCGTCTATGTGAATCTGCTTTTTGTCTATTTTTATCCCCTCTTTTTTTAAACTCTCAGCTATCTCGCTGTTTGTAATGGCTCCGAAGAGCGATCCGTTCGCACCAAGTTTCTTTCTAATCACAATCTGAGTACTTTCAAGTCTCTTTTTCAGCTCTTCAAGTCTCGCTATTTCCGCAGCTTCCTCTTCAGCTTTTCGTTTCTGTTCCTGCTCCCACTCTCTTATCACTTCCTCGGTAGCCACCTTTGCAAGCCCTTTTGCCACCAGAAAGTTTTTTCCATAGCCGTCTTTTACCTCTTTTATCTCGCCGGCTTTTCCAAGACTTTTTACATCTTTTATTAGAAGAATTTTCATTATTTCGACTCCTTGCACAATATTGTCAGATTATATCGAAAATAGCGTAAATTGGGATATAATTCCGGAAAATAAAACGGAGACAAATGAATGGATTTTGAGTATTACACCACACCGGACTTTGAAGAGTTTCCGGACAAGCTGAAAGTACTGCTGGAGGCCAACGAAAGAAAGATCGAATCTCTCCTTCAAAACAGAGACAGAAGTTATATGAACTTTGTTCGTCCATATATGGAGACGTTTGAGAAGCTTGATCTGTTTTTTACGCCTTTATCTCATCTAAACAGTGTCCAGAATTCAAAAAAGACGCAACAAGCGTATGAGTCTTCACTTCCGCTGCTATCTTTGTACCATACGAAACTTTCACAAAACAGGGAGCTTTTTGAGGCCTTTTCGCAAATAAAAGGGAGCGATTCGGCGCAAAACGAGGTTGTTAGACTTGAGCTCCGTGATTTCAGGCTTTCAGGTGTCGAATTGCCTGAAAAAGAGAAAAAGAGGCTAAAGGAGATAGATCTCAGACTGAGTGAGCTTGGCAACAGGTTTTCGCAAAATCTTCTCGATGCTACGAATGCGTATGAACTTGTAATTGAAGATCCGAAGGATGTTGAAGGAGTTCCAAAAAGCGATCTTGCATTGGCCAAAACCGAAAAAGAGGGTAAAACGGTATGGCGCTTTACCCTTCAGGCGCCAAGCTATCTGGCCTATATGACGTACGGACAGAACCGTTTGCTGCGGGAGAAGCTGTACAAAGCGTATGTTACGCGAGCCCCGGATAATGCTGAAGTTATTGATGAGATTTTGAAACTTAGAGATGAAAAGGCCAAAATACTTGGGTTTGACCATTATAGTGAACTCTCTTTGGCTACAAAGATGGCCAGAGAAGATGAAGAGGTTGTAGGCTTTTTAAACAGGCTTGCCGACGCTGCGCTGCCTCATGCGCAAAAGGAGATAGAGAAGTTGGCAAAACTGGCAAAGGAAGATGGCATAGATTCGCTTGAAAGTTACGATGTCGCATTTTACAGCGAAAAACTGAAAAGAGTCGAATTGGACTTTGATGATGAAGTGACACGCCCCTATTTTGAACAAAACAGAGTACTGGAAGGATTGCTCGATTTTGTAGGCGAGCTGTTTGGAATCGCTTTTAAAGAGGTGGAGGTTCCGACATGGAACGAAAGTGTAAAAGTCTATGATCTCCAAGAGAGAGGAGAGACCTTTTCACGCATATATTTTGACCTGGAGGCTAGAGAAAACAAGAGAAGCGGAGCGTGGATGCACGACTGGCAGACACATCATGAAGATGAAAAAAAAATGGAACATCCCGCTACCGCTTTTGTCGTGTGTAACTTTTCTCCTTCAAAAGATGGTCTTCCTTCTTTTCTTCGCCATGAAGATGTTGTGACGCTTTTTCATGAGATGGGGCATGCTCTGCATCATCTGCTTAGCCGTGTCAAAGAGCGCTTTGTCAGTGGAATTCACGGAGTCGCTTGGGATGTTGTCGAGTTCCCCTCGCAATTTCTTGAAAACTTCGCTTACGAAAGAAGTGTCATAAAACGGTTTGCAGCCCACTACAAAACCGGTGAGCCTCTGCCGGAATCTTTGATGGAGAAAATAAGAAAAAGCAAGAATTTCCTTGCGGCTACCGGAATACTCAGGCAGGTAGAGTTTGCACTCTTTGATTTTATGCTGCATCAGAAGTTGTATCAGGGTGATGAGATTCAGAAGCTGCTTGACTCTCTACGCGACAGGCTGTCGCTTGTCAAACCGCCTTCTTACAACCGCTTTCAGTGGGGTTTTGCACATATATTTGCCGGAGGATATGCAGCTGGCTATTACAGTTACAAATGGGCTGAAGTTCTTAGTGCCGACGCCTTTTTCGCCTGTTATGAAAGGGGGGTTGTGAAACGAAATATGACCGATGGCTACAAACAGTATATATTACAATCCGGAGCCAGTGAACCGATGGACAGGCTTTACAGAAAATGGCTCGGAAGAGATCCAGACTCCAGAGCCCTTTTGCGTCTATACGATCTTGGTTAAAAAATCTGAACATATTTCCCGCTGCAAGAGGCTCTTTATTGAGTCTGGGCACGAAGAGGTAAAAAACGATACAAAAGGAGCAACTCTTTATCTATCTTTTTGATAGTAAAGAGTCAATAATCCGACGACGGCTACGACAAACAGTATAGAAAAAGCTTCCCACAGAAGAGTTCCCAGGTATGCTCCTTTTTTTATATTGTCTGTATGCATCTGTAATGTAAAAAAGTGTGCTTACCCTTTTTTCCGGGCATTTCCTTCTATTATAAAGCGCAAAGCGTTCAATCTAATGAATCCCTCGGCATCTTTCTGGTTGTAAACACTGTCTTCTTCAAATGTGCTGAATTCAGGATTGAAAAGAGAGTTTGGCGACTGTCGCCCAACTACCATAACACTTCCTTTGTAGAGTTTAAGGCGGACATCCCCATTGACGTTTGTCTGTGTCTGATCGATAGCCATCTGCAGCATTTTGCGTTCGGGAGCGAACCAGAAACCGTTGTATATCAATTTTGCGTAACGTGGCATCAACTCATCTTTCAGATGAGCCTCTTCCCGATCGAGAGTTATCGATTCGATCGCACGATGGGCTTTAAGCATTATGGTTCCGCCGGGTGTTTCATAACAGCCTCTGCTCTTCATGCCAACGAATCTGTTTTCGACTATATCCAGACGTCCTATTCCGTGTCTGCTCCCATATTCGTTTAAACGGGTCAAAATTTGTGCAGGTGTAAGTTCTTCGCCGTTAATAGCTACAGGGTCTCCTTTTTTATATGTAACTGTTATATACTCCGGAGTGTCTGGAGCATCCTGCGGGTTGACTGTCCATCGCCACATATCCTCTTCCGGCTCGTTCATCGGGTCTTCAAGAATACCGCCTTCATATGATATATGCAATAGATTCGCATCCATCGAATATGGAGACTTCTTGCCATGTCTTTCTATCGGAATCCCATGTGATTCGGCATATTTGAGCAGCTTCTCCCGGCTGTTGAGATCCCACTCTCTCCATGGTGCAATGATGGTTATGTCCGGATTCAGGGCAAGATATCCAAGTTCGAATCTTACCTGATCGTTTCCTTTTCCTGTAGCACCGTGACTCACCGCGTCGGCACCTGTCAGCTTTGCTATTTCGATTTGACGCTTGGCAATCAGAGGTCTTGCGATCGAGGTGCCGAGAAGATACTCTCCTTCATAGACCGCATTGGCACGGAACATTGGAAATACATACTCTTTTACAAACTCTTCACGCAGATCTTCGATGAAAATATTTTCCGGCTTGATTCCAAGTTTCAAAGCCTTATCTCTTGCCGGTTCAACCTCTTCGCCCTGTCCTATGTCTGCCGTAAATGTAACCACTTCGCAGTTGTATTCATCCTGAAGCCATTTTAGAATGATACTGGTGTCCAGACCACCGGAATAGGCCAGAACGACTTTGTCGACATTTTTTTTCATATTTGTATTTTCCTCGGAATCTAAGAAATTTTTTCGGATTTTACCGAAAATGAGTTGAAACTCTTATGAGTGCAGATCTATATGCGTAAATTCGGAGTGAGAACATGAGGTCATGAACTTTTTTTCTTTTTCAATCTTTTGCATCTGATGGGATATTTCGATTTTTTTCTTTTCGAAAAGCTCTATGGCCTGAGATATCAGTCCAAGAGCTTTTTGCATCTGCTCGATATTTTCAAACTGCGGCATCGAGTTGAGAAGAGAGAGCAGCCTCTCTCCGTCTTCTTCTATGAGTGCTGCTGTAAATAACTTATGCCAGTTCATTGGCTGTAACTTCTCTCCACGCCTCAAGAAGCTCTTTGGTTACGTGGATTACAATGTCAAGATGCTTCGCACTGTTTTGTGCATTGCTTTCGTTTAGAAACTTGATCTGCTGATTGTAAAGCCCGTTCAAATAGTGCGAGACCTCTCCACCACGTTTACTGTCAAGAGAATTGATGAGTTCAACGAATATCGCTATGGTACGGTTGATCCAGTAGACACGTTTTTCTATATCTCCATGTTCTATAGATTTTTTTGCCAATGAACAGAATCGTATGATGCCTTCATAAAGCATCTCAATCAGTTTTTCCGGAGATTCGATCTGTACGTTGTTTTGTGTATAGGTTGCATAAGCAGTTGCTGCAGTCATTGTTCAATCCTTGTTAATGAAGTTTTGCATCCTTGCAATATGGGGTAGTTGTCACCCCTTTTTGTCAAAAATTATTCCTATCAATTCACGCATTTTGGCTGCAAGCCTCATCGCTTCTTCAGACGGTATCTTGCGTATAACCTGATCGCTACTGGTATCGATTACGGAGATATACAGCTCTTTGATAGAGTCGTCAAACCCGAAGCGGATGGATGTATTCAACGGATCCATCTCTTTATTGAGCTGATCGGTGATCTGCTGTAACTCTTTTTTCAATTTCTGTGTATCAGCTTTCTCCTCTATCTGTTTTGCCTCTTCCTGTATGGAATTTTGTGTAGATCTGTGTGGTTGGGAAACGGATCTGCCAATAGCTTCCGGTCCCTGCGGCAAAGAGGAGTTCGTCTGTTGCGTTCGCATGGCATTGAATACTTCCATGACACTTTTCCTCCATTTCTGTTTTAATCAATATCGGTTATGAAAAATATTTGTTAAGAGATGGATTGCACAAAAAGTTTTACGAGATGTCTCTTTGATATAATATCGGAAAACTTCCAATCTCAGGAGACCCATGAAAATAGCACTGTCGTGTCGATCCGTACTTCTTGAAAAGAGCCTTCGGAAATTTTTGAAAAATCATATAGTTTTGGATCATGAAGCCGATTTGATCATAACGGATCACAATATTAAGAGCAAAAAAGCGGTTTTGCGAATAGGCATCGACAGGGAAGCCGATCTCAACAAGCCGTTTTCACGCTCACGCCTGATGATAAAAATAGAAGAGAAACTCCAGGCAAACGATACGAAAAATGTTTTGGGCAAAGAGCTCCGTTTTATAGATGAAGAGGAGACGCTTGAAGAGAAAATAGAGAAAATTACATACAATTTTATAAAAGAGTTGACGGAGATCATAAAAAAGCATTATGAAAAGAAAAAATAGAGAACTATATACATATATTATAGGGGGAAAGTTTCGAGGGAAGAGAGTGGTGCTTCCGTCGAAAGAGGTTACAAGAAGCTCAAAGAGCAGACTCAAAGAGTCTGTATTCAATACGCTTCAGTTCGACATTGTAGACAAGAATTTTATAGAGATGTTCGGAGGCAGCGGTTCTATCGGGCTTGAAGCTCTCAGTCGCGGTGCCAAAAGAGTATGGTTTATAGAACAGAATGCAGAAGCTTACAGAACCCTGAAAAAGAATTGTGAATATATTGATTCGCGACACTGCGATGTAAGAAGAGGAGACGCCTTTGAAATTCTTCCACAAATTCTGATGGAAATAAGAGAGTGTAACGAGAGAGCGTATCTTTATATCGACCCTCCTTTTTCGATACGTGAAGGCAGCTCCGATATATACAAAAAGGTTGTCGAAACCATAGAAAAGATCGATCCTGAAGTGATTATTTCGATTATAGTGGAGCATATGGCAAAAGAGAGTTTTCCGGAGAGAATAGGGGTTTTCAGAAAGAAAAGGGAAAAAAGATTTGGAAAGAGCGCAGTAAGTTTCTATGTGAGTTAAAATGGAACATATTTTGCTTGAAGTAGATTGAAACAGGTTTTTTTACTATTGAAAAGACGAAAGGTATCTTTTGAGACGGACGCTTCTTCTTTTTATCTTTTTTATACCGCTATTATCCTATGGTGTGAAGATCAAGGAGATCAGCAACGTTATAGGGGTTAGAGAGAATCAGTTGATAGGGTATGGCCTGATTGTGGGTCTCAACAAGACTGGAGACGGCACGACATCGAAATTCACTCTTCAGACTATTTCCAATATGTTGCAGTCCATGAATGTAAAACTTGATCCAAAAGATATAAAATCCAAAAACGTTGCGGCGGTTGTTGTGACCGCCACGCTTCCTCCCTTCTCAAGACAGGGAGACAAAATCGATGTTGTAGTCTCCTCTATCGGAGATGCAAAATCGATTGAAGGTGGAACGCTGCTAATGACACCTTTAAAGGGAGTTGATGGTCGAATTTACGCTCTGGCACAGGGGTCCGTGACAATCGGTGGGCGTAATGTCCGAGGAGCCGGATCATTAAATCATGCCACGGCGGGCAAAATACCCGGAGGTGCCCTCGTAGAGCAGGAAGTCCCTTTCAATCTTTATGGTCAGGAAGAGGCGACACTCAGTCTGAAAGAGTCGAACTTTCAAAATGCGGTAGCCATTCAGAATATCTTGAACCGGTACTATAAAAAAAGAGTGGCGGTTGCTATCGATTCAAGAACCATCAGACTAAAAAAACCGGATTCGCTGAGCATGGTGGAGTTTTTGGCCAAAACAGGGGAGATCTCAATAGATTACAGAAGCAAACAGCGAATTGTTATAGATGAGAGGACTGGTACCATAGTTTCCGGTATAGATATCGAGGTCGAACCGGTTATGATTACTCATGGAGATATAACGATCAAAATCGAAGAAAGGAGATCTCTTCCGGTATTGAAAAAAGAGGGCACTTCCATCAATATAGGTGAAGATACCCAACTCCAGCCCCAGCAGCATACACTGGTTACCAGACCCGGTGCGGCTACGGTTGCCAATCTCGCCCGTTCTCTCAGAAAACTCGGTGCAACCCCAAAAGATATCATATCGATTATCGAAGCGATAAAGAATGCCGGAGCTATACATGCCGATCTGGAAATTATCTAAGGAGATGAGATGGTCAGTTTGAATATTAATGAATATCAAACGCAACTTCCTGGGCTAAAAGCCAAAACAAATGAGAAGTTGAAAGAGCAGACGGATGCATTCGAAGCCATAATAATAAAAATTTTACTTGATAAAACGATTAGTGCTGAAGATCCACTTTTGCCAAAAGATCCGGGTAGAGAGATCTATCGTTCGATGCAGAATGAGCAGATAAGTAAAGAGCTGAGTGGAGCTTTCGGATATAGCGAACTTTTATACCGTTTTCTTACAGAAAAAAGTTTAGACAAAGATATTAATAAACATCCAAATTTGCCGATAGTATAATTGAACCAGTATGGATAATAACTTAAAGCAAAAAGGATATATAAAATGATAAGAAATGTTGGCTCAAGCAGCACATCAAACATTGTAAACGATATGAAAAAAAATGAGAATCTTGCTGTTGAAAAACAGCAGAATAAAGAACAGACTCGAATAGACGAGCTGAAACAGCAGATCAAAAACGACAATTACAAAATCGATCTGCGTGCGACGGCGACCAAAATGGCGCAGGAGCTCAAGCCCGAATAAAAAGGAAATCCATGCTGAATCACTATCTGCAAAAAGCGGTCGAAGATCTCGAAGTTCTTATTGAGTTGACATCTTTGGATATCGAAGATATCAAACTTGCCAGACATGATGAGATATTTGGCCGTATAGAGACAAAAGAGAGCACTCTGAGAAGATTCGAGAATACGAAGATGTTGATTGAAAATGAGATCTCTGCGCTTCTTAAATCTCATCCGGATAGTGATCTTTCGGAGCTGTTGGATGAAACTGATAGAGAAGGGCTGCAGTTTTTGCGTGAAAATCTGGAAAAACTGCAAATGTTGAACCGTTATTACGCCCGCTTCGTTATTGCAGTGGGTGAGTTTTACAATTCAATGTATGAAGAGATATTTCCGGTAGAAAAAGATGGCTATACTGCCAACAGCCCCAAAATAGCCTCCTTGATAGAGTTGAGGGTCTGATTTATGGCTTCTATCTTCAATGCGCTTAACATAGGTTACAGTGGATTGAAAACATCCCAAATCGCCATTGATACGACCGGTCACAATATTTCAAATGCGCAAAACCCTGACTATACGAGGCAAAGAGTTGTCATTGCTCCAAATACTCCTCTTGACATGACTCCCGGCGATATAGGGCTGGGTGCCAAGATAACACAAATAGTACGTATCCACGATGAATTTGTGTACAAACGACTCAAGAGCTCATCGGGAAACTACGAGTATGCAAACTTCAGACAGCAGGTTATGGACGAAGTCTCCAGTTTTTTTCCGGAAATCGATAAAAACGGCATTTATAACGCACTTTCAAAGTTTTTCGATGCCTGGAGCAATTTTTCAAAAAACAGCGACGACAGCTCATTGAAAATAGATCTTGCGCAACAGGCCAAAACATTTGCCTCGACGATCAAAACTACAAGAGAGGAGTTGCAAAAGGTACAGGAATCTCTTGATGATCAACTGAAAACCGCAGTGGATGAGATAAATAGGATCGGAAAACAGATCGCCGAAGTAAACGTTCGTATCAATAACAATGAAACTGGCGGAGGAAATGCCAACGATTTACGGGATCAGCGCGACAAACTTGAACTTGCCCTCAACAAACTGATCGACATTACCGTAACCAAGGGGGAGTTGAAGTCTGATACGACGATAGATTCCAATCTTGTAGAGACTACCGATCAGTACCATTTGAGTATTGGAGGTTCATCTTTTGTAGACGGTTCGACTTTTCATCCTCTCGTATTGGACAAATCGGGTGAAAATGCCAAATTCTCGAATATCTTCTATCAACGTCAGGATTATGTAAATTTCGATATATCAAATTATATTCATGGAGGAAAGGTTGGAGCGATTTTTTCGTTGCGCGGTAGCGACTACAATAATGAATCCGGCAAATTCATGAATGGGGATATACAGCAGATTATCGATAAATTGGACAGCTTCGCCTCGGCTATGATAACAAACATCAACAATGTATATGCATTCCACGCGACTGACTTTATGCAAAGCGATGTAGCGGTGGATCCTACGATACCGATCGAAAACTCGGAACTGCCAATCGATACACAAAGAGATTTCAAAGTCAAAATATATGATATCGACGGAAATATCATCGCCCAACGCAGTGTTTCGTTAAAAGGCAAAACTTTTCAGGATGTAGCAGACAGAATAAACAGTACCAATATAGACGATAATGGAGACAATGTGGTTACAAACGATGTAGACGATTTTGTATCTGCTTCTTTTGATGCCAAAGGGTATTTTTCCATTACGCTAAAAAACGGTATGAAAGAGCAGGGATACAGATTTTCCATCGAAGAGAGCGATAATGAAAATCCTTCCCTTTTCGCCGGAGCCATGGGACTTGAGCGGTTTTTTGACGGAAACGGTGCAGATACCATAAAGTTGAACAGCTATTTAGACGAAAATCCTACGAGAATAGCCGGTAATGCGGCGCCGGTTGCCGGAGACAACAGTGTTGCGAATCGGATGGTACAGCTTCAATTCGATAAAGTAAAGTTCTATTTAAACGATATGAGTGAGCCATACTCACAAGACACCTTCAGCGGTTTTTTCAGGATGAGCGCAACGGAAGTTGCTGAAAAAACAGTTGCCGCCCACACTACCGCTGAAACATCAGAATCGTTGCTGAATGCGGTAGTCAAGGAGTTTGACAGTATAAGCAGGGTGGATCTTGATGAGGAGTTGACCAATCTAATGAAATACCAGACCGGATATGGTGCCAGTGCGAAAGTGATTACTACTATAGATCAGATGTTGCAGACACTTCTTGGAATCAAACAGTAGATAGATGAAATGCCCTTGTGTAAGCGTTGCTATCCTTGCGGCACTTTTTCTCTTCTCTTTTGCAGGTCCGCTGATATATAGTGTCGATCCAAACGAACTCCACTCAGAATCTTTGCTGCTGCCACCTTCCGAGACATTTTTGCTTGGAACGGACCGTCTTGGTCGGGATCTTCTGGCCAGATTGATGCATGGGGGACGCGTATCTTTGACCATCGGTATCGGAAGCGCCATGATTTCCTCCATGATAGGACTGATCGTTGGAGTGACTGCCGGTTTTTTCAGAGGAAAAACAGACCGTATTTTTGTCATAGTGGTCGATCTTTTTTTGACTTTTCCAACTTTTTTCCTTCTGCTTGCTCTTGTCAGTTATATTGAAGCCTCTTTGTGGGTTTTGATATTTGTCATATCTGTAACGGGCTGGATGACCATGGGCAGAATGATACGTGCCGAGAGTTTTGCAATCGGTCAGAAACCTTTTATAAAAATTCTTAGAACAGGTGGCGTGCCGATTTCAAAAATCATATTCAAATATTTCACACCTCTGCTCGCCCCCATCTTTTTTATAAGTTTCACTTTTGGAGTAGGAGGTGCGATTTTGAGTGAAAGTGCTCTAAGTTTTTTGGGGCTTGGCATAAATCCGCCCCAAATGAGCTGGGGGAGCCTTATAAGCGAAGGAAAAGAGGTTATGCAGATTGCCTGGTGGATCAGCTTTTTCCCTGGATTGATGATTTTTCTGGTAACATTTTCATTAATGCAGATATCTGACTATCTGCAGGTCAAAACCAATAGAAAAGAGATTCTTGCCTAAGACCAGTCACTCATAAGGAGCTTTTGAGTTTTTGTAACGCCTTTTGCATATCCTGGGGAGTATCTATTCCAAAACTTTTTGTATTCACTTCGCACATCGCTATTTTAAATCCGTGCGAAAGAGCTCTTAACTGTTCCAATTTCTCTGTCTGTTCAAGCATGGATTGCGGAAGCGAGCAGAATCTTTCCAGCATTTTGCGTCTGAAGCCGTAAACTCCGATATGTCCTTTATAGTCGTCAAATCTTCCATCTCTGTCAAACGGTATTACACTTCTTGAAAAATAGAGGGCGAAACGGCTCTCATCCGTTACTACTTTTACGAGATTTGGATCTTTGGCCTCTTCAAAAGATATTTTTTTATATACGGAGCAGATCATGACATTTTCGTCATTGCCATGCTTCTCTACAAGCTCTCTTAGGTATCTGATGGTTTCACTCTCTATGAACGGCTCATCCGCCTGAACGTTGATAACGGTCTCGTTATCGCCCAATCCGAGCCGGGTTGCGGCTTCATTTATACGGTCTGTTCCGCTTGTATGTTCAGCACTGGTTATAACGGTTTTGATGCCATAGTCGGAACATACATCAGCCACCTCCTGGGAGTCGGTAGCCACTGTGACCGTATCGATGTTTTCCACAGCTTTGGCTGTCGCTACCACCATGGGATATTCGCCGATATGTGCAAGAACTTTTTTGGGATATCTTGTAGAGCCTAACCGTGCGGGGATAATTATCATCAAAGACCCTTTTTGGATATAATTCTACCAAAAAATGAGGATATGGTGTTATTTTACCAGCCGCTGAACGGATACCGTTTCAACAGTGATTCAATCTTTTTATACGATTTTATATGTTCGTTTTCACCTGGTGGCAACCTGTTGGATGCAGGATGCGGAGTAGGGGTTATAGGGCTGCTTCTTGCAAGAGATTTCGGACTGAAACCGATACTGGTGGAGAAGCAGCGGATAATGGCTGAATTTGCAAGAAAAAACGCGAATGTGAACGGAATAGAAGCGAAGATTGAAGTATGCGATTTCCTAGATTATGAAAACAGTTTGCGTTTCGATTATATCGTCTCCAATCCTCCTTTTTATCACGAAGGTGTGATTCAAAGTGAAGATCCGCACATTCATGCATGCCGATACAATTCACACCTGCCGCCTGAAGCATTTTTCAAGAAGGTGAAACAACTTTTAAAACCAAGGGGCCGTTTTCTGTTTTGCTATGACGCTTCCCAGGTTGCCGATATCGTTTATCTACTGAAAAGATATTCTTTGACAGTTGAGCACCTGCGATTTGTTCATCCAAAAGCGGAAAAAGCCGCAAAACTTGTAATGGTACATGCAAGGAGCGGTTCAAAAGCGAAAACGACTGTGCTGGCACCTCTTGTTCCTTTTGAAAAAGAGGGGTATTCTTTGGAAGCGCAGCAGATATTCAAAAAAGCAAGGACACATACGATAAAATGTCAGATAGAGTGATAAGCAAGAGCGGATTTGATTATAGCTTCGATCCTGAAGCGTGCAGGGAGTGCACCGGGAACTGTTGCACGGGAGAGAGCGGATATATCTGGGTGGCTGTTCAGAAAATTCCTGAAATGGCAGCCTATCTCGGTATCGACAACAGTGAGTTTATAAAGAAATTTCTCAAAAAAGAGGGGTACAGATATTCGATCAAAGAGATTCAAAGAGCCGAAGGTGAATACGACTGTATCTTTTTCGACCGGACCATTTTGGGATGTATGATCTATCCCGTAAGGCCTTTGCAGTGTAGAACATTTCCCTTTTGGGACTATTTTAAAGATAATGAAGAGGAACTCAGAAACGAATGTCCAGGTATCTGTCGAGCTTAGCTCTGTTGCTGTTTTTTCTAATGGGGTGTTCCCAAAAAAATATGACTCCACTATACAATTCTCAAGGAAACCACAAAAAAACCGAATACAAATCTTTTGAATTCGAAAATGACTATATCCTGTTTGCTCTTTATTATAAAGAGCATAAAGAGTATGCAAAAGCATATACTGTTTTCAAAGATCTTTATGACAAGACTTCAAATCCGGAATATCTGATAGAAGCGATAAAGCTTCTTATCGCCATGAAAAAGTATGACAAAGCTGTTGAAAATCTTCATATACTTGCAAAAAAAGATTTTCGAAAAAACGAGCTGTATAGATTGCTGACCATTGTCAATATCAGACTCGGCAAAAAAAATGATGCTTTAAAAAGTGCGAAAAGCGCATATATGCTCGACCCTGAGAATATCAGAAATGTGGATATGCTCGCCTCCGTTTATATACTGAAAGGAGAGAGTCGCAAAGCTTATGATATTTACAAAAGGTTTTACGAAAAACATCATGATGACGAATCACTCGTTAAAATGGCGTCGATTCTTTTCCATAAACTCAAAGATAGAGACAAGACTGTCAACCTTCTTGAAAGCCATAGCAAAATAATAGGTTGCAGTGAGAAAATCTGTCTTTTTCTCGCAGAGATTTATCGACAGGAAAACGATCTTGACAACCTTGCATCCATCTACTCAAGACTTTATGAGGTCACGGGAAAAAGTGAATATGCTCAAAAAGCTGCTGAGATTTATGCATATGAAAAACGGTATAAAAAAGCGATAGAGATTCTTGAAACGTCAAATGCCGACAAGAGGTTTTTGCTTGCTGTCTTGAAGCAGTCAAAAAAGTATAAGAAAGCTCTCAAACTTGCCAAAACTCTATATAAAGAGACACTGGATCCGATCTGGCTGGCGGAGTCCGGCGTACTTCTTTACGAAGCTGCGAAAGACAAGAGTGATCCAGAGTTGCTGAAAAGAGTTGACGATACTCTCTCTTTGGCATTTAAAAAGGGTGTAGATGAAGCGATCTATCTAAATTATCTCGGATATTTGCTGATCGATCACGATATCGATCTTCAAAGAGGGATGGGTCTGGTGCAAAAGGCTTTGAAAGCGGCTCCCAACTCACCCTTTTATCTCGATTCTCTGGCATGGGGGTATTTCAAACTTGGCAAATGCCGGAAGGCTCGCTCTATTATGAAAAAAGTGGTCGATAAAATGGGGCTTGAAGATAAAGAGATAAAATTACACTGGAAAAAAATAGACCAATGCAGGAGTGAAAAGAAGTGATACTTGATGAAATAATCGCACGTACCAGAGTGGATTTGGAGAGAAAGAAAAAAGAGTTTCCTATTGAATGGCTTGGACGATCTTTGGCCTACAATCCATTTCCTCCAAGGGATGTGCATAAAATACTCAAATCTACTCCCGAAAACCCATATAGAATCATTGCCGAAATAAAAAAAGCCAGCCCTTCAAAAGGGGTTATTCGTGAAGATTTTGATCCTATCGCTATCGCGAAAGAGTATGAAGAGGGCGGGGCAGACGCTCTTTCTGTTTTGACAGAACCTCACTATTTTCAAGGGGATCTGGAATATTTGACGCAAATACGCAGGTATGTACCGATGCCACTTTTGCGCAAAGATTTCATCATAGACAAGTATCAGCTTGTCGAAGCACTCGTATATGGGGCGGATTTTGTTCTGTTGATTGCAAAGGCATTGACGCGTAAACAGCTCAAAGAACTTTTGGAATATACATGGCATCTTGGAATGGAGGCCTTGGTAGAGATTCACGACAAGAAAGATCTTATCAAAGCCATTTTTGCAGGAGCAAATATTATCGGTATAAACCACCGTGATCTTGAGACGTTTGAAATGGATATGAACCTGAGCGAAAGGCTGATCCCACTGATTCCGAACAGTAAAATCATCGTAGCAGAGAGTGGAATTTGCGAACATGAACAGATTGTACATCTTCATGAAGTCGGAGCCGATGCATTTTTAGTCGGCGAACACTTCATGCGCCAAAACGACATTGCATCGGCCCTTAAAAAACTGAAATATGATCGTTAATCTTTCTTTCGGGCCTCTTCCAGAAGTTTCACAACTTCCTCGTCTGCGGTCTGGTCGAACTTTTCATAATGCGCTCCTACGGCCCAGAATGGTTCCGGGGTCTCAATAACAACCACCTTGTCTGCTATCCGTTCCATCTCTTTGAGTGTATCGGGCGGTGCTACCGGGACTGCTACGATTATCTGTACCGGATTCTGTTCGCGTATCGCGGAGAGGGCCGCTTTCATTGTATATCCGGTAGCGATACCGTCATCTACCAGTATGACCGTTTTGTCTGCCAGGTATCCAAGAGGATTCTCTTTTCCCCGATACATTTTCTGACGGCGGTGCAACTCAATTCGCTCTTTTTCGACAATGTGGTCCAAATACTCTTTGTCTATCCCCAGCCTTCGGACTGCTTCTTCATTTAAAATGACACGCTCCGGTTCTCCCTCGACGAGTGCGCCTATTGCAAACTCTTCGTTGAATGGAGCACCAAGTTTGCGTACTATAATTACGTCGAGAGGAGCTTTGAGCCGTTTTGCAATTCTATGTGCAACCGAGACACCGCCGCGTGGCAGTGCAAGAACTATAGGGTTTTGCAATGGTCCAAGCTTTTCGAGTTTATCTGCAAGAATCTCTCCTGCTTCATATCTGTCTTTTAGCATCGTCTCTCCTTTTTGTGAATATCGATGCAATATCGTTCCGTTCTTTGGAGTCAAAAGAATGGTGCCGATTTCGAAATATGCCTTTTTTAAAAAAGACAAAGTATGTTGCATCCATCACACAGTTACATAAGATATAACATAATATGAAGCAAATTACAAGTTTCAAAGTCGTACGCCGGAGCGTACCTGAAAAGAAGATCCGATCTTACGAGGATAGAAGCTCTTTTGCGATTTGGTTTATAACTCTTCCTTCTGCACGGCTGCCGATTTTTCTCTTGGCTTCGCTCATGACTCTTCCCATCTCTTTCATGCTTTTGGCGCCTGTTTCTGATATTATCTTCGAAACGACCTCTCTTACTTCCTCTTCGCTCATGGGCTCTGGCAGGTAGCTGCGGAGAATTTCCAGCTCTTTTTCGCTCTTTTCGACCAGGTCTTCGCGTCCTCCCTCTTTGAACTGCTTGATAGAATCGTTTCGCTGTTTGATCTGTTTTAGAAGAATAGCTTCGATATCGGCATCGCTCAACTCTTTTCTTTCGTCGACTTCTATCTGCTTGATTGCGCTCATCACAAACCTGATGACATCGCGCTTGAAGTTATTTTTTTCTTTCATAGCTGTTTTCAGATCGTTTTGAAGTCTCTTTTTAAGCCCACTCATTTAAATACCTTTATTTGGAACAATTTTTGCTTCAAGTTTTGCAGCAAGTCCATGAATTTTAGCACAATTATACCAAAAACAGAGGAAAGCCGATGAGAAAAACCGAAGTGTCGATAATGTTGGCGGTTTTGCTTCTTTTCGTTGGATGCAGTGCCCATAATACGGAAGCGAAGATAGATTTCCAGCCGCCAAAATATGTGGAACAGATGCCGGCCAGACAACCTCAATACGGCTTGTACAATCCTGGCAGTCTTTTCGGCAGGGGAGACAGTCCGGTCTTTTCGGATAAGAAAGCCATGAACATTAACGATATTGTAACGATTGTCATAAATGAAAATATCCTATCATCTTCAAGTGGTACGAAAAATATTGCCAAAACAACAGCCGACAAGCTTGGAGGTGGCGTCATGAGCTCTTCCGGTGGAGGAGGTCTGATGGGAAGTATAACCAATCAGGCCAACAAACTTACCAATATAGGCTTCAATATCGATTCTACTGTCAGCTTTAAAGGCGCAGGCTCTCATCAAAGGAGTGAAAAGTTTACGACGACTATATCTGCCAGAATCGTCAAAATACTGGAAAACGGCAACTATTTTATAGACGGTAGACGTTCCATGCTCATAGACGGTCAGAAGCAGATTCTTCATGTATGTGGTGTAATAAGACCGGAAGATATAACTCAAACGAATCAGATCGATTCGAAGTATATAGCCGATGCAAAGATATTGTATGAATCACAAGGAGATATAAAAGAGGCGACTCAGCAGGCCTGGGGTACGAAAATAGTAGAGTCTATTTGGCCTTTTTGATGGCAGCAAACGATGCCATCAACGCCTTCTGTCCGCCCGGTCGACATATAAACTCCTCTTTATATTCTATTATGTACAGCTCTTTGAAAACGCTCAACAGTTCGTTCTTTTTCAGCAGATACTCCGGTTTTTGAGGGATCCCTTCATTTCTTTCATCTTCGACAAAAGTCTCAAACAGCAATATTCCATTCGGAAGTAGATGTCTAAGAATCAATGGATAGAGTCTTCTGTTGAGATAGTTGAAACATAAAATGGCATGGTACTCTTTTTCGAAATCTTTTATTATGTCGAGATCCGCTTCTATAGTTGTCACACCCGGAATAGACGATAGACGTGATATCGCTATATCGCTCCATTCGACCGCATCGACATAAAATCCGAGATTTACCAGATATCCGGCGTGTCTGCCCATTCCTGCCGCGATGTCCAGTACATGTTTTCCGCATATTTTCTCTATATATCTTAAAAGAAGCCCACTCGGTTTAAGTGGAGCAGGAGAGTTTTTGTATCTTTCATTCCATCTCAGCTTGTCTTCGATCATAATTTGCCTTCGGTTTGAATAATTGCCATCGCTCCAATCACCTCTCCGTTTTGCTCCAAAGGAACGGTTTTTATACGAATGTATACACGTTTCCCATCGGAAGTTTTTGACAATGCGCCTCCTACGATCCTCTCGTTTTGTTTGAGCGTCTCTTTGAAAAGTGTTGAAACCCAAACTTCCTGCAGCCTGTTCAAATCCCTAAACTCTTTTTCTTTTGGATCTATTCCGATCTGATTGATACCAAGTTCATTGTAAAGAGTTATCTGCAGATTCTTGTCATAATAGATAACTCCGGCCGGTAGATACGAAAGAAGCGTCTCGAGCTGCTTTACTTTCTCTTCGAGCTCTTTGTTGGTGATTGTAACGAGATGTGCCAACGCCCTTTGAACCTCACATCCCTCTTTGTCATGAAAGATCATGCATACAGACTCTGTAACCGAAGATTTTTTTCTTTCACTCAGACCTATGACGCTGCATGACTGGTTAAGAAGGCAGTTTTTCGAATCTATATATACAAACTCTCCATACCCAAAAAAACCGCTTACCGATGCAACATCGGCAAAAAGTTCAAGACGTTTTGCGCTTATCTCCTTTAAAAGTTTTCTGCGTCCCATTCCCGAAAAAATAAAGATGCTTTCGACATGCGTATCGCTGAACATTTTAAGACCGCAAAAAGATTTTGAAGCGACCTTGTTACGGTCTATATATCCAAATTTGCAGAGACTTTTTTCCGGTATATTTCCGGTAAATACAAGTGCACCATCCTTGTCTACGGCAACGACATTACGATTTAGCGAGCACCCTTCATGCTCGAATATCAAAGAGATTTCAAAACCTGTTTCCGGAAGGTTGTCTATAAAGTGGTCTCCCAAGTAGTGCCTGACAAAATCGACGGCATTTCGGCGATTTATCTCGTATATTCGGTTTTTTTCAGATTTTGTTATTGTAAAATCGGGACCGATGGCTTCCCAGTCGCTCATATATTCTATTTCGACATTCAGATGTTTTCCGCTTAAAGCTATACCCACAGCTCCTTTGGAAAGAACTTTGTCGTCATGCAAAACGAAGGTTTCAAAAAATTTGCCATTGTCTGCAGCTACACCGCCACACACAGGTATGTGTGGAGCGTGTGAGTTTACACCTGCAAGAAAGTCGTCGGAATTTACGAAAAGTCCTTCGGTATACAGAATCAGAAGTTTGGTCTCTTTTTTGGCGAGTTTTTGTGCAAGGATAAGGCCTGCATCGTAACTGTTTTCAGGAGTTATCGCATCGATTGACATAGAGGTGACTTTTGTCTTTTTGAAAGTGGTTATAGAGATAAGGGTTTTATAGACGCTCAGTTTTTGATCGGATACTTCTCCGCTTGTCGTCACTCCTGCGATTACCGCATCGGGGAAGAAAACTCTTGTCTCTTTAACCAATTTTTCAAGCATTGCACGTGAAGGGTTTCCGCTGAAAATCTGAATGAGTACAGATTTTGCTTTGTTTATCTCTTCCATTGGCAAAAGGTGAAAAGTCAATGCTGATTCATAATAGATATTGTATGTTTGCATGATACCCTTCTGCGCAATCGTTTTGCCTATTATCGTCATTTTGGGCCAAGTTGTTTAGATTTTTTTGCGTACAATATTTATGTATAAATTTTGATAATATGGTAACAGTATAGTGTTGTTTGTTGAATCTACTCTTATGGAGTCTTCGTATGGTAATTGAAATACAGAAAGTGGAATTGAATCTTAAAGAGATAGGCAGGCTCTATCCCGCAGCAGTCATAAAATATGTGGATGGAACCATAACCCAGATATCTCTGGAGTGGTTCGACAAGATGGCCAATGACGAGATAGAACTGCTCCATTATGTCATATGTGTTCATTATAAAAAAAGCGATGCGGCTCCCCTCTTCTTTACTTATGAGAGCAGAGAAGAACTGGAAAAGGAGATAGATTTTTTGGCATCTGTATTGAATGGTTAGGAGAGTCGTCTTTTAAAATCTTCATAACCGAACTCTCTGACAATTTTCAGATCTCTTTTTTTTGTCCAGATTGCTATGGAAGGGTGTTTGACACCGTTGAAAGTGGTACTTTTGACCATCGTGTAGTGTATCTGATCTTCAAATACCACTTTGTCTCCAATCCTGAGAGGCTTGTCGAAACTGTAATCTCCCATGATATCACCGGCCAAGCAGGTGTTCCCGGCTAGACGGTAGGTATACGGTTTCTCTCCCGCTTTTGCTGCTCCTCTGACTTCAGCTCTATATGGCATGGCGAGAGTGTCGGGCATATGTGCCTCGGCCGAGACATCGAGAATAGCTATTTCAATACCGTTGTTTACGATATCGAGTACCGAAGCCACAAGAGGTCCTGTCTGCCACCCGACCGCCTCTCCAGGCTCAAGGTAGACAGAAATCTCTTTGTGACGCTCTTTAAATTCCGTTATAACCTCTATCAACCTGTCGACATTGTAGTCGCTGCGCGTTATGTGATGGCCGCCACCGAAATTTATCCATCTCATTTTTTCGATATATGGTCCAAAGTTTTTTTCGAAAGCCATTAGAACGTTTTCCAGTGCATCGACATTCTGCTCGCAAAGTGCATGAAAATGCATTCCTTCAAGATCGGGAAGTATCTGTATATCGAAATTCGATAATGTAGTGCCGAGACGACTGTATGTCCCGCATGGATCATATAGATCTACAGGGGCCGACGATACTTCCGGATTGATACGGATTCCACATGAGATTTTGGGGTTTGCATTTTTTGCTTTTGCCAAAAAACGTCTAATCTGTTGCGGAGAGTTGAAGATCAGATGGTCACTAATTTTAGCTATATGCTCTATTTCGTCTTCTCTAAATGCGGGAGAGTAGGTGTGAACCTCCCGGTTCATGGTTTCACGCCCCAGCATCGCTTCGTGAAGTCCGCTCGCACTGACACCATAAAGATATTTTCCAACAAGATCGAAGGTGCTCCACATAGCAAATCCCTTCAGTGCCAGCAAAACCTTCGCTCCACTCTCTTTTTGTACCCGGTCGAGAATTTTCAGATTGCGCTCCAGAAGCTCCTCTTCGCAAACATAACAGGGAGTGGGTACTTTTGACAGATCGATCATCTATTTTACTTCAAACGTCGTATCGGGATCCATTTCGATAATGTGCCATGGAAGCCCATGTCTGTTAAGCTCTTCCATAAACGGATCAGGGTCCATCTCTTCCATATTTACTGTTCCGTATTTCATCCATTTTCCTTCACATATCAGCTTCGCGCCTATCATCGCCGGAACTCCCGTCGTGTAACTTACACACTGAGCACATACCTCCTTGTAGGCTTCCTGATGGTCGCAGATATTGTATATATAGATTTTTTTTCTTTTTCCATCTTTTATGCCTTCACACACAACACCGATATTGGTTTTACCTTTTGTACGTGGACCGAGACTTGCGGGGTCTGGTAGAAGAGCTTTGACTACATGAAGGGGTATTACTTTGCAGCCATCCACCTCTATCGGGTCGATTCTGGTAAGCCCTATGTTGTCGAGAACCTTGAGATGGGTCAGGTAGCTCTCCGAAAAGGTCATGAAGAAGCGGATTCTTTTGAGTCCCTTTATATTCTTTACCAGGGACTCCTCTTCCTCGTGGTAGAGTAGATAGCTATCTTTGGGGCCGATCTGCGGATAGTCCCAGACCATTTTGATCTCCATGGGCTCAGTCTCTTTCCATTCGCCCTCTTCCCAGTAGCGCCCCTTGGAATTGACCTCTCTTATATTTATTTCCGGATTGAAGTTTGTGGCAAATGCATATCCGTGATCACCGGCATTGCAGTCGAGTATATCTATATAGTGAATCTCGTCGAAATAGTGCTTCATAGCGTATGCGCAAAAAACGTTTGTGACACCCGGGTCGAAACCGCTTCCAAGCAGAGCCATCAGATTTTTGTCTTTAAAGTCGCCATTCTTTGCCCACTGCTCCTTGTACTCGAACTTTGCGGAATCAGGATGTTCGTAATTTGCTGTATCGAGATAGTGTACACCGGTAAGCAGACAGGCGTCCATGATAGCAAGATCTTGGTAGGGAAGGGCTACGTTGATTACCAGAGAGGGTTTTACACTTTTAATCAGAGTCACCAAATCTTCGACATTGTCTGCATCTATTTTAGATACTTCAATGTTTACACCCTGCATCCGTTTTATCTCGTCTCTAATCTGCTCACATTTTGAAAGTGTACGGCTGGCAAGTACAATATGTTCGAAAACGCCACTGTTTTGTGCACATTTGTGAGCCACAACACGTCCAACTCCACCTGCTCCGATAATCAAAACTCTGCTCATATGAATCCTTCCGCTGTTGATAGTGATAACAGATGCAATTATAACAACAAACTCTTTTACAAATCGCAATATGTCCCGTTTTTACTCTCCTATTGGGGAGTTTTGGAACAGATGGAAAATTAGTAAGCGGTCCACATGAAAAACCATGTATAATTTGGTAATGAAAACGGGAATGTTGGGCAAATTTATAGCTGTTTTGCTTCTGGTATCAACACTGCTGGGAGCGCTCCACAACCACGACGACCTTCAAGTCAATCCCGACTGTGCACTCTGTGCTCTTCAGGCGAACATATATAGTGCAGATGTCCCTGCAGCTGATACTTTTATACCACTCTCTTTGGAAGAAAACAGACCCTTTTTTGAAGAGATTTCGTTTTTTGTTTTAAACAAAGAACAGAGTGTTCGTGTACGTGCTCCTCCTTTTGGTCCAACAGATCACTTTAAAACAATAGACCAATAATATCAGGGGAGTAAAAATTATGAAAAAGAGCCTGTTGTATATTTTTATGCTTTATGGAACCCTCTTTTCTTCACAAAGAGAGAAGATTTTGACAGAAGAGTTTTTCATGCAGGAAGAGATGCCGAAAAAAGCACACTATAAACCGCAAAAACACAAAGAAACACAAATGGGTTCGCTGGAAATGGCGTTGGTGGCAAATATGAGTTTGGTAGCCAGAAATATAGGGGACGAGCTGTATGCAAACCGTTATATTCTAGGATTTGTCGAAAAGAGTGATGAGGTGCATTTCAATAGAAACAACGGTTTCAATTTCAACTATCTGGAACTGGAGTTTGAATCGAAATTACTTCGGGTTGTTGAGTTGTATTCCTCCTTGCATTTGGAAGAGGATGAGTTTCATATTGACGAGATGTTTGTTGAAAGCGGTGTTCCCGGCGGTGAATTTTTTTTTAAAGCCGGCCGTTTCAGAAGTGATTTCAGTTCTCTTAATGCATTGCACCATCATGAGCGAACTTTTAGTTATACGCCGCTTGTATTCGAGAGCTTTTTTGGACAAAGAGGTTTGATCGGCGACGGTATCTTGGTGCAATACAGAAATGAGGACAAGGTTTCCTTGGTCGGGGGGATAGAGGTGATGCAGGATTATTATGAAAAGAGTTTAACCGTTACAGGCAGAAGTACTCTTTATACAGGATATTTAAAACAGACATTTTCACTCTCCGACAACTCATCTTTAATGTTTGGTGCGGTAGTGATACATGACGGTGATACGAATATGAAAACGGATATATACGGTGCACAGATGCAGCTGACGTTCAAGATGTCGGAGAGTTGTACGCTCGAAAGCAGAAGTGAACTGCTTCAAAAAGATATGGGCGATGAAAGGGGGACCGGATTTTACGTCCAGTCCATATATAAAAAAGAGGAGTGGGGCATGGGTATTCGTTATGATCGACTGCTTGCCAATGGGATTTCAGAAGAGAAATATCCTGACCGTTACACATTTGTAGCGTTGTATGAGCCTTTTGGTTTTGTCATATTTCATCTTCAGTATACATATGATCAATCCAGATTTATAGGTGCAAACAAAGAATACATAAGCGAGGCTCTTTTGAGTATGAGTATAAAAACAGGCGATATTCATTGAAGATGATGTCTCAAAGCGTTAAAATGACGAAATGAAAAGATCAATACTTGCACTCTTGCTGCCGCCTTTGTTTTTGGCGGCGCATACTTTTCGTGTTGCCAGTTACAATATAGAAAATCTTTTCGATTTGCAGAAAAACGGAACGGAATATACCGAATATATTCCAAACACCGGATATGGCTGGAATGAAAAGATGTTTTCTCTTAAAACGAACAATATAGCGCGGGTAATATGTGATATGAAGCCCGATATAATAGGATTGCAGGAAGTTGAGAGCATAATAGCGTTAAGAAGACTTCAATCCGCTGTAAACAGATGTGGTGTTTCGCTTGTGTTCAGTGCCATTGCAAAACGAAAGCCGACAACCGTCAAAACGGCTGTTTTGTCAAAATATCCCATAATCGATATAGATGAAATAGATCCGGACTCGACTCTGCGTACGCGAAACATTCTTGAAGCGACCATCGAAATAGAAGGAAACAGACTTCATATTTTTGTAAACCATTGGAAATCCAGGAGTGGGCCTGAAAGCAGAAGGATCGTAAGCGCAAAAGCTCTTGCCAGACGGCTTGCTATGATAAAAGGAGCTGAAGAGTATATACTTCTTGGAGATTTCAACAGTGGATGGAACGAATATATGACCATAAAGAGCTCTCCTCGGCTTAACGATACTTATGGAAAAACAGGTATAAACCATTTTCTCAAGACGATAAAAAACTCCAAAATCGTCTCAAAACCAGATTTTAAAGCTCCATATCACTATAATTTGTGGCTGGAACTTCCCGTGCGGTATAGATGGTCTCACAATTTCCATGGCCGTAAAGTTTCGCTGGATCACATAATTTTGCCCTCTTCCATGTTTGACAACAGAGGTATCAATTATATTGACGGTTCTTTCAGAGTGTTCAAACCTTCTTATCTGTTTACAGAAAAAAAGGAGAGACCATACAGATGGCAGATTGCCAAAAAGAGATACGGTAAACATCTTGGAAAAGGGTATTCTGATCATCTTCCCATATATGCAGATTTTTCCACTTCGCCTTTTACTCCGAAAAAGATTGAACGTGAAATGGCAAATCTGTACGAACCGGTTCAAAAACCGATGAATATTTCTATATCCAAACTTTATGACATGCCCCCCGGCGAGACGAACGTTTTTGTCAAAGAGGCGGTGGTAATTTATAAAAAAGGGCCGTTTGCCATTATAAAAGAGCCTAAAGGAAGATCTATTTTGGTTTACAAGGATGTAGATGGGCTTGAAGTGGAGGGAAAGTACCGTCTGGGAATAAAAAGGCTCTATCGTTATAGGGGGCTACAGGAGGTCACGAAGATCGAAATTTTACAAAAACTGGGAAAAGTCGACATAAAGCCGCTGCTGCTAAAAGATCTTGCAAAACTTGAAAAAAAGAAGCATCTAAGTGAAGTTATAGCAACTATTTCTGGTACATACAGACGAGGATATCTGCATTATGCAAAAGGGCACAAAATAAAACTTTACTTCAAAAACAGAAAGAAAAGACCGAAAAACGGTACTTTTATAACACTTGAGAATGTACGTATCGGTTTTTATAGAAACAGGCTTGAGCTTGTAATAGATTGATGTTTATCTGTACATGGAAATGTATAATGATGTAGAATAGAGCATAAACACTCTTTTTGAAAAGGGAATCGATGAATAAATTTTTTTTGTATCTAATGATCGGCTGTAGCGTTATATCGGCTGAATATATACGCGACGACTCTATCGGAGTCGTAACAGATCGACAAAATGGTCTTATGTGGCAGGACAATTCCACTGCCGCGACAGATAAGGTTTCTTGGTATAAAGCTGTGGAGCGCTGTGAAGTGTTAAAACTGGGCGGATATGACGATTGGCGTCTTCCCGAGAGAGATGAACTTGATTCTCTTGCGGATGAGAATCGCTTCAAACATGGTATTTATCCTGTTTTCGAAAACGTAGGTTCAGGAGGATACTGGTCGAAAACCGTAGACCCGATCCATCATGACAGAGCATGGATGACGCTATATACTTGTGGCGGAGGCTATTGGTATGGCAAATATATCCGTGGATTCGTCCGTTGTGTAAGAGATATGCAGAGTTTCGAAAAGTGAAAGGGCCGTAAAAATATACAGTTTGACATAACAATCCCGATTAGATTACCATACACAATCAGATTTTCTGTATAAAAGAATAGACGAAAAGCGGAGTAATGAGTGGATAAAGCCATAATATTAATGAATATGGGCGGAGCCTCAAATCTTGACGAGATCGAGATCTTCATGCAAAATATGTTCAATGATCATCGGATAATCGGTGCTCCCCCTTTTATACGCAGCAAGCTTGCAAAGTTTATTATGGCATCACGGCTTGCCGAGGTAAAAGAAAATTATAAACTGATAGGCGGCGGATCTCCTCTACTCGAGATTACCCGTTCGGTTCAGCGTAAACTTCAGGAGCGTATCGACGATGCCATAGTCGAGGTCGTTATGCGGTATACATCGCCATTTGCGATGGAGGTGCTTTCGGATCTTAAACGACGGGGTATCGCCAAACTCTTTTTAATACCTATGTATCCACAGTTTTCTACCACCACTACAGCTTCATCCATAGAAGATATCCGTCATTGTGCCGCAAAGATCGGTTACCATCCTACGATTGTAAGTGTACTCGATTATTTCGACTTTGAACCGTTTCTTGAGAGTGTGGAAGAGCGAATAGTTCAAGGAGTTGAGCATGAAGATCCATCTGAGCTGAATCTTATTTTTTCGGCACATGGTCTGCCTATGAGTGTAATAAAAAAAGGCGACCCGTATCAAAAACAGGTCGAAGCGGAAGTCAGGCTTCATGTAGAGCGCCTGAAAAGAAAAGGTCTTGTTTTTAATCAGGTCCATTTGGCTTACCAGTCAAAAGTCGGGCCTATGAAATGGCTTACTCCCTCTTTACAGCGGGTTCTTGAAGAGATAAAGAACAAAAAAGCTTTGATCTATCCGATATCTTTTACCATCGACAATTCTGAAACTCTGTTTGAACTGGATATTGAATATAAAGAAGTGGCGGAAAAGTTGAAGTTCGAAATTTACAAGGTGTGTAAATGTCCAAACGATTCGGACAGTTTTGTAGATGCGCTTGAGCTGTTGTATCGAAAGATGTAGTTTCAGCCTTCTACTGTTGAAAGGTACTTTGAAGCTATTTCATAGAGGTGATTGCAGAGCAGATTTCTTCTTTGTTCCATAACCGGTATTCTACGCAACAACTCCTCTTTTTCGTTATAAAAATCGATACCTTTTTCTATCATCTCCTCAAGAAGTTCGTCGCTTACGCAATCGGACTCGATTCCTATTTTTTTTTCCAAACACTTTATTACCGCCATGCCCACTATTTTTGCGTAAGGGTGATTTCTAACCATCGATCGGATATTTGGATGTTTCATTACAATAGTTTTTATAACGCGTGATGTAAGTTTTTTATTCATGATTTGACTCCTTTCTTATAGTTTTAAGCAAGCCCATTCAAACATACGGATATTTTTTATA
>WFUN01000019.1 GCA_015484905.1 Hydrogenimonas sp. | reverse complement strand
TTATAGGTAATGCTGTATAATTGCAGGTTTTTCGCCCGGTATAGAGGAAGAGACCAGGACGGTGTTTTATGGAAATGGAACTGCTGCTTACAGGTATAGTGATTGGAGGCCTTTCCGGCTTTTTTGGTATAGGAGGAGGTACGATACTCGTACCTTTGTTGATGATGATGGGATACGATATCAAAAGTGCCGTCGGAATATCTGTGATGCAGATGGTATTCAGTTCGCTTTATGGTTCCTGGATAAACCATAAAAAAGGTTTTTTAAATCTGAAAAAAGGGGTGATCGTAGGTTTCGGGGGCTTTTTGGGAGCTTTCGGAAGTGGCTGGTTCGTATCTGCGATACCCGAGATAGTACTCGAATCTATGTTCCTGGCCGTAATAGGTTTCGCATTGTACCGTTTTTTTCATGCACCCGAGTATCACGAAACGGATAGAGAAAACGAACTTTCCGTACCTACGCTTGTGGCGATAGGAGCGGCCATTGGCCTGGTTTCTATATCCATGGGTATCGGCGGTTCGATTCTTCTTACACCCATTCTGGTCGGTCTTTTCCACTATCCGTTGAAAAGGGCCGTCTCCGCGGGACTCTTTTTTGTGGTTTTCTCTTCTGTTTCCGGTTTTATCAGCCTTTCGCTCGCCGGTCACATAGATTATCTGCATGGATTTCTCGTCGGAATCGGTTCGCTTGCAGGAGTATATGCAGGAATACAGCTTGCGACTGTAACGGGTCATAAAAGACACAAGCGTGCGCTTGTTGTGCTATATGTCATTATTCTTGCAATGATGATTAAAAAAGTCTCAGGAGTCTGATTTTTTGGAAAGAATAAAAATTTTTGCTGCAAGAGAAAACAATCTCAAATCCATAAACCTGGAAATACCAAAAAACAGATTGGTAGTGTTTACCGGGCTTAGCGGAAGCGGGAAAAGTACTCTGGCGTTTGATACGCTATATGCGGAAGGGCAGCGTCGTTATATAGAGTCTCTCTCATCTTATGCGCGCCAGTTTCTTGATCGGGTGGGAAAACCTGATGTAGATAAAATAGAGGGTCTTACGCCGGCGATTGCGATAGATCAGAAAACCACTTCCAAAAATCCGCGTTCGACTGTAGGAACCATAACCGAAATATACGACTATCTGCGTCTTTTGTACGCACGTGTCGGAAAACAGTACTGTCATCTTTGCAGCCGCCCGGTTTCACATATGAATGCGAGTGATATTATAGAACAGGTACTGAAACTTCCCGAAGGCGCCAAGCTTGTCATAATGGCTCCTCTGGTACGGGAGAAAAAAGGCAGTTTCGCAGATTTGTTGGAGTCTTTGCGTCACAAAGGATATGTGCGCGCCCACATAGATGGCGTCATGGTGCGACTTGACGAAGAGATAGAGCTTTCAAAAACCAAAAAACATACAATCAGAGTCGTCATAGACAGGGTCGTAGTGAAAAAGGAGAGTAAAGAGAGGATAGCCCAGGATATTGAAAGAGCGCTCAACGAGAGTTATGGTGAGGTGGAGATAGAGGTGCTCAACCATGAAGAGCTCAATATGAGCCACATGATCCATTACAGTGAACATTTTGCCTGTTTCCATTGTAAAATAAGTTTCGATCCGCTTGAGCCGCTCAGTTTTTCCTTTAACTCACCCAAAGGGGCTTGTCCTGCCTGCGACGGTCTTGGTATGCGCTATACACTCGATCTTGGCCGTGTGATAGATCCGCATCTGAGTATCTCCAAAGGGGCCATCAAAACCATGTATGGATTCAACAGAGGATACTATTTCAGTTTTCTCAAGGCGTTTTGTGAAAGCTTGGGTATCGATATAAACAGGCCATATGAAGAGCTCGAGCCATTTCAACAAAAACAGATTCTATACGGGACTCCCGAAAAGGTTCGGTTTACATGGAAGCGGCATCGTCTCGAAAGGGTCTGGCCCGGTATTGTGAAGATTTCATACGATATGCTGAAAGATGAGAAAGAGTTCGGAGAGTATATGACCGAAAAAGTCTGTGATACATGCGGCGGACACAGACTAAAACCTGAATCTCTCGCTGTTAAAGCCGGAGGCAGGACAATAGCCGAGATATTGGATATGCCTATCGACGAGTGTTACGGTTTTTTCAGTGACGAAAAGAGTTTCGAGTCTCTGACTGAGCAGCAGCGAATGATTGCCGAACCTATTCTAAAAGAGATCAGAGAGAGACTCTTTTTCCTTTACGATGTCGGACTCGGCTACCTGACTCTCGGACGCGACGCCAGAACGATTAGCGGCGGAGAAGCCCAGCGTATTCGCATAGCGAGCCAGATAGGTAGCGGTTTGACCGGAGTTATGTATGTGCTGGACGAACCGAGTATAGGCCTGCATGAGCGGGATACCAGAAAACTTATACGCACTCTCAAATCACTGCAGCGAAAAGGTAACAGTGTGATTGTCGTAGAACATGATAAAGAGACGATCGAAGCGGCGGACTTTATAGTAGATATAGGTCCGGGTGCAGGGAAATTTGGAGGAGAAGTGGTTTTTGCAGGCTCTTTGGAACATCTGAAAAAATCGAATACGCTTACAGCGGAATATCTGACAAATCGCAAAAAGATCGAATATTATTATAGAAGAGAACAAAAAGAGTGGCTGGAAATAAAGAATGTCAATATCAACAATATCCGCGCTCTAAATGCCAGAATACCGCTTCGTAACTTTGTATGTATAACAGGAGTGAGCGGAAGCGGAAAGAGTTCGCTGATTTTACAGACACTTCTTCCGACGGCGAAAGAGATACTGAATCGTGCGAAAAAAGTGAATAAAGTCGACGGAGTCGAGATAGTCGGATTGGAGCATCTGGACAAGGTGATATACCTTGATCAGAGTCCAATCGGACGTACACCTAGATCTAATCCGGCAACATATACGGGGGTTATGGATGAGATACGCGCTCTGTTTGTGAAGACGAAAGAGGCACAGATTCGCGGTTACAAACCCGGACGATTCAGCTTTAACGTAAAAGGGGGGCGTTGTGAAAAATGTCAGGGAGAGGGAGAGATCAAGATAGAGATGCACTTTTTGCCTGATATATTGGTAAAGTGCGACTCCTGCAAAGGGAAACGTTACAATCCCCAGACGCTTGAAATATATTACAAAGGGAAGAATATCGCCGATATACTGGCTATGAGCGTAGATGAGGCCATTCTCTTTTTCGAACATATTCCAAAAATATTTTCGAAGCTGAAAACTCTACAGGATGTAGGTCTTGGATATATAACTCTGGGGCAGAATGCGGTTACTCTCTCCGGTGGTGAGGCTCAGCGCATCAAACTCGCAAAAGAGCTGAGCCGTAAAGATACCGGCAGCACTCTTTATATCCTCGATGAACCCACAACCGGACTCCACTTTGCCGATGTGGACCGTCTGACCAAGGTGCTTCACCATCTGACAGATCTTGGAAACAGCGTGCTGGTGATAGAGCACAATCTTGATATGATAAAAAATGCCGATTATATTATAGATATGGGTCCGGAAGGAGGAGACAAAGGGGGAAGGATAGTAGCTGAAGGTACGCCCGAAAAAGTTGCGTCCACCTATAAGAAAACGGGAAGCTATACGGGAGAGTTTTTAAAAAGAGAGCTTAAGCTGTGACCTGTTGCAAAAGCCAGTTTCATATTTTACAAACAGCTTTAAACCAAAATCTTCTTTTTCGGTATGCGCGGGAGAGAAAACTGTTTTATGATACAATATAAACAGGTTCAAATTATGTAAATCGATAATCTTTTGAATATAGTAAACAATCGGGAGCAACATGGCCGCCAAGAAGACAAAATTTTATAAATCGATGCCCAAATACAAGGAAGTGATGTATCAAAATCATGGCGATTTCCTGCACCAGCAGTTGACGGTAGCCGATCTTGTGGGCGGAAATCCGAAATATGCGTATATAAAAGCGACGCTCTATTTTATATTTGCTCCATATATCGTCGGTACGCTTGTAATGTTGGTGATTTCCGCAAAAGGGAGTATAAGCGATCTGGTCACTGTAGTCGTAAACGGAGATTTCATAAGTTTTTTTATGATGTGGGCAATAGGCTACGAGGTTTTGGCATCGATATTTCTCGCGTGGGCGATATACAATATTTTCTCTTTCAGCCGTGAAGCTTCCAAAAGGAAAGCGAAACGTCAGAACAAGTCCGGCAACATGAAATTTGGTTCTTGAAAAGTAGATATATCAAAAGTCGAGTCTAAAGTAGTGTCAGTGTTTTTTTCAAAGGTAGAAGAATGATAAACTCTAAGCTGGTAGAGCGTATCAGCTCGCTTCCTCCTCTGCCTCAGACAGTTGTAGAGATAGAAAAAGCCTATGCGGATCCTAACGTCAATATAAAAAAGGTTGGATCGATCGTCGAAAAGGACCCAATGGTCGTGGCGGATCTGCTGAAGCTTCTCAACTCCGCTTTTTATGGTTTGAAAAAAGAGATAACCAGTATCGAACAGGCAATTTCTCTGCTCGGCATGAAAAGTGTCAAAGATCTTGTAATCAATCTTTCCATGAGAAATATGCTTCGCACAAATTTGTCGCCATATGGAATTTCCAGTGAAACGTTTGCCAAGATTTCCCAGTTTCAAAGTCTCCTTTCCCAAGAGTGGATAAAAAGATTGAGTCCTCAAAAAGTTGAAAAGATCAGACTCATGGCTCTGCTTCAGGAGATAGGAAAGATCGTGATTGCAGATGAACTTCTAAGAGAAGGTGAAGATGCGACTTTCAAAGCAGAGCTTGAAGCAGGATGGGACATAAGAGAGATTGAGCGCAACTATATAGGCGCAACTACGGCAGAGGTGAGTGCCGCGATGCTTTCACACTGGGATTTCAGTTCCATGATGTGCGATACTATTCGCTGGTCCGATACACCCAATCAGGCCGATGTAAGAGCGAGAGAGGATGCGTGGGCGTTGAGGATCGCCGCAGAGGCGGTCAATGTAAGAAATCCTCTGAGTGAAAAAAGCTGTAAACGCGCTTTGAATCTTGCAATAAAATCCGGTTTTGAGCAAGAGTTTTTAAAAGAGATTCTGGAGACTCTCGCAAAACGTTGGAACGGTAGGGCGTAATTCATAATTATGAAAGTGCTCACAGTTATAGATACATTCGGATTTTTTTTCAGAAGTTTTTACGCTTTGCCGCCGTTGAAAAACTCAAGAGGTTTTCCTACCGGCCTTCTTACAGGCTTTGCCAATCTTATTCATAATCTCGAAAAAGAGTACCAAACCGATTATCTGGTTTTTGCACTCGACGCACCTGGCCCGAGCTTTAGACAAAAAATAGACCCCAACTACAAAGCGCAGCGTCCGGAAGCTCCGGTAGAACTTAGACAGCAGCTGCCGGTGGCGATCGAATGGATCGATAAAATGGGGCTGTCGCAACTCAGCAAAGAGGAGTACGAAGCCGACGATGTGATAGCTTCTATTGTAAAATGTGCCAAAGAGCAGGGAATCAGGGTTAGAATCGTCAGCCATGACAAAGATCTGTATCAACTGATAGATGACGAGCGTGTAGTACTGTTCGATCCTATCAAAAAAATGGAGATCGACGAGAATAGATGCGTCGAAAAGTATGGTATCCATCCGAAACAGTTTACCGATTATCAGGCACTTATAGGAGACAGTTCGGACAATATACCGGGAGTGCCAGGAATTGGGCCGAAAACCGCAGTAAAACTTCTTACGAAGTTTGGAACTCTCGATAAAATATATGAACATATAGAAGAGGTCGTACCGGAACGAATCAAAAACCTGCTGATCAAGCACAAGGAAGAGGCGTACAGAAGCAAAAAGCTGGTGACTCTACGCGACGATATCTTTGACAATTGCGATCTAACTGCATTCAGGATGCCGTCCGATGATCCACTGGTCAAGATTCGTGATGAGCTTGAAAAGTATGAAATGCGAAGTATCCTGCGGCGTCTTCAAAAAGAGAATACTCCGGTTCTCGGATCGAAGAGGCCGAAAGAGGCGACGTTTGAAGCCATACTTATAGACGATCGTGACACACTTTTTTCTATTGTAGAGGGTATAGATGAAGATGCGTATGTGGCTATCGATACCGAAACGGACTCTCTTGATATCAAATATGCCAATCTCGTCGGTTTCAGTTTCTGTTTTAATGAAAAAGAGGCGTATTACGTCCCGGTCGCTCACAACTATCTTGGTGTCGGTGAGCAGATAGGAGTAGACGATGCACAAAAGGCGATTGAAAAGCTGCTTACAAAAAAGTTTTTGGGTCACAATCTAAAGTTCGATCTGGGACTTTTGTATCGACTCTTTGGATTTGAAGAGGTAGAACCGTTCGCCGACACGATGTTGCTGGCTTGGCTGGTCGATCCGGAGGGAGCAGTGGGTCTGGACAGGCTGGCGTTGCGTTATTTCGACTATGAAATGGTTGCCTTTAAAGATACCGTGAAGAAGGGTGAGAATTTCAGCAGCGTGCCTATTGAAGAGGCGACAAAGTATGCTGCCGAAGATGCCTGGATGAGCTATAGACTCTATTTCAGACTTACAGAAATTCTTAGGTTACAGGATGCGAAGCATCTGATCGACGAAGCGAAAAGGGTCGAATACCCCTTCATAAATCTGCTCATTTGTATGGAAAGACATGGCATAGCTATAGACATAGATCTTTTCGAGTCTTTGAAAGAGGAGATAAGCGGCCGTCTGGCACAGTTGACAAAGAGTATCTACAGCCTTGCCGGACGTGAATTCAATATCAATTCACCAAAACAGCTCGGTGAGACACTTTTTGGTTTTCTGGGGCTGCCGGGCGGAAAAAGAAATAGATCGGGCGGCTACAGCACCAACGAAAAAGTTCTGGCTTCTCTTAGAGGCGAACATCCCGTTATTGAAAAGATTCTTCAATACAGGGAGCTTCACAAGCTTATGAGCACATATATAGAACCTTTGCTCAAACTGGGCAAAGCCGATCCAGGCCACCGTATATACACCTCTTTTATTCAAACGGGGACGGCTACCGGAAGATTGAGCAGCAAAAATCCTAATCTTCAGAATATACCTGTCAAAACAGATGAGGGCAAAAGAATAAGAGAAGGCTTCATAGCGGCGGATGGGTATCTGCTTGTAGGCATAGACTACTCCCAGATAGAGTTGCGTTTTTTAGCCCATTTTTCAAAAGACCCGGTACTCGTAGAGGCGTTTAGAAGCGGAAAAGACATACATATGGAGACTGCAGTCAAACTGTTTGGCGAAGAGGAGGCGGCTTCGAAGCGAAATATAGCCAAAACGGTAAACTTCGGTCTTCTTTATGGAATGGGAAGCAGAAAGCTGGCACAGACGCTCGGTATTTCCACAAAAGAGGCAAAAGAGATAATCGAGAACTATTTTGCATCTTTTCCTACCGTAAAAGCGTATTTGCAATCTGTAGAAACAAAAGCCAAAGAGCGGGGTTATGTAGAGACGCTGTTGGGGCGGAGGAGATATTTTGACTTCGAGCATGCAAATCCCATGCAGTTTGCCGCATATCTCAGAGAGGCGGAAAATGCAGTGTTTCAGGGCAGCACTGCGGATCTTATAAAAATGGCTATGTTACAGATTCACAAAGTTATCAAAGAGGGGTCTCTTGATGCTGCAATTGAACTGCAGATTCATGATGAACTGATTTTTGAGATAAAAGAAGAGTATGCAAAAAAACTCTCCAGAAAGTTTGCCGATATCATGGAACATACGGTAGAACTGGATGTGCCATTGAAAACGAGTATAAATATCGGGCGTCGCTGGAGTGATTTGAAATGAGAATTTCATGGAAAAAAGCCCTCAATCTTACTAAATAGATCTACGTTTGTTATTAAATATTCCAATAGTCCGGGATTTGATAAAATTACGGCTGAAAAGGCACCTATGATTATGAAAAAGTTTTCCGAGTTTATCTTATCTATGCAAAGCGCAGTTGTGCTGATGCTTGTTTTCGCTTTGTCGATCGCCGTAGCGACTTTTATCGAAAACGACTATGGTACGCAGACGGCAAAGGCTCTCGTATACAATGCCCGATGGTTCGAATTTCTCCTTCTTCTTCTTGCACTAAACCTGATAGCCAATATCGTACGCTTCAAAATGTGGCGTCATGGCAAACGGCTCGTTTTCCTTTTTCATGCAGCATTTTTGATTGTTTTGATAGGAGCTGCTATAACCAGGTATTTTGGTTTCGAAGGAGTTATGCATATACGCGAAGGCGGTATGAGCAACGAGATCGTCAGTGATCGTGCCTATTTGCAGTTTGAAGCCATAAAGGACAAAAAACGCATCACCTATTTCAGACCGGTCATATTTTCCAAAATCGGAGATAACAGTTTTACTGAAAAGATTCATGCCGACAAGAACGATATTATAAAGATGGAAGTGCTTCGCTATATTCCGGATGCCATTACAAAAGTAGTCGAAAAGCCCGGCGGTGAGCCTTTTTTAATAATGACTGTGGCTTCTGCCGATGGGAGTTTTCGGAAGATTTCGCTCAAGGAGGGGGAGTATTTCGAGACACCCGCATACATACTCTCTTTCAACGCCGATACAAACTTTTCAAAGCCTACCGTTAAAATTCGGTTGGAAAATGGAGTTATAAAAGCGATCGTACCTTTTAGTCTTGAACATATTCCGATATCCGGAGAAAAGGCGGGAAGTGTCGGAAAAGGAGAGGTTGAGCTTCTTAAAGGTTATACATATGTCGCATCAGGTGTAAGATTTATCGTAAATGATGTGGTCGCCAATGGCGAAAGAGTTGTAGTCTCTGCAGACAAAGAGGAGTACGGTACCAATGAACAGAGCAGGCTTCCTGATGCCGTAGAAATAAGGCTGAGCATGGGAGACGTAAGCAAGAAAATCGTGGTTTATGGAAAAAAAGGCATTCCTGCCGAACCTGTATGGACAGAGCTTGACGGATATCGCATAGCACTCGGTTACGGTTCACGTATCGTAAAACTTCCGTTTTATATAAAGCTGCTCGATTTCGAGCTGGAACGATACCCCGGCTCCATGAGCCCGTCTTCGTACGCGAGTGAAGTAGTTTTGATAGATACTCGAAAAAATATTAAAATGCCTTACAGGATATATATGAACCATGTTCTCGATTATGATGGCTACAGATTTTTCCAATCCTCATACGATATGGACGAAAAAGGTACGGTACTTTCGGTCAACCACGATCCGGGTACCTTGCCCACCTATTTTGGATATTTTCTGCTTACAGTCGGAATGTTTGGCTCCATGCTCATGCATTCGAGTCGCTTCCAGATTTTGATGAGAAGGGCCAGAGACCTCCAAAAACTTGCAAAAAAGTGCGCTGCCGTATCCCTTTTGGTGCTGACTTTTGCAGGCATAAACGATCTACATGCGCAGAGTTCCGGGCCTGAGCTTCCAAAAATTGATAAAGAGCATGCTGAAAAATTTGCCGAACTGCTTGTGCAGTCACATGATGGGCGAATAGAGCCGGTCGATACGCTGGCACGTGAAGTACTAAGAAAAGTGAGCCGCAAAGAGACTCTTTTTGGAATGGATGCCAATCAGGTATTTTTGGGAATGCTGGTTCGCCCGGAGGTATGGCAGAAAGCTCCGATAATAAAAGTTTCCGATAAAAAGTTAAAGAGCATCTTGGGAATTTCGCCTGATAAAAAATATGCCACCTTCGACGATTTTTTCAATATGGATAAAAAAACAGAATACAAACTGAGTCGCTTCATGGAAGAGATATCGCGTAAACGTCCTGCACAAAGAAGCACCTTTGACAAGGAGGTTTTAAAAGTCGATGAGAGGGTAAATGTTCTTTATATGGCATTCAACGGCTCTTTATTGAGGATATTTCCAGATCCGAAAGACAAACTGGGTAGATGGTATTCACCGCTGGGTGCCATAAAGGAGTTCGATCGTAAAAGCGCCCAGTTTATCCAGGCCGTTCTTGCAAGCTATTTCAGCAATATAGACAGTGCTCTTCACGACGGCAACTGGAGCAGAGCCGACAAGGCTCTGGAAGTTATAAAGAGTTACCAACAGTTTTACGGAGCTGCAGTCATACCGGACAAAACCAAAATCGATGCGGAAATTTTGATGAACAGGTACAAACCGTTCGAGCGCCTCGTCCCTCTATATTTCGGGGTGGGTTTCATTTTGCTGTTTCTCTCCATATGGCATATCATAAAACCGAAATTCAACCTCAAATGGCCTGTACGCATTTCGATGACACTGTTAATAATCGGCTTTTTTATCCATACGGCTGCATTGGGGTTGAGATGGTATATATCTGGACACGCACCTTGGAGTAACGGCTACGAATCCATGTTGTACATCGCCTGGGCGACACTGCTGGCCGGGTTCATGTTTTCAAGGCAATCGCCAATTACGCTTGCGGCTACAGGAGTGCTTTCCGGTCTTATACTCTTTGTCGCGCATCTTAACTGGCTCGATCCGGAAATTACAAATCTGGTACCGGTTCTAAAGTCATACTGGCTTATGATACACGTTTCGCTCATAACCGCAAGCTACGGCTTTTTGGGTCTTGGGGCACTCTTGGCTTTCATCACCCTCTGGCTCTACATCATCAAACATGGAGAGAACCGTGCAGATATCGAGTATTCCATACGCGAGCTTACACATATAAATGAAATGAGTCTAATATTTGGCCTTGCGCTCCTGACGGTAGGAAACTTTATGGGGGGTGTCTGGGCGAATGAGAGCTGGGGAAGATACTGGGGGTGGGATCCAAAAGAGACATGGGCTCTTGTGACGATACTTGTCTATGCGGCGGTACTGCATCTTCGCTTTTATAAATCTTTCCGCGGAATATTCGCATTCAATGTGGCCTCTTTGCTGGCCATAAGTTCCGTTGTAATGACATATTTTGGAGTAAACTACTATCTAAGCGGTATGCACTCCTATGCAAAAGGAGATGCCGTGCCGGTACCATCTTTTGTATACTATGTAATAGGTGTGGTGGTTGTCACGATAATTCTTGCCTATAGAAAAAGGGAACTGCTTCCGGTAAACCGGTAGCTTGTCTATCTTTTTCGATCACTTCTTGAACCAGCCTTTGATCTTTTCGAAAGCAGATTCGAATATACTTTCATGAGGCTTGGACTCGATACCAAAGCTCTCTTGCAGCTCTCTTAAAAGCTCTTTTTGTTTCTCGTTCAAAGATTTGGGGTAGACGAGTCTGATCTGGGCTATCAGATTGCCTATTCGGCCGCTATGGACGTTTCTGACTCCTTCGTTTCTAAAAACGAACTGCTCTTTATCTTTTGCGCCTGGTCTAAGCTTCAGCTCTTTTTTTCCGCGAAGTGTCGGTATCTGTATTGTATCTCCGAGTACCGCCTGGGTGAAGAATACCGGAACTTCAAGATATATGTCGTCACCGTGACGAATAAAGTGTTCGTCCTCTTCTACATAAAAAGTTATGTATAGATCGCCACGGTAGCCGTTAGGTGCTATATTTCCGGCATTTGGAATACGCAGGCGGTTATTGTCGTCGACGCCTTCTGGAACTTCCACAGTTATGGTGGTCTCTACCTCTTCATATCCTTGTCCCAGACACTCCGGGCATTTTTCGCCGATGGTTTCACCGGTTCCATGGCATTGTGGGCATGTCTGGGCATATGTCATGAAACCCTGACGCATATAGACCTGACCTTGCCCATTACAATATTCGCACGGTTTTACAGATCTGTCTTTTGCGCCGGTACCGGCACACGCTTCGCACGGCTTTTTATAGCGGTATCTCAACTCTTTTTTTGTTCCGAAAATTGCTTCTTTGAAACTGATCTGCATCTGTGCGGAAAGGTCGAGATTGTATTTTACGCCATTTCTCTTTCTGCCTCTGGACCCTGCAAATCCTCCACCGAATACCGATTCGAAAATCGCACTCAGATCATCCATTATATCTTCATAGCGTTGTCCTTCAAAACCGTGGAACCCTTGTCCTTCGAGCCCTGATTTTCCATATCTGTCGTACACCGATCTTTTGTTTTCGTCACTGAGAACCTGGTAGGCTTCGTTTACAAGCTTGAATTTCTCTTCGGCATCTTTGTCATCCGGATTTCTGTCCGGGTGATATTTCAAAGCCATCTTTCTGTATGCTTTTTTAATCTCTTCCTGGCTGCATCCGCGTTCAATTTGCAATATTTCATAATAATCAAGTTCAGCCAAAAATCTCTCCTGTGTAATATTTAAAAACTTATCTTCGTTCTGCGCGCGATTTTATCATAATTCTTGTCAAAACTGAAGTAAAATGTATCTTTTTTTATTCACTCTTTTCTTTGTAAAAAGATGCTTTTGCGGTAATATATCAGCTATGAAAGCCAAAATAGAGAGTTTTGAAAATCTTGTAAATGCCCTCGAGTCACTCCCGTCCATAGGAAAAAAGTCCGCCCAGCGCATGGCCTATCATATGACGATGGAGGACCACTTCGGCGCTTTGAAAATCGCCCACGCCATCGAAAAAGCGGTGCAGAACGTCCAGCGGTGCGAACGCTGCGGAGCGATGAGCGAAGACGAGCTCTGCCCCGTCTGCTCCGACCTCTCGCGCGACCACACAAAGCTCTGCATAGTGGAACACGCCAAAGATATACTCCAGATAGAATCGAGCGGAGACTACGTCGGCACATACTTTGTGGTCGAGTCGGTAGAGCACCTCGACGGCTCGAAACTCAAAGAGCGCATAGAAGAGGGAGTAGAAGAGGTAATCTTCGCCTTCACCCCCGGCATAGCCACCGACGCGATGATCCTCTTCATAGAAGAG
>WFUN01000018.1 GCA_015484905.1 Hydrogenimonas sp. | reverse complement strand
ACTTGTGGAAAATACATATTTTTGTACTGCGGTTAGTTACAGCTTTTGTTTGGTTATCGGTTTGGAGTAGTTTGGCATATGGCGGCATAGCAACTCTTCGTAATTATGCCGTATAGCAGGCGTTATAGGATCACCATATAGTTTGAGTGTTCAAAATGTGTCGGCGATGTCAATCTTCGCCTCAATTTTAAAATAGTTGCCCTCATAGATGTTAATAGTGCGTAAGCTCAGTTAATAAGCTATAATTTTGCAAAAAAACGGAAGGTTTGTCGTGGCCAAGGTTCCTTGTTCGCACTGTCAGCTCGAGTTTGACGAGTCTGTTATGATAACCGAGAAGAAGAGCGGTGCAGATGCTCTTTATTTTTGCTGCAAAGGGTGCCAGGGGATCTTCCATCTTTTGCGTGAAGAGGGGCTCGATACATTTTACGACAAGCTCGGCAAAAGTAGTCTTGAACCCCCTAAAAAAAGAGAAGATGATCTTCGCAAGTTCGATTTGGAGGGTTTTAGAAACAAGTATATAAAAGAGCGCTCCGACGGGCTTGACGAGATTTATATGATAATAGAGGGGATCCACTGCAGTGCCTGTGTCTGGTTGAACGAGAAGGTGCTTCATAGGACAGAGGGCATAATAGAAGCGACTATAAATTACACTACAAACAAGGCTCATATAGTCTGGGACCCGAAGCGTGTGAAGCTATCTGAAATCGTCGAGAAGATACGCTCCATCGGTTACAATGCCTACCCGTATGACCCTAAACTTCAAGAAGAGCGTGCCAACAGAGCCAGGCGCGACTACTACTCCCGTCTTCTGGTCGCGATTTTTGCGACGATGAACATCATGTGGATTGCAGTTGCCAAATATACAGGTATGTTTACCGGGATGCGCGAAGATGTCAAGATGGTGCTCAGTTTCGCAGAGTGGGTTCTTGCAACACCCACACTCTTTTACAGCGGATGGATCTTCTATCGTGGTGCATGGTACGGGCTTAAAAACAGGTTCGTCAACATGGATACGCTCGTAGCCACAGGGGCATCGCTTGCCTATTTCTACTCGGTATGGGCGATGGTGACGGGCAACGGAGAGGTCTATTTCGACTCGGTTACAATGATTATCACCTTTGTTCTGGCCGGAAAATATCTGGAAGTTTTAAGCAAAAAAAGAGCGGCAGATACTATGGATACGCTATCTAACGCTCTACCGACAGAAGTTACCGTAATCTACGGCGATGAGAAGACGATGGTACCGGTAGAGGAGGTGAAGCCTGGTGACATCATAGAGGTGCGTCCCGGTGAAAAGGCGGCTATAGATGGTGTTGTATTGAGTGGAGAGGGTAGTTTCGACGAGAGCTCGCTTACCGGTGAGAGTGAACCTATCTACAAGCGTCCGGGAGATGAGATAGTCAGCGGAAGTGTCGCCATCGACGGTGTGCTAAGGTATGAGGCCACGAAAGATTACGGCACTTCGACACTCGCTACACTTGTAGGCCTTCTGGAAGAGTCGCTTACCAAAAAGCCCAAAATAGAGAGGCTCGCCAACGAAATTTCGGGCTACTTTTCAAAAACCATTCTTACCATCGCAGTACTGACGTTTATAGCTTGGTACTGGATGGGTGGTGGTTTCGAACATGCGCTTGTCGTGGCGATCTCTGTAATCGTCATAGCTTGCCCTTGTGCGCTGGGGCTTGCAACCCCGGTTGCTACCCTCATAGGCATAAACCTTTCGGCAAGGCGCGGCGTGCTCTTCAAAGAGGCAGCCTATATAGAGACTATGGCCAAATGCGACGTTCTGGTGCTCGACAAAACGGGAACCGTTACTGAAGGAAAACCGCATGTCGTCAGTTACAAAAGTTACGACGACTACGATCCGAGCCTGCTCTACTCTTTGATCAAAAGCTCCATCCATCCGGTCAGCCGCGGAGTGGAGAGATACCTGAAAGAGCACTTTGAAAACCTAAATGAGATGGAGCTTGAGAGTGTCAAACAGGTGGAGGCGCGCGGAATTACTGCAAAGTATAAGGGGCAGACACTCTATGGCGGGAATGCCAAGATGATGAAGGAGTTTGGCCTAAAAGTCGAGGAGCTGAGTGAATATACCCTCTTTTACTTTGCCGTAAACGACAAAATTGTTGCACGCTTTGAGCTTAGAGACCTGCCAAAAAATGGAGCGAAAGAGGCGATAGAGGATATCCGGCGCCTCGGCATAGAGGTAGTGATGCTTACAGGAGACAACGAAAAGGCGGCACAGAGAGTGGCAGAGGAAGTAGGTATACCGGAATTTAAAGCTGAACTTCTGCCTCAGGAGAAGGCGAAGGAGGTCGATATATTGCATGCCGAAGGAAAACTTGTTGTAATGGCGGGCGACGGTATAAACGATGCTTTGGCGCTTGGCAAGAGTGACATAGCCATAGCGATGGGTAGCGGTTCCGACATAGCTTTGGAAGTAAGCGATGTGGTTCTTTTGGATGATCGCATAACCTCATTGCGCGACGCTTTTTTGATAAGCCGCCGGACCTATAAGTTTGTTAAGCAAAATCTATCCATTTCTATACTTTATAATACGATAACCATACCGCTGGCGATAGCCGGATACGTAATTCCACTTGTCGCCGCTTTGTCTATGAGTCTGAGTTCCCTGCTGGTTGTGAGTAACTCTATGCGTATCAAATCCGCCTTTAAAAAGAAAAATTAAGTAGAAGTGCAGTAGTGGCGTGATAGCATTTACAAAACAGTAAAGAGGGTCGAATATGCAATATGTAGATATGGGTTCCGATGAGTTTCTGGCCGAGCTGGAGAAGACAAAAAAGTTTACAGACAAAGTTTGCAAGCAGTTTGGTTGGGTATACAACCCCAACCAGGAGGTAAACGAAGGCGTAACTATGGGTCTTGCGAGAAACAGGATGTTGTATGGCAAAAGGTGGTGCCCTTGCTATATGGTTATAGAAGACGAGAACGGTAACCACAAGAGTGCAGATGACAGGCTCTGTCCATGCACGCCGGCAATAGAAGAGGAGGTTCCAAGGGAGGGCAAGTGCCACTGTGGAATATTCTGTACACCGGAGTATGCGGCTGCGCATGAGCATTGATTTTTCGATGGCGAACAGTATGCAGTAAAATTGGAATCAGGAGTTTTGATTTGGTAGTTCATATTGTGATGTTTCGGTTCAAGGATGAAAAGAAGGCTGAGAATATCGAAAAGGTTAAATCCATATTGGAGGCTTTGCCCGGAGAGATCGAGCCGCTTCGCTCCATGGAAGTGGGGGTAGATTTTCTGCACTCGGAGCGCTCTATGGATATGGTGCTTATCTCCTTTTTCGATGACAAAGAGGGGCTGGAGGCTTACCGCGTTCATCCTGCACATCAGAAGGCTGTCGAGTTCATTAAAGAGGTTACATTAGAGAGTAGAGTGGTTGATTATGTAAAGGATGGAGATTGAGCTCGGGTATTCTTGCAATGATGCTTGGCATATCGACACTTCTTGGTGCATTTGGCCTGCTTGCACTTTTATGGGGTCATAAAACCGGTCAGTTTGAAGATCATCACAAGTTTATAGATGGAGCTCTGTATGATGGCGAAGAGGAGCTTAAAGATGCCATAATGATGGAAGAAAAACAGAAAAGGGCAAAGGAGCACTCAGAAAAGCCCATGACAGAAGATAGAAAGGTTATGCCTGAGTGATGAATGCATCTTTGGTTTGCACTCCGTGCATAAGGGGTGCGCAAAATATTTTTTTGATAAATATTGCAATGAAAGTCATTTGAAGCTGGTCGGATTTATGAAAAAAGCGCTGTTTCTTGATCGTGACGGAGTTATAAACATTGATCATGGCTATGTAGGCAAAATCGAAGATTTTGAGTTTGTAGAAGGAGTTTTGGATCTGGTGTATCAGGCGCAGCAAAGAGGGTACATACCGATACTCATAACCAATCAATCCGGAATAGGCAGAGGATATTATACTAAAGAGGATTTCGAAAAACTTACCTCTTTTATGTTGCAAAAAATGCAGCAAAGAGGTATTGTGATCGATCGTTCACATGTCTTTTACTGTCCACACAGGCCCGATGAGCGTTGTGAATGTCGTAAACCGATGCCGCGAATGTTTCTGGAGGCCAGGGAGAGGTTTGATATTGATATGACCGACTCGTGGATGATAGGGGACAAGCCCAGTGACATAGAGGCGGCAAGAAGCGCTGGAGTGGGACACGCATACCTGACCGAAAAAAACCGAAGAATAGATATGAAGGATCTACATGGATTTTAACGGTAAAAGCATACTCATTACAGGAGGTGCCGGTTTTATCGGCTCCAACCTGGCCCATTGGTTTCAGGAGAACTTCCCAGATGCCAGAGTGGTGGTTTTCGATCTTTTTCGTACCGGTGAGACATTTGATAACGGAAATCTAAAAAGTTTCGGCCACTACAAAAACCTGAAAGGCTTCAGGGGTGAGATAGTTGCTGGAGATATAACCAAAAAAGAGGATTTGGTCCGGCTTGAGGATTTTAATTTCGACTATATTTTTCATGAAGCGGCGATAAGCGACACTACGGTTTATGACCAGAAGATCATGATAGATACGAATCTCAATGCCTTCAAGGATCTTTTGAAGATGGCGAAAAAAATGGGTGCGGCGATGATATACGCAAGTAGTGGCGCCACATACGGCAACGCACCGGCACCACAGACGGTTGGACGGGAAGATCCAGCGAACATCTACGGCTTTAGCAAACTGGCCATGGACCATTTGGCCTATGAGTGGATGAAAAACAGCGACATTCCGATAGTCGGGCTTCGCTACTTCAATGTATACGGCCCGAGGGAGTTTTTCAAAAACAAAACAGCATCGATGGTTTTGCAGTTTGGGCACCAGATACTTGCCGGCAAAAGCCCAAGACTCTTCGAAGGTTCCGACAAAATCCTGCGCGACTTCATATATATAGACGATGTGATTCAGGCCAATATAAAAGCGTGCAATCCCAAAAAAAGCGGTGTCTATAATGTGGGAACCGGAAGAGCCAGAAGTTTTCAGGACATTGTGGACATCTTGCAAAAAGAGCTTGGAACAGATCTGGAGTGCGAATATATCCCAAACCCATACATAGGACAGTACCAGTTCTTCACCCAGGCCGATATAGAACCGACAAGAGAGTTTCTGGAGTACGAGCCCGAAGTGACGCTGGAAGAGGGTATAAAGCGCTATATCCCGGAGATTGTACGTATTTATGAGGAAGAGGTTGTTGGTCGATAGTCGATAGTCGATGGTCAATAGTTGATGGTCGTTGGTCGTTGAAAGGGTGAAGTTATGAAATGTGAAAATTTGGAAGTTTGGAAGATGGCGGCGGGTTTGAGCGCCGAAATATACCTCTGTTTCAAAACCTGTACGGACCGGGGTTTTAAAGATCAGATCACAAGAAGCGGTCTTTCAATTCCCAGCAATATAGCTGAGGGGCTTGAAAGAAACTCCGATAAAGAGAGTAGCCGGTTTTTGGATATAGCGTTAGGATCGGCAGCAGAATTGAAGACACAAATATATATTGGAATGAATCGGGGAAAAGTGTGGGTTGATACAATTGAAAGTATCAGCCGCATGATCAATGGCCTTAAACGCTCAATCCATAAAAAAACCGACGACCGACGACTAACGACCGACGACAGGAAACCGGAGGTTTCCCATGCGTAAATACGCTTCCCTTCACCCCTCTGTCCTCGTCATCGGCGATCTTATGATAGACCATTACCTCTGGGGAAATACCGAACGCATATCTCCCGAAGCACCGGTGCCTGTAATAGATGTTCAGAAGGAGAGCGAGGTACTAGGCGGTGCGGGCAATGTCGTCAACAATCTTGTAGCGCTTGGTGCAGACGTCAGTGTTATCTCCGTCATAGGAAAAGATGACAATGGTAGACGTTTAATCCGAATGTTAAAAAACCTGGGTGTCGGAACCGATACATTGGTTGTAGAAACCGGTCGTAAAACTACCAGAAAAAGCAGAGTGATAGCTTCTCATCAGCAGGTTGTACGTTTTGACAGTGAAACGAGGCAGGAGATTTTCAAGGAGAGTGAAGACAGAATACTCTCTTTGATACAAAGTAGGCTGCTTGTGACAGATATTATTTTGCTTTCCGATTACGGCAAAGGTGTATTGAGCGATCGCCTGACACGACATATCATAAATATGGCGAAAGCCAGTGGTGTGAAAGTGTTGGTCGATCCCAAAGGGAAAGATTACTCAAAATACGAGGGTGCGACACTTGTAACTCCCAACAAGAAGGAGGCGAGTGAAGCGACCGGTATACTTATTAAAGATGAAGCATCACTCAAAGAGGCCGGATTCAGACTTAAAAACGGGCTTGGACTCGAAATAGCCATGATAACTCTCTCCGAAGAGGGGATGGCGATTTTTGACGAGACGATGCGAACCATTCCTACCGTTGCCAAAGAGGTATATGATGTAACGGGAGCCGGAGATACTGTACTTTCAACTCTCGGATTCGTTTTGGGTGCAGGTGGAGAGATAGATGAAGCCGCCAAAATAGCCAATGCCGCTGCGGCTGTCGTCGTAGGCAAACTCGGCAGCGCCACCGCTACATGGGATGAGATAATAGCTTACGAAACGGCCATGCACGATTCGACGACAGAACATCGCATAAAAGAGCAAAAAGAGCTTGTAAAGAGCCTAAAGAGGCTCAGGAGGGAAGGTAGACGAATAGTCTTTACCAACGGATGTTTCGATATACTCCATCTTGGGCATGTAAAGTATCTCGAAAAAGCAAAAAGTTTCGGGGATGTACTTATCGTAGGAGTGAACTCTGACGCTTCAGTTAAGCGTCTTAAAGGAGAAAACCGCCCGGTAAATCCGGAGTTTGACAGAGCTTATCTTCTTGCAGCGCTCGATGCTGTGGATTTTGTTACCATCTTCGATGAAGATACTCCATATGAGCTTATAAAAGTCATAGAACCGGATATACTGGTAAAGGGTGGCGATTATGAAGGAAAAGAAGTTGTTGGCAGCGATATAGCAAAAGAGGTCAGGCTGGTCGACTTTATAGAGGGAAGAAGCACTTCCGGAATAATCGAAAATATCAATAAAAAGGAGAGAGCGTGATAAAAAAGAGCATTGTTGCAGTATTGATTTCGTCAACTGTCCTGATAGCACAAAACAGTGCACAGATCAATCTAAACTCAAACGATATAGAGATAGAAGGAGAGTATCAGACCGGTCAAAGTTTTGATTATGATGGAAGAAGTAGTCGGAACTATCTGCAAGCGCGCTATCTTTACAGTGGCGACAGTCAAACAGGTAATGAAAATCTCGGAGAGATAGGATATTTGGCTACCGGCACCATAGGTAGCTTTACACGTCTTCGGCTGGGAGTAGGTATTATGGTCTCTTTGGCAGATAATTACGTTGCTGTACCGCTTGGCTTGACTGCCAGGTATCAGATACCTGTGGAGTGGCCGGTTTCATTGTATGCAGCTTTATATGCTGCTCCAGACCCACTGGTGTTTAGCGATGGAAAAGGTTATAATGCATACAGACTTGGTGTTGAGTCGAAGATTATTCCCAACGCTTCCCTTTATGGTGGCTATAGAAATATAGAACTGAAATATGAGAACAACCGCAAAGATTTTAACGACGGATGGTATGTCGGTGTCCGTTTCTACTTCTAAAACAATGAAGGGATAAAAGATGCTGACAGTAATAGAAAATGAGCTAGAAGCGCACAAAAAGACTCTCGAGAGCGTTATCGAAGGTCTTCAGTATTTTATATATACAGCGGGAGTAATAATTACCGAAACGCTGGAAAGTGGAAACAAAGTGTTACTGTGTGGAAATGGGGGCAGTGCCGCAGACGCTCAGCATATTGCAACTGAGCTGACAGGACGTTATAAAACAGAGCGTAAAGCTCTTCCCGCCATAGCATTTACTACCGATACATCGGCTCTTACAGCTATTGGCAATGACTACGGGTTTGAATATATTTTTTCAAGACAGGTTGAAGCGCTTGCACAAGAAGGTGACCTGTTGATGGGTATTTCCACGAGCGGGAACAGTACAAATGTCATTTACGCCATGGAAATGGCGAAAGAGATGGGATGCCGTGTAATAGGATTGACAGGTAAAGGCGGTGGCAAAATGAACGATGTAAGCGACCTTAATATTATAGTCCCTTCCGATGATACTGCACGGATTCAGGAGATGCATATTCTTATAGGGCATATTTTATGTCAACTTGTCGATAATGAGTTTCGGTAGAGCATAAAATGCAAAAATCAAGCCCTGACCCCAATACAAGGAGATAGAGAATGTACTATGTTGTAGATACGGAAAAAACTTTCGAACAGGCTTCTGTAGATCTGGAGTCAGAAGTCAAAAAACTGGGATTTGGCGTACTTCATATTCATGATTTGGGAAAAACTCTTCGAAGCAAAGGTATCGATTTCAAGGAAAACTGTAGAGTTTTTGAAGTGTGTAATCCGGTACAGGCGGCTAAAGTATTATCGATAGAAATGAGGCTTAATATGGCTTTACCGTGCCGTATTTCTGTCTATACGGAAAACGGATCTACCAAAATCGGAACTATAAAACCTACTCGGATGCTTTCAGCTTTGTCAAACGAACCGAGATTGCTGGAAATAGCAAAAGAAGTTGAAGATAAGATGATACAGATGATAGACAATTCCAAATAAATCAGAAATCAAAGGGGATGTTTTTAGGACAAAGCTCATTTTTTCAAAAGCTGTTCAGTAGCCTTTATCACCTCTTCATCAAGTGTGAAAGGGTCAGGCCCCTTGATGTGCTTGATGTGAATAAATCGGCTGTGATATGATTCAAGGATATATATTTGCCAAACCGTTTCGTGCGGAAGATTTTGAAGTTTTTTTCAAATCTTTCGGAAAAAAACGGGTGAATAGTCTCCATCATTAGAGGCTTCATTCTCTTGATGCCCAAATAATCGATGTATTTTCAATGAATTGAAAATTTTGTAAGAAATATTTTTCAATAGGTTGAAAAGCATCACTGGGGCAGGCCTCAGATATGGCAGGTATGATGCCTATTGGGATCTCATTATGTTTTGCAAGCTCACCACGGGAGTGTAAACTGAGCAGTAGATACTTTTGCAGTTGGATAAAATTCGTCAAAATGGAGACTTGGTAACGGGTCAATACAGAAATCCGAACAGCCAAAGAGGTATTTTGCCGCCGCTTCCGATTTCGATCTCATCAGCTGCTACAAACGAGTTTTTTGTATCTTTTATCTGTTTGAACGATTTATTCTTTCCGCCTATTTCGAAGATATACTTTTCATCGACCATAAAATCGCCTTCTGTACTGTATTTGACACTATGAGACTCTTTTATCTGTGATACGAAAAAACTCTCTCTTAGGGCACCGGTGTTCTTGTTTTCGCATAAGATGTTGTACAGATTGATGTTGTCGAGGTAGATCTTGTCGGGCTTGTTCAAGAGCTTTTTGCCTTTGAAATTCCCTCCGATGATCTCTATAAGATTGGCTTTTTTCAGATAGTATAGATAGCTGTAGAGGGTGTTTCTGCTGATCCCGGCACTTTTAGCCAGATTTTGAATATTAAGCTCCATCGGTACGCTCGAACATAAAAGATGCAGTAGCTTTCTGATGGTTGCTATCTTGTCACTCTCTACATTGTAGATGGTCGCCACTTCACTATCCAGTATGATATTGACGATTTCGTTAAGTCGCAGGTTGTAACTTAGTTCTCCTTCTGTAAAGAAAGGGTAGCAGCCGTACTGCTTGTATTTGGCGAAGTACTCTAGAGGCTTGAACGACTTTTTGATTTCGTGAGCGATTGTTTGGTGTTTTGTAAGCAGATCTTTCAAGTCGACAGGTTCGAGCGTCAAGCCCAGCTTTATGGAGACAAACTCTCTAAAAGAGAGTGCGCCAAGTTCGTAAAATAGTGCACGCCGGCTTAAATCGACTTTTGAATTCTCTATCTCCAATGCGGAAGAGCCGGAAAAGATCACTTTGATATCTACGAAGTCGTAGATCGTTTTAAGCTCCAATGCAAAATCGTTTGCCTTGTGAATCTCATCGATTATGAGAAGCTCTCCGCCTAGTCTCGAAAACTCTATCGCGATGTCACTCAGTTTTTGGGCAACATTGTCTGCACTGATATAGAGCATTTTTTCTACAGGCAGTGCATATTGCTGTGCTATCTGGCGTATGAGTGTAGTTTTGCCCACGCCTCTTTGGCCAAGTATTCCGATGAGTTTTGCTTTCAAGTCGATTTTATCAAAAAGGTAACGCTTGAATGTCGGAGTGGGCAGAGAAAAATAGAGGTTTGAGAGTTCGATAAGTCTTTGCACAATTTACCTTTTCAACGAGTTGAAAATATTATATCATATATTTTTCAATCGGTTGAAAATACATCGGCAGCGATATCTCAAAATATGCAATATCAGTCCTCTTGCAAAAGTCTCCGAGCCGCTTGGCCGACCTCTTCGGCGGAGATCTCTTTCATACATTCGTGCGTCTTTATGGGGCAGGTGCGCTTCATACACGGGGCGCACTCGAGATCGCGGCGCAGTATGACGCTTTTTGGATTTTCCCACTGCGAGGTCTCTTTATGTTTCGTGGGGCCGAAGATGGCAACGGTCGAGACACGGTAGGCCGCGGCTATGTGCATCGGGCCGCTGTCGCCCGTTATGAAGAGGTCCAGCCCCGCTATCAGGCTGCAAAGCTCCGGAATAGTCGTTTTGCCTGCAAGATTGGTGACGTTTTCTACCCCCTTTTGGTGCACCATTCGCTCTATGTCGCCGGCTATGTCCGTTTCGCCGGGGCCGCCGAAGATTATTATGTCGAACTTTCCAGAAAGATCCGCGGCTACTTCGGCGAACTTTTCAGGGTACCATCGCTTTGCGCTTCCGTATGTGGCGCCGGGGTTTATACCCAGGGTAGGGCGCTCGAAATCTCTTTTCGGCCAGTATAGCTTCAGCGGGCCCGGTTTGTCGTTTCTGCCTGTGACGCCGTTTATGAAGGATTGGTATTTTTGGGCTTGGTGGGGATGGTCGATGGTCGATAGTCGATGGTCGATGGTTTTTTTGTATGTGTATTTTCTTTTTGAGCCGATCAGGGTCAGCAGGAGTTTGGAGTAGAAGTGGCTGCGGAAGCTTATGGCTATGTCGTGGGGGCCCAGCTCTTTTGCGAGGCGGTAGATGTTGAGCGGTCGGAAGCCTGTCGATTTTGTCTTGTCCACTACGGTGCGATCGATGCGCGGGTGGGCTTTCAGGGCCTCCGTAGCTACGTAGGAGCCTACGACGGTTATCTCGGTATCCGGATATGCTGCAAAGAGGTTTTCGAGTGCGGGTGTGGCCATTACGGCATCGCCCAGCCATGTCGGAAGCTCTACGAGTATCTTCATCTTATCACTTTACCAACCGGTAGTGCTTTTTGCTCAGCTCCAGCCCGAAGAGCTCTTCGAGCTTTTTCATAAGACGGTGTTTTTTCTCGCGGCGCGTAAGAGTGTGGTTCGGGTCTGCCTGAAACACCCCTTTGGCTTTCGGCAGCCACTCCCGCACCACTTTCGGGTGTGAGCCATTGAACTTCTTTATTATCGAGGGGTCTATCTGGGAGTAGTCTATCTTTTTATGACTCTTGTTCCAGTACTTCTGCACCTTCTCGCTTTTCAGGTTCATCTGCTCTTCGCTTCTGACCCATCCGT
>WFUN01000017.1 GCA_015484905.1 Hydrogenimonas sp. | reverse complement strand
TTCCTATAGCTCATGCAGAAGGCAACTATTTTATCGAAAGAAACAGGCTTGAAAAACTTTATGACAACGGACAGATTCTTTTGACATATTGTGATAAAAACGGAAAAGCGGACAATCCAAACGGTTCGGTCGACAACATAGCGGGAATATGCAACAAAGAGCGAAACGTTTTTGGACTTATGCCCCATCCGGAACGGGCTATTGAACCGATTCTCGGCTCCAATGACGGAGTTAAAATGCTTGAAGGGTTCATGCTTTAAGTATTTATGAAAACACTTCTTTTACTCCTACTTTCGCTCTGGACTCTTTTTGCTTTCGAGCAGGAGCCTTCCGTATTCAGCGGATATTACGAAAATTATGTACCTTCCGAATCGGAAACAGCCGGTATCTCAGAAAAGCCGCAAGAGCAGCTTATCTATCTGAACCTGGAAAAAATTCCAAAAAAGATCTATGTCGGACAGATATTTCCTGTGACGCTCAAAATAACCTCTCTTGAAAAAGAGAAGCCATTTTTCGTTCGACTGAAAAACGGAAAAAACGTCTCTCTTGTCCAAGAACCCGATCTGATTGGTCAAAAGGCGATTAACCATCTTACATACTACTTCAAAGCAACTGGCAAAAATATTCGTCTACCCGATTTTACCGCCGCTTACGATGATGATCCTGCACATGCCTACGGAACGAAAGGTGTCAACCTGAAAGCCATAAGGCTGAACCCTCCAGACGATTTTTGCAACGTTCTTGCCAAAAATATGCAACTGGTCAACTATCAGGCTTCATCCTATACAAAACAGAGCAATATTGTAGCGCTACAACTCAAAGTCTATTATGGAAATTACGATGATTTCCAACTTGGCGGCTCCTCCAATCAGGGAATAGACTCTTATGCAGGCGAACTGAATGATACGATACTTTTTTACTACGCTATTTTTCCATCCGAAGTTGAAAAGATAAGTTTCAGCTATTTCAACCTTGACAAAAACCGTTATGAAAAATTCAAAATCCCTATTATTGTAAAACGGAGCAGTGTCAGTACTCAAATAAACCTCGACCCACAGGGTAGCGAATTTACCAAATTCAAAATTATGGCTACGGCGGTTTTGATATTTTTCTGGTTAATTCTTTGGTTGAATAAAAAACGGTGGATCTATCCTGTATTGATTCTTTTAGCCGGCGGATATTTGGTTACATACCTTATACCTCTAAAAAAAGTCTGTATAAAACCGCAAAGCAGGCTCTATTTGCTTCCTACTCCACAAAGCACTCCGTTTATGACATTTTACGAACGCACAATTGTGAAACAGATGAATCACAATAGTGAGTATACCAAGATAAAACTGCCTAACGATACTATAGGATGGGTCAAGAATGAAGATATTTGCTCGAATTAGATTTTACTATTCAGCTTTTGTTATAGCTTTTGTTGTTTCTGTAATGATTGTTCTTTTGAAACTTTTTCCAAAACATAAAAGTAAGATTCTGCATTATGGAAACAGGACAATGCTCGCTCTCATGTTTGCAAAGATAGAAGTGGTGGGCAAACCAGATCCGAAAGCCGAACTGTTTTTGCTAAACCATCAAGGAATAGTCGATATCATAACAATGGAGGCGCTGCTCAATAAAAACCTTAACTGGGTTGCCAAACGAGAACTGTTCGAAGTTCCATGGTTTGGGCTACTATTAAGTAATGCAGAGATGATAGGAATAGACAGAAGCGACAAAAGAGGCTTGATAAAACTGCTCAAAGATGTCAAATACTCCATAAAAGAACTCGGTAGACCCGTAGCTCTTTTCCCTGAAGGGACCCGCGCAAAAGGACAGAAGCTTCTGCCTTTCAAAGAAGGGGCCAAATTTATAGCCGAAAAACTCTCGCTCGTTGTACAACCGGTTGTAATACTTGGAAGCAAAAGTGTCGTCAACGAACACGAAAAAACATCCAGCGGAGGATATTTAAAAGTGATCTTTTTACCCTCTATAGATATGAAAAACGCATCCCAAGAGTGGTATGAGCAGGTTCAAAAAAGCATGCAGGAGATTATAGATAATGAAATGCGAAACAACCGCATAAGCAGATAGCTTCGATTTTTCTCTTTCTGATATCTGCAGAGTTGCCGCCTTTTGACCTGCATGATCAAAATGGTGCTTTTGGCAATCAATTTTTAGCCGCTTTCAATATCTTCGAGAGTGCACAAAATGGCTCCGGCTTTCATCATCTCATCCAAAGCGATTCGTGAATCATCTTTTTTTATATCGACCCCTTTGATTGCATCATGAAGAAGCATGGTTCTAAATCCGAGGTTTTCCGCTCCAAAGAGAGTCTGTTTTACACAGTATTCTGTAGCGACTCCGGATATAAAAAGCCGTTTTATTCCTCTTTCATTCAAAAGACTACATAGATCCGTACCCTGAAACCCGGAATATGCATCGAAATCTTGAGAAAATCCCTTTGAAATTATGAATTTATTGTCTGCCGGCAAGTAGAGATTTTCACAAAACTCTGCACCTTCGGTTCCCTGAACGCAATGGTCCGGCCAGACACCACCGTTTTTTTCAAATGACAAATGGGTTGCCGGATGCCAATCGCGGGTAAAAAAGAGTGGCCGACCAGTTTCTTCGAATATCTTTATATACTCATTGATCCTCTTTACAATTTTATCTGCATCCGCTACAGGCAAAGAACCTCCCGGCATAAAATCCTTTTGCATGTCCACAATTACGAGCGCATCGCTGTCGGTAATTTTGACCCTCATTTTCGCTCCTTTGCACTGATATATAAAATTGTACTATACTTTCTTTCATAAAAGAGGAGATACGATGAAATTTGGGTTTGTTGACAAAAAGAGTATGAGCCTGCTGACAGATCTGTACGAATTGACGATGGCTCAAAGCTATTTCAATGCGGGAATGAACCATACAGCGGTTTTCGATTTTTTCGTCAGAAGAGTGAAAAACAGATCTTATATGGTAAGCGCCGGGCTCGAACAGGTACTTTTCTATCTCGAAAATATAAAATTCAGCGACGAAGATATTGCATATCTCAAACATACCGGAAAGTTCAGCGACGATTTTTTGCAATACCTGAAAAACTTCCGTTTCAGTGGCGAAGTATATGCGGCGGACGAAGGAGAGCTGTTGTTTGAAAACGAACCGTTTATACGCATTGAAGCACCTCTGATAGAGGCCCAGATTGTCGAAACGTTCATAATAAATACGATGCAGATATCCATCCTCGTAGCCACAAAAGCGCTTCGCTGTTACAGTGTCGCACGTAAAACCGCACTCGTCGATTTTGGGTTGAGACGCGCCCACGGAACAGATGCCGGGATGAAAGCTGCAAGAAGTGCCTATATAGGCGGATTTGCCGGAACTTCGAACGTTCTTGCCGGAAAAATCTTTGATATACCGATATTTGGTACCATGGCCCATTCGTTTATACTTGCACACGGTTCCGAAAAGGAGGCTTTCGAACATTTTGCAAAAACATATCCGGAAAACTCCATTTTTTTGGTAGATACTTTCGATACGATCAAAGGAGTTAAAAACGCTGTCGATACCGTTAAAAAAATGGGACTTGACAAATTCAAAGGAGTAAGACTCGATAGTGGAGATATCGAAATTTTAGCCAAAGAGTCGAGAAAGATTCTTGATGCAGCAGGATTTTGCGATGCCATGATTTTTGTAAGCGGTGGATTGAACGAGTACAAAATAGAAGAGCTGCTTGACAAAGGTACGCCTGTGGATGGCTGGGGAGTAGGAACCGAGCTTGTCGTCTCCGCTGATGTACCATATTTGGACTGTGCATACAAACTGGTCGAATACAACGATGTAGCAAAGATGAAGCTTAGTACCGGCAAAATCACGCTTCCCTCCAAAAAACAGATCTTCAGAAAATACAGAAATGGGAAAATCCTAAAAGATACTATTGGCCTGCATGATGAAAAAATCGAAGGAACTCCTCTTCTAAAACACTACATGTCAAAAGGAAAGATTATAAAAGAAATTCCGGATTTGCAGAGTATAAAAATAAAAACAGTTGAAAGCTTCGATACTCTGCCTTCAGATCTCAAATCTCTAAAAAGCATAGCAGAATTCAGGCCGGTTTTGAGTCACGCGCTCATGGAGGTAACAAAAAGGGAAAAAAAGAGGCTGGAAAAGCTACTGTAAGAGAGGGTGCAAAGGAATCTTTTCGCATAAAAGGGTACACTGCCTGTTGTCTAAAACCTCTTTTTCGGTAACTATCTTGGAAATATATTTAAGAGGGGTTATGTCAAAATATATATTTGCTATTTCGTAACAATCTTCATCTGCAAGCTCCCCAGGGTCTTTGAGAGGCTCGGTTACACTTTCGACTCCGCCTGGCCAAAACTTCGTTTCCGTCGTTACACATACACTTTTTACTCCATACCTTTGCGCCCCAAGCAATATGGCAAAAGTCCCTACTTTATGAACAAGGCCAAATCTGCCTATTCCATCCGAGCCCACAAGAACGAGATCGGCCTCTTTACAAAATGCCGGCGCGGCTGCATCCGATACCAAAAGAGTCTCTATGCCAAAGCGGCAAAGTTTTCGTGCAAGTCGGACCCCTTCGTTTTTTGGTCTCGACTCGGTACATATGACACGGAATTTTGTATACTTCGCCGCACGAATAAGTGTTTCATAAACCAAAGAGCTGAAAGAGTGGGTCAATACCCTATCACCTTGCGCTATCTGTTTTGCAGCAAAAAAAGAGGATTTATCTGACGATTTTTTCATCTGCATCAGATATCTGTCACAAAAAAAGAGCGCCTCTTTTTTATAATGACGACCTTCAATATGAAATAGAAGGTCGTTAGCGAACCTGAATATTGAGGCCATCATCGGTCTGGCTTGCGCCATCTGCAGTGCTCCTCGTCTTATTGCATACCGTGATGCCCCCGCTGCGATCAACCTTTTCATTGCATATACGCACTCCACGGTAAGGTGTGAAGCTCCATGAACGGAGTCTGCGCCTATCTTTGAAATATCGTCAAAAAATATCTTCTCATACTCCTTCATCCGCCGCACTCCTCAGATATTGGATACCGATGATACAAAAGGATGAAAAAGAGAGATTTTTCAAAAAACCGCACTCTCTATAATCTCCATCATCCGATCTCTATGATTCTGTCACTGCACCATTTTGCCAGATCTCTGTCGTGTGTTATCATCAGGATACCGACCTGCCCAAGCGTGCGAAGAAGCAGTTTCATTACATCAAGCTGAATTAGATTGTCAAGTGCCGATGTGGGCTCGTCTGCAAGCAGAAGTTTCGGTTTCATAAGAAGAGCTCTGATGATGGAAGCACGCTGAAGCTGCCCCCCTGATAGTTCGTGTGGTCTCTTTTCAAACAGCGAGGGTTCCACCCCCATCTCTTTGCACAATTGGTCCATATTGGAAACATCTGCAACATCTTCTATCTGGTTTTTAATCGTATACGTAGGATGAAACGAAGTGTAAGGATCCTGAAAAACCTGAGAAAATCTCTCTTTTTTTATATACCCTTCCATCGGTTTGATATTGCCTGCTATCAATTCAAAAAGAGTGCTCTTGCCACTGCCGCTGGGTCCTAAAATCGTAACAATTTCACCTTCGTAGAGCGATAGAGAAAAATTACTGTATAAAAGCGCATGGCGAGTATAACCAAAAGTGAGGTTTTCAATTGTGAGAACTCTTTTTCTGGTCATTGCTACCGTAACTGGCCGTTCCCGTAAATTTTATATTTGTAAGTGGTCAAATCATTTATACCCATTGGGCCTCTTGCATGCAGTTTGTTGGTACTTATGCCGACTTCGGCTCCAAACCCGAAAGCCCCACCATCTGTGAACCTGGTTGAAGCATTGACATATACACATGCGGCATCCACTTCGTTCAAAAACTTCTCAGCCGCTTTGTAGTTTTCGGTTATTATGGCTTCGGAATGGCCGGAGCCGTATTGACGGATATGGGATATAGCCTCTTCTATACCCTTCACTACCTTGATTGAAAGAGTGTTTGCAAGATATTCAGTGTCATAATCTTCATGGGTTGCCGCCTCTACATCGATAATTTTTCTGGTTTCAAAATCACCTTTGAGCAGAGTAGATTCAATATCGAATGCCTTTTTCAGTTCAGGAAGTATCCTGGCCGCTATTGCATCGTCTACAATCAGAGTCTCCATTGCATTGCATACACCAGGACGCTGACATTTGGCATTTACAGCTATCTTCACCGCTTCTTCAGGATCGGCATCTTCGTGTATGTAGGTATGACATAATCCTTTGTCATGTTTGACTACAGGAACGGTCGAGTTCTCATTGACGAAACGGATCAACGCCTCTCCTCCTCTTGGTATAATGAGATCGACATACCGATCCATCTTTATCAGCTTCGCCACACCTTCTCTGCTCGCATCGGGCAAGAGGCTTATCAGCGTTTTCGGCAAACCCTCTTCCTCGAGACTGTTTTGAATTATCTTCGCTATTGCCTCGTTGCTTTGCTGCGCCTCCTTGCCTCCTTTCAATATCGCGACGTTGCCACTTTTAAGACAGAGTGCGGCCGCATCGCTCGTTACGTTCGGACGAGACTCATAGATAATGCCGATTACACCGATGGGAACCGATACCTTCTCTATTCGCAAACCGTTGTCCGTTACCCACCCATCAAGAATACGACCTACCGGCTCCTTGAGTGCAGATATCTCTCTGACCGCCTGCGCCATGGAAGCAATGCGTCTCTCATCGAGATAGAGTCTATCCATGAGAGCTGATGAGAGCCCGTTTCTCTCTCCCTCTTCCATATCAAATTTGTTATGTTCAATTATGAGTGCGCTGTTTGCTTCCAGCGCATCGGCGATTTTGTTTAAAACTCTCTTTTTCCTCTCTCCATTCAAAGTTGCCAGTATACTCGATGCCTCTTTCGCTCTTTTCAGATACTCTTGCATATCAGTCTCTTCTCCTGTTAAGTAGATCTTTTAGGCTCTTCATAGGGTCTTTGCCTTTTAAAATAGCATAAACTTCATTGGCTATTGGTATATAAATATCGTTCGTTTTTGAAATGGTATACAAAGCTTCGGCGGTACCCACTCCTTCCGCAACCTCTCCAAGCTCTTCCAAAATCTCATCGATCCTCTTTCGTTTCGCAAGCCCCAGTCCGACACGAAAGTTTCTTGAAAGTTTGCTCCCGGCTGTCAAAAACAGATCTCCCGCTCCACTAAGGGACAAGAAGGTCTCCTCTTTTGCTCCAAATTCACGTCCGAAGCGGGCCATTTCTACAAGGCCTCGGGAGACAAGACTGGCATGGGCGTTTTCTCCAAGTCCCAATCCGGCACATATTCCTCCCGCGATAGCTATAACGTTTTTATATGCCCCGGCAATCTCCGCACCGACTACATCGCCACTTACATATGTTTTTATGAAATCTGGGAAAAGCTCTCCCCATTCCGTCGCTGCCACACGGTTGCTGCTGTTTAATACAAGTGCAGTCGGCAAACCTTTCATCACCTCTTTTGCAAAAGATGGGCCACTGAGATATGTAAGGTTTGACGAAGGTACGAACTCTTCGTATATTTCGTTCAAAAAAGCACCTGTACGTGCCTCCATACCTTTGGCTGCCACGAGAATTTGATGATTTTTGAATCCGTAGTTTTTACGTAGCCATTCTCTAACTGTCTGCGCAGGAATCGTCATAACAATCTTTTCGCACTCCATGGCCTCATCGAGCGAAACGAATCCCGGAATGTTCCGTGGAGTACGGGAGGTTATAACAACATCACATTTTTGCCCAAATGCGTATGCGAGTGCCTGACCCCATTTTCCGGCCCCAATGACTGCAACTTTCATCTTTCATTTCCTGTAAGTTTTTTATAAAAATCTTTAAGAGCCTGGGTCTCTCCCAGCAAAACCAATATATCTCCCTCATCGAATTTATGGTTTATACCGCGTGATACAAAGATGAAGTCCTCTCCAAGCTCTTTATCGGAAATTCCTATCAAAATAAGCCCAAAATCCCTGAAATTGATCTCCTGGATACATTTTCCTTCAAGAAACGAATTTGGCGGTATCTCAATCTCTTCTATGCTGATACCGTTATCGGCATATATAATCTCATCCATAACTCTGGTAACAGCCGGTCTTGTTACAATATCTACAATCCTGTTCGCACTCGATTCATAAATGTCTATAACCTTGTTTACACCTATGAACTTGAGTTTTCTGGTATTTTCCGCAGAAGTGGAAATGGATAGTATGGTTGACTCTTCGGTTATATTTCTAAGAGAGAGTGCCAAAAATATATTCAGCGCCATATCATCCATGGCGCAAAAGAGTATTTTTCCTTCCAGCCGCTGCTCTTCAAGCTCACTGTCGTCCGTTATGTCGATCAAAGAAGATGTTACAATTCCATCTTCTTTGGCTCTTTTTATATGCTCTTCATCTTTATCGAGGACCGTAATTTTCGAAAAGTTTCCAGAGAGCATCTCATAGATTTTAGCACCTGTAGTCCCATAGCCGAAAAGGATGATCTCCAGACTACTGTTTTTTGAATCTGACACTCTGTTCCATCCTTGCCTTGAAATCGGCTATACTTACGCTATAGCCCATAATCACGAGAATATCTCCCACCTTCAAACGGGTATCGTCCGGCGGGTTGAAAACTACGAAATGGCTCTCTTTGCCACTTCCTTCAAACCGCTTCAAAAGAGCCAGCAGTATGAGTTTGTTCGCATAAAAATCGAAATCTCCCACTTTCGCACCATCAAAAAATGAGCCGAGCTTCACCTCCACCTCATCGATACGTGCCGTTCTTCTTTGGGTTATTATAGCCTGCAGAGCTTCGAACGCCACAGGCTGGCCAATATATACAGAGCCAAGCATTCCGGCTATCTCTTCCGGCAATATAATATGGTTCGCACCTGCAAGCCGGAGTTTTTTTGCCACACTCTTTTCACTGCAGCGAGCGATTATCTCTACATCTTTGCATAGGCTGCGCGCATTTATTGTTATAAACACGTTGATAATGTCATCATGGGTTACACAAATGACTGAGCGAACGTTTTTGCCAAGTTTCAGTTTCAAAAGGGTACTGCTTTTGGTTGCGTCTGCAAAAAGAGCGTCATGCCCATCCATCTCCGCCTTCTCTACTTTTTGCCTGTCCGATTCGATAACGAGAAACGGACGGTTTGCCTCCTTGAATTTTTTAGCTACCAGCTGCCCTATTTTCCCATAGCCACAAATCAGGTTTAGTTCTCTTTTTTTCGCTATCTGATTCATGACTCTGGTCTCTTTGATTTCAGGAAGTTTTTCACTGAATGCTGAGACAATGATGGATGTCAAAAAAGATATCGCTCCTATACCAGTCAAAATCACCAGCATCGCTACTGCACGCCCCTCTGTTGTGACGGGAGTGATATCTCCATATCCCACCGTCGTTATCGTCACAAGAGCCCAATATATGGCATCATACATATTTTTTATATCTGGGTTGTTGCCGTTGCCTTCAAAAACGTATATCATTATCGAAGCGACCAGTGTAAAAAACGACAATAATATAAAAAGTGTATACAGCTCTATCTTCTTGCTTCTAAGAATGTCGAAAAACTGCAGTAGACTTCTGCTGTATCGCAACATCTTGAATGCCCGGAAAAGAACAAAAACTCTTAAAACCCTTATTTCGCGATAACTTGGCAGAATAGCTATTAGATCTATTATGGCTGCGGGAGAGGAGATATAAGCCCATTTTTCCTGTGCAATCTGTTTGAAAACTTTCCAAAAAGAGAAAGGTTTTTCAAAAAATTCGGACTCTTCATAATGTGTGATGATCACTTTGTGCATATCACTATGAACCCACAGGCGCAGAATATACTCTATGATAAATATCCAGGTAACTATATACAGATCGTAAAAATCGAGCCAATAAGCTACATGTTTATGAACGTCTATTACGAGTATCGAAACACTCGATAGAATCACAAAGATCATGAACAGATCGAAATATTTTTTGTAACGGAAGTCGTCGTTGTTCAAAAGGTCGTTGAAAAAACGCTTCACACGATGGTAGCGAGGTGCACTCTCCAAAAGATATGCAAACGCTACGAGCTGCCGAATGAAGAATCGTCTCAACTGTTCAAACGCTCTTTTAATAACTGGTTCACTTTGGCCGGATTTGCCGAACCTTTGCTGATTTTCATTACCTGACCGACAAAGAAGCCGAAAAGTTTCTCTTTGCCGCCCCTGTACTCCTCCACCTTCTCTTTATTGGAAGAGAGGACTTTGTCAATCAGTTCAAGTATGGCTGCATCGTCGCTTACCTGTTTCAGACCAAGTTTTTCAATAGCCCCGTCGACACTCTCTTCTTGATGTTCAAAAAGATAATCCAAAACCTGTTTGGCTGCCTTGCCGCTGATTGTACCATCTTCTATCCTCTTTACCGTCTCAGCAAGCTTTTTTGCATTAACCGGAGAGTTTTCGAGTGTCAGACCGGCTTTGTTAAGGCGTCCTAAAAGTTCGACCGTAAGCCATGTCACGGCATTTTTAGCCGATATGCCCTTCTCTATCATGGCTTCGAAAAAACGGGCCATCTCTACTTCGGAAGTTGTCACTGTAGCGTCATATTCTCTAATACCGAACTGCTTTACATAACGTTCACGTTTGGCATCTGGCATTTCAGGAATATCTTTCGCCTCTTCAATCATCTCATCGGAAAGAGTTACCGGAAGCAGATCCGGCTCCGGAAAATACCTATAATCCGCACTCTCCTCTTTGCCACGCATTGAACGCGTCTCACCTTTGGCCGTATCGAACAGACGTGTCTCCTGCCACACTTCATCTTCGTATATGCCATCCTCCCACGCTTCAATCTGACGCTGTACCTCATAGGCGATCGCCTGTTGTATGAATCTGAAACTGTTCATATTCTTGATCTCTACACGCGTATAGAGCTTATCGTCTCCTTTTGGGCGGATGGATACATTGACATCACAGCGGAACGAGCCCTCTTGCATATTGGCATCACTGATATCCAGATACCGAACTATGGCATGCAGTTTTTTCAGATATCGAACCGCCTCGTCTGCACTTCGCATATCCGGTTCACTTACTATCTCCAGAAGCGGGGTGCCGGCACGATTCAAATCGACTAGAGATCTGTCGCCTTCGTGAATATTTTTTCCGGCATCCTCTTCAAGATGGGCACGTGTAATCCCTATACGCTTTTGGGAACCATCGTCAAAATCTATCATCAAGTAGCCGTTTTCAACTATCGGTATTTCGAACTGACTTATCTGATACCCTTTTGGCAGATCGGGATAGAAGTAGTTTTTCCTGTTGAATACAGATTTTTTGTTAATCGTCGCATTGACGGCATTACCGAACATCATCGCTTTTTTGACAGCCTCTATATTCAATACCGGAAGAGCCCCCGGAAGCCCAAGACAGACAGGACAGGTATGAATATTTTGCCTCTGTGCAAAACTTGTGGCACAACTGCAGAAGATTTTCGTCTTTGTATTTAGCTGTACATGAACTTCAAGACCGATTATAACTTCAAACATTTAATTCCTTACTCAACAAAATAACGTATAGATGCAAAACCGTCGACACCGACCCTTTTTACTGCTGTTATATGCTCCTGCGTCAATATACCGCCGAGTGCAAAAATATTGATGGATATTTTACCCGTTATTTCTTTTAACTTCTCTAAACCTTTTGGCGGCCCTTTGCCCGGTGTAGAGAAGACAGGGCCGAACGTTATGCCGTAAACACCTGCCTGTTCACACTCCATCGCCTCTTTGAGCGAATGCGTACTGACGATAACTTTCAGTGCCGATTTTCCTTCTTCAGCTATCTGTTTGGAGATATTGGAAGGTAGATGTACCCCGTCGGCTCTCAATCGAAGCGCGAGATCGATATCGGAGTGAAGAAAAAAAAGCTTATTCTCAAACAACGGCTTGAGAGACAAAAAAGCTCTTGCAAGCGGTTCGTAATCCGGGCTGATTTTGTCGCGCAGACATATCATATCTATCTTTGAGTTAGATAGAACACGATGAACGCTCTTTTTTAAAGTGAAAGGATCGGAACCGTAATATGACGGATCAGTTATCGCATACCGTAACATTTTGAAGCTCTTTTCTGATCGCCTCCATCAGACGGGTCTGTTTTTTCAATTCACGCTGTTTTTCAAACTGCAAAGATGCCACCTCAAGAAAAACAACTATTACAAGACCCGGAAGAGAGCCGAAAATGGCAGCGATAAACGCTATTAGAAATCCAAATGGAAGAAATGACCAGAAAAGGTAGACGGCGCCGAAAAGAGCGATTGCCCATGCGGCGCCAAGAAGATAATTTATTAAAATTTCTGCGACAGTACGCCTCAAAGAGAGACCACTTAAAGCGATTCTTCTTCCAGCAAGACAGCACCTGCCAGATATACATAAGTCAGGATCATGAAAATAAAGGCCTGCAGAATCGCCGAAAAGGAGAGCAGCAGGAATGCCGGAAGAGGAACGATCCATGGAGCCAGCATCAAAAGAACCCACAAAAAGAGATCGTCTCCTTTGATGTTGCCAAAAAGCCTGAACGAAAGAGAGATGATACGTGAAATATGTGAAACTATCTCTATAGGGAACATAAGGGGCGCCAGCCATTTGACAGGACCGGCAAAATGGGCAAAATAGTGAACTACGCCATGCTTTCTGATACCTTCGAAATTATAATAAAAAAAGACGATCAGTGCGATGGTAAGCGTCATATTGATATTTCCGGTCGGAGACTCAAAACCTGGAATTATTCCAAGCACATTCCCGATAAAAACCATTATACCTATGGTAGCGACCAGGGGAAGATACTTTTTCGCATTACTTTCACCGATTACATCCCGCCCCATCGCTATGATACCAAGCAGATAGGCTTCCATAATATTTTGGGTACCGGTAGGTACCAGCCTTAGAGACTTGACTGCCATCTTTGCCAAAAAAAGAGCGATGATGGCGGTCAAAAGAACATGTGTGACGAAGAGAAATCCATGTGAGTGGGAAATGAGACCAAAATAGGTGAATACACCTTCCATTCGGCTTCCTTTATCTTAAATTTGTGCGATTTTATCACACAATCAATTAATCCAGTCTTTAAAAAAGCCTTTCTTGACCTATTCTATAGAGCGCAAAGTCGTACTTCAAAGGATCGTCGGGTGAAAACTTTTTCAACGATCTGGTAAGCTCTACAGCAGCTTTCCAATCATAGCTTTTTCTTTTCAGTAGTCCCAATCTGTGGCCAACATTAAAAGTATGGGTATCGAGCGGTATAACCAGATCTGAAGGAGCAACTCCACTCCATCTTCCAAGATCTATCTCATCTTTTCTTACCATCCATCTAAGAAACATCATCCAACGCTTATAGGGGCTTGAAGGTCTGGAGTTGGAAGGTATGGATCCGGTCAAAAAGCTATAACCTCTGCTTTTATAACCGTTCAGTCTGTAAAAGAGCTTTATAATTTCGAATACTCCCTCAACAACACTGTTTTGACGAAGGTATCCTCTCATAAACACTTCGTTGATGGAATCGTTTCCCAATCTTTTCAAAGTTATAAATATCTGAACAACATCCTCTGTAGACTGAAACCTATAATACCTGCCGGTGAGTCTTTCTCTGATCATCTTTTCGCTCTCATTGAGAAGTGAAAAATCGAGTGATTGGAGAAACTCCACAATTTTCCCGGCATTTCCATAACCAAAAAGAGCACAAAGCAGGATAGCTCTCTCATCCTCCAGTTTTCTTGCGACAAGAAGAGGATCGGGACGATTCTCGCACAACTCGTTGAAACTGTTCCTTTTTGCAGCTTCACGCTCGAGTAGCTCACGCAAGTTGATAGAATCTTTTTCGTTCACTCGATCCTCCGATATGCATCTGTTTTCTATATTTGGTAATGGTTCTGCGTACCATCTTTACACCGAATTTTTTTTCAACCATCTCCAGCAGCCTGTTGTCGCTGAGAGGTTTGGAACGGTCTTCCGTCGCTATGGCATCTGCTATAAACTGCTTTATAGCGCTGTTGCTGACCTCTTCGTCTATCGCGGCTGTAAAAAAAGCCTTCATCGGGAATATACCCCGGTTGCACATTAGATATTTGTTGGCGATGGCACGTGAAATTGTAGAAGGATTGTGTTCAAACTCTTCGGCTATGTCCTTAAGTCGCATCGGCCTGATGTCGCCCCCTTGAAAAAAATCGTACTGCAACTCCACTATCATGAGGCCTATTTTATACAAGGTAGCCTTTCTCATTTGCAAAGCGTCTATCAAATCTCTGGCCTCTTTCACTTTCCTGCGGATATAGGAGTGGTCGCCTGTAGTATACTCTATTCGAATATCCGGATAGAACATCTCATTTATCCTGACTTCGATCCCTTCACAATTTTGAACTATTATAAGATCCGGAACGATCTGTCTTGAAACCTCCATCATCTCCAGCGCCGGCGGATTTTTGAAAGTTCGGATTACTCTTAAAGCGGCATCGTACTCTTTCTCGTTTTTGAAACTGCCTATCGAATCGAAATTTTCCAACATCTTCGCCACAAAAGAATATAGCGGCTCTTTGACATCGCTTTGCTGAAGCTGAAAGAGCATGGCTTCGGCAATAGTGCTCGCACCGACTCCCGATGGTTCCAGATAGGCAAAACGTTTTCTTATCCTCTCCACCGTCTCGCCCGGTATACCGAGTTTTTTGCCGATCTCTTCGACATCTCCCTCGAAATATCCCTCGTCATTTATCTCTTCGATAATTTCAAAGGCGATCTTTTCGCTCAACGGCGTAGGAAACAGAGGTGCATTTATCTGCTCGACAAGAACCTCATACAAAGACTTGCGATGTAGAGTAAGAGTT
>WFUN01000016.1 GCA_015484905.1 Hydrogenimonas sp. | reverse complement strand
ACATGGAGATCATCAAATGGCTCGAACTCCACAATTTTCCGGAAAGTTTCATTGAAGATATCCGAAACGAAGACCAGAGTGTTGCATACGAGGAAAACGAATATTTCAAACTGGCTATTTTGAAATATTTTCAAAAAGAGATGGACAACGATCTTTTGTACAACGATAAAAACGTCGCGATCATTATGCACGAACAGAAGTTTATATTCATTGCCAAAGAGGAAAAGATAGTAAAATCCATCGTCAACAGACTCTACAAACGTTATAAGTCAACTGACTCTTTGGAGTATGTTTTATATCTTGTCATTGATATTATGGTTGATCATACGATGAGTGTAATAGACCATATTGACAACAGACTTGAAGAGATCGAAGATAAAATATTCAACGACACCCTCGATGAACATGAGGTTCAAAAAAATCTCTATTTTACAAGACGCACCCTCAACAGGATAGGAAAACTGTCGGTTCAGCAAAACGACATTATCAATAAAATTTTCAACCACTTTCCCATTGTAATGAGAAAAAAACTGAAATATGAATTTATCGACCTTAAAGAACACCTCTCGTTTCTGATAAACGAATCCAAAACATACCTGGACCGTACAGGCTATCTGCAAAATCTGCTCATGGGTTTTTTAAGTAACAGAATGAATCAAGCCATGCAGCGTCTGGCAGCCATTTCGCTTATCTTTTTGCCACTAACATTTATTGTCGGCAACTATGGAATGAACTTCAAATATATGCCTGAATTGGAGTGGGAATATGGATATATTGCCGTTTGGGGACTGAATTTTCTTATCGCTTATCTTATTTTCAGATGGCTAAGAAAAAAAAGATGGATATGAGATATTCAAAACGGCATTATTTGAGATGAAACAGGCCGGCTTCGAACATAATCTCTTGCACAAAAGCTTATTGGGAGCCGCTACTGTCGGAAGCAGAAAAGATGGCCAAAAGTTGTTTATCGGTGCCGCTCCTGTTGACACAACTCCTCTTTCGATTTTATCTTTTCGAGACGGCTCAGTATATGTTCAAGTTCAGCTATGTTTTTTTCACACTCCTTTTTCATCTCTTCTTTCTTGTTTTTGACAAAATCGATCTGCTTTTGAAGATCCTTCAGATCGATACGACAGTTTTTCGCAGCCTCTTCCTCTTTGTTCAAAACCCATTCTGTAGCATTTTTCAAAAATTCCATCATCTTTTATCCTTTTTGTTTTTCAGTCAGATTCTCTTTATAATCGCGCATAGACGCAATTTTCAGACAGTTGGGAAGTGGTTTGCCCTCAATGAACGCTCTTCCATCTTTTTCAATGAAATATCCATAATGCGCTCCACCGCCTCTTCTGTATAATACACCATATGCGGAATATATAAAATATTATGACGTATTATGACGCACAACATATTTCAAATCGCTTATGACATCTGAACAGAGTCTGTTTTGCAAAGTACCGTAAAGCTCCTTTTCCATTACCTCCGCTCTTGCAACATTTACGATGATTGTGTTGTCTTTGATTTTTTCAACACTCTTTTTATTCAGCAATCCTTTGGTCGCCGGAGTGAACGGTAGCGCCACCATTATGATATCGCTTTTTGCCAGCAGATATCCCAGATCGGAAGTAAACTCTATACCAGGTTCGTCGACAACATGAGGTTTCGTACGAGACCATGCCAAAAGTTTCATGCCCATACCTTTGCCTATATGTGCCATATGTGACCCGATCGTTTCCGGCCCTAAGATTCCGAGATATTTTCCAAAAAGTTCAACCCCCTTATATCGCGATAGTCGAAAAGCCCCTCCTTCTCTTCCGGCTTTATTTCGAAAAATGCAATTTTCATCACTTATCCCTCATGTTGCGAATTTCAATTGTATCATGTGGAGCTAAACAGAAATATTTTGATTCTATTTTGTTTCATTCATGCAGCAAGTTATAAAAGTTCAGGGTTTTAAGAGCTCCGCTTAAGTACAATCCAAACTAAATTGTATTCTTGTGCAAGGTACTTTATGGACAAAAACATAGAAGAGCTTTCAATCGAAATCGAACGGCGCATCAAACTTTTTACGGAAAGAATGGATGAAAATGCGCAGGCGTATGAAATTGCAGAACTCCTGGATGAAGTGAGAGAAAAGGATAAAAAACGATTTATAGATCTTTTAAAATCGTTTCCTGAGGATCTCAAAGCGGATGTTCTTTCAGAACTTTCCAAAACTGCCCAGGAAGATGCTCTTGAGGCGATTAATGCAAAAGAGCTCGCCAACATCATTGAAGAGATGGATACAGACGATGCCGCCGATATTGTCCAACAGATAGAAGAGATAGATGAGACCAAAGCGGAAAAGGTACTTGATGAAATAGATACAAAAGAGAGCAAGGTACTGCGTGAACTGATAGGCTACGATGAGAACGAAGCCGGGGCCCATATGCAAACCGAACTCTTCAAAGCATATATAGACGAAGCGATAGGTGAATCTGTAAAACGACTAAAGCAGATGAAACAGGAGGGTGGGCTCGACAATGCGTATCATGTATTCATCGTCGATAGCAGAGACCGTTTTCTCGGTATGATGCCGATGGAAGATCTTGTTTTACAGGGACCAGATGAAGTTTATCGAAATGCATTGGAGAAAGAGGGGGCATTGACCGTTTCTGTAAATCCAAAAGACTCCATAGACAAAGTAATCGAACTGGCCGGAAACTACAATATGAACGTGATTCCGGTAGTAGACGAATTCGGAATTCTGCTCGGACGAATTACTGCAGATGACATCTACGACCTTATGGAGAAGCAGGCAACTGATCAAATATACGGCATGGCCGGTGTTCAGGAAGAGTCAGAAGAGAGTGAAAACATCATAGAAGCCGGAAAAATACGTGCGATCTGGCTTGGAATAAATCTGATAACGGCTGTCGCCGCATCGATAGTGATCGGTTTTTTTGATTCAACCATTCAATCAATTGTGGCTTTGGCGGTTTTAATGCCGATTGTCGCATCGATGGGTGGAAATGCAGGTACGCAGTCACTGACCGTAACTGTAAGAAAGCTTGCACTGGGAGATATCGATCCCACAGAAGCGAAAGCGGTAATTGCCAAAGAGGTTCTTTTGTCATTGGGAAACGGTCTTATTTATGCGGTCGTAATGGGGCTGGTCGCTTTTTTCTGGTTCGACATGCCGCTTCTTGGAATCGTGATCGCTCTTTCAATGGTTATAAATCTGTTTGCAGCCGGCTTTTTCGGTGCCACTATCCCTCTTGTACTCAAGGGGCTGGGTATAGACCCGGCAGTAGGATCGACAGTACTTCTGACAACTGTTACAGATATTGTGGGTTTTTTCAGTTTTTTGGGCCTTGCGACAATCATATTACTCTAAGGAGAATCCGTGAAAAAAAGTATCTTCTCTCTCTTTTTTGGTGTCGTCACTCTCTTTTCCCATGAATGCAGCTACAACCTGCAGCTATATTTCGATATTCAAAAAGGCATACTGACAGGCGATGCGAAAATCAAAACGGATCATGACTCTATCGCTCTTTTGGACACGTCAGCCAACATAACTTCGATCGAAAATGCCAGACTCATAGTCAAAGAGAGCAGACCATATCTTTTAAGAGACGGGAAAAAAGAGCCAGTCGATATAAAATTCATATACAAGTTCGCTCCCGGCAGCAAAAATTTGGTTTTGCTATCAAAGTGGTATCCCGCAATCGATCTTTTGTGCGATTATGAAATTTTGGTGAAAAATCCGAAACTTCCGGTAGTTACCGAAACGACCGAAACCGAAAAAAGAGAAGAGGGAACCTTATATCGGTACAGATATCCACTGGACAGAGCACATATTGTAATCTCTTCCGATTACAATATATCTTCGTATCATGCAGATTCCGGTATAGATATATTTACATACCTTTATCCCCAACACAGCTCTCTTTCGGACCTCTATCTCAAACTGAGCGGAGAGTATTTTTCAAAATATAAGAGAGTTTTCGGCTTCATCCCTTTTAAAAGATTCTCTATTGCTGAAACACCGTTTCCGGCGGGATACTCCATGCCAACTTTCACTTTGATCGGTAGACAGATTATAGACAAGCCTTTTGTTTTAAACTCTTCATTGGGTCACGAGATAGTCCACCAGTGGTTCGGCAACTATGTATATGCTCCACCCAGAGGCAATTGGACAGAAGGATTGACCACATACTACGCAGACTATATGTATGCCAAAGAGAGAGGAGATGATGCCCGGTTTAGAAAAGATCTCCTGCTCAAATACAACTCATATGTAAATAGGACCAACGAAATAGCACTTATCGAATTCACTTCAAAAAACAGGGAGAGCAAAAATGCCATAGGTTATGGAAAATCGGCTTTTTTCTTTTATATGCTGGAAAAAAAGATTGGAAAAGACGCCTTCAAAAAAGGGGTCGAAAAACTTTTGGAAAAGTATCCGTTTAAAATTGCCACCTACAGTGATTTGCGAAAGATTTTCGAAGAGAGCTCCGGTATGAAGCTGATGGATTTTTTCAAAACATGGGTTTATCGCAAAGGAGCTTTTAAATTCGATATTTCAAACATAAGATTGAAGTTTGTAGATGACCGTTATGCACTCTCTTTCGATATCCACAGCAACAATATGCTTTCGCGGCTCCCGTTGAAAGTATGTTCCAAGGACGAGTGTTTGTGGGAAACTATAGATTTGCGCAATCCACACCAGAAACTCGAGCTCGATATAGAGCCTAAAAAGATCATTGTAGATGAAAACTACGAAATTTTCCGTCATTTGCAGCCAGACGAAATACCTCCGGTAATCTACAGGATTCTCAAAGGTGATGTAACGGTAGTTGTCGACCGTAAAGATCGACAGCGCTTTTCAAAAATGTTGCAGGTTTTCAAAAATGTCATTCTTTCCGACGATATAAAGTTCGATGCCATCAAGACAAAAGATATTCTCGTTCTCGGTGCCGACAACAGCTTCTTGAGACAGGTCGCAATTACGTTTTCAATGGAGGGAGATACCAAAATAGAACTTTTTAAAAATCCTCTCAACAGATCACATATCATCGCCGTTTTCGAAAGCCGAAAGCTCTCCCCGAACATCTTTTACAGACTGAAACATCTCGGTAAATACTCGACTGTTGTCATGAAAGATGGAAAGATCGTAAAAAAAGAGACCAGACCCTCCCAAAACGGAGCACAGTTCAAAATAGGCAGCGGATCCTATGCGTTGAAGCCATCACTCGATCCTATCGAAACAATCTTTCCCGATTTGACAAAACATAAAGTCGTATTCATTGGCGAGCAACACAACAAATTTTCAAACCATCTAAATCAACTCAAAATCATCAAAGCGATGGTAAAAGCAGGAAAAAAAGTCGCTATTGGTATGGAGATGTTCCAGGAACCGTACCAAAAATATCTCACGGAGTTCATCGAAGGGAAAATATCTGAAAAGGAGATGTTGAAAAAAACGGAATATTTCAAAAGATGGAAATACAACTACCATCTATATCGCCCTATTATTCTATACGCAAAAAAAGAGCATCTTCCTCTTATAGCACTCAATATCGAAAAAGAGATTACAAAAAAAGTGGTACGTAAAGGTATAGACTCTCTCAATAAAAAAGAGAAAAACAGTGTTCCGAAATCCATCGATTTTTCCAATAGTGAATACAAAAAAGAGCTACGCAACATCTTTTCCAGCCACCAGTCTCAAAACTTCAAAAATTTCGATGAGTTCTATTACGCTCAGTTGCTTTGGGATGAAACAATGGCGAAAAATATCGTCAAATATCTGCAAAAAAATCCCGATCGCTCTATGGTCGTACTCGCAGGAAATGGTCACGTTATGTTCGGTTTTGGAATTCCGGACAGGATTGAAAGAAGAGGCATAAAAGACTACCGTATAGTTGTCAATTCCATGAAGCCAAAGCCGGATATAGCAGACTATCTTCTATACCCTGAACCGATAGAGACTGCAAAAGAGAAAAAGATCGGAGTATACCTTGAAGCGGACGATAAACTGAAGGTGACAAAACTTGTAGAAGACTCTCCTGCCAAAAAAAGTGGTATCAGAAAGGATGATGTGATCATCGCTATCGATGGGATAAAAGTAAAAACTATATCGGATTTGAAACTGGAACTCTTCTTTACTGGTAAAAAAAGCGTAGTGACCGTAGTTAGAAATGGTACAGAAGTTGAAATTCCCATCATATTTGGACAAAAAGATTAAAATTCAAGACTTGAAAGCCGGCCAGACCCGAACATTTCATCTCCTGCCCAGCGTATCAATATATTTTTGGATATAGAGATTTTAAAGATGGTTTTATAAATGCTCAGTCTGTTTCGATAACATATATTTTTGCGTCACTGAAATATGGCTGTTTGAATATTCTCTCTTTTATTACGGGAGCACCGGTAACAACCATATACGATTTATGCAAGGAAAACCGTTTTTTAAACATTTCAATCGCAAAAGCTCTGGCTTCGCCAATGTCATTTGTAAAAACCGGATAGATTCCCCAACGGAAACTCTTTATGGCATCTGTCGAAGCCACATAGACCCTTTTGCCGTTAAGAGTTGCCTGGGAGTCCCATATTTTCAGTAGATATATCCTGTTTTTGCTTTTTTTGTAAAATGAACATAATGGCAGTTTGTAGTTCCAAAACAGAGGAAAGTCTATACTTCTTCTTCTGTGCGTACTTATCCATCCCTCTCTCTTGGCCGCTTTACATAAATCTCTCTTTTTATCCGTAACTATTGCAAGAGTGATCGGAATACTTTCGACTCCTATAATATTTCTTGTAAACCTACTGTTTTTATCGGAAAAAAGATCTGTGATTTTCTCTATCTTTTTTATAGAAACATCATGTCGCAGCGCCGGTTTGTAAGGGTGAAAAACCCCTAAAACAACAAATATCGCAGCTGAAACGAAAACTGTAACCAGACTCAAAATTTTTGCATACGGCATCGGTTTTAGCGAAACATATCTCTTCTTGAACGTCATCCACTCCAGAATAACTGCGGCAGCGAGAGCCCATAACGTTCCTAGCAGATAACCACCATATACATCGCTTAGATAGTGCTCGCCAAGATAGATCCTGCTCAAACCGATCATCAAAGCAAGCAAAATGGCTGCAAACAAGATATTGACTTTAGCCTTTGTCGATTTGATCTGCCGTATAGCTATATACGCAAGAAATCCGTAAAAAGAGATGGAAACAAGTGCATGTGCACTTGGAAACGAATAACTTTGTTCAAAATATAGAGCGGTTTGCGGCCTTGGGCGATGAAATAGCAGTTTGCTCACATATACAAACAATATCGAGCCGACAAGAGAAAAACAGATGGCGAGCAGTTCGTTATACTTTCTGTAAAAAAATAGGATGAGAGCGGCAGCAAGAGAAAAGAGCAGTATCGTTTCACCTCTTCCCAGATATGTTATCCAGGTAAAAAAAATGGTCAGTTCCGGTGTCCGCCACTGTAATATGAGATTGGCTAAAATCCGATCGACATAGATTATGGAGTCCTTGTTCAACAGATCTTCCACAACTCCCCCAAAAAGGGCCAAAACATACAGAAAAACAAGTATAAATACGGTCATGGGAAGACCGTAAAATGTCGTTTTGTCAAAACGATTTTTCAAAAAAGATGCAAGCTTCGGATGTGATACATGGAACTCTTTGATATATCTATTGTTTAAAAAAGCTTTCCAAAGAGACAATGCAATCGACTTTGCGATTGGTGCATTTCGGATCATAAAACGTTTCAGCAAAAAAAGAATTATCAACAGAGACATCAAAAAGGCAACGACCGTAAGGGTACGCGAAAGCCATATCTGTGCAAGAGACAAAGAAGCGGAAAACAGATATCCAATACCAATAAACTCGAGGCTCCATCCAACCGCTCCGAAAAAATCCCATATTAAAAATTTATCCATTCTCATTCCAAGAGAGCCTGCAAAAAAAGGAACACTCTCTTTCATACCGGGTAAAAAGCGGGCGAAAAAGACAGATTTTGCCCCGTGAGAATTCAAAAAGCGGTGCGCCGCTTCGATCATATTATCAGAAAGATGCACCCAGGGCTTTTTCAAAAGAGCTATGCCATATTTTCTACCAAGATGGTAATTTACAATATCGCCCATATAGGCGCCGGCAATACCAAAAACAAGGACTGTTCTAATATCCAGATACCCCTGCCCGGCAAGAAGACCCAAAAAAAGCAGCATCGTAGAGCCGGGAATAAAAAATCCAAAGCCTATAAGAGTTTCACCGAATGCAGCAAAAAAAGCAAACCATGCGGCATAACTTCTGAAATGCTCTACAAACGGCAAAATGGTATTTTGCACAATATCTGTCATAAATTCCGTCCCTTGGGATCTGGTTAGAAGTATACAATCGAACCCCAACTATAGCAAAAAGTGGTATATGACAGAAATCGGAAATATCAACTTTCCAGTTCTATTGTAAAAACGGCACCATCTTCGTCATTTTCTACTTTAAGTTTTCCCTTGCAGTGTTCCTCTATAATTATTTTGCTCATATAAAGACCTATTCCTGTTCCACTCCCTTCTTTTGTGGAAAAATCCGGCTCATATATACGTCCCAAAATATCTTCGGATATGCCCCCTCCGTTATCTTTTACTTTAAGATAGTGTTTTCCTTCGATACGGCCCGAAACAATTTCTATGCGCGGATTTTCCACACTCCTTTCGATCAGAACATCTTCGGCGTTTTTCACCAGATTGAGTACAACCTGCTTAAGCTCATTGGGATAGCTGACAAATCGCGCATCCGGGTCGAGACTATAATGTATGTGGATAGAGTTGTTTTTTACGGATGCCTCTATAATTGCCCTTACACTCTCTACAATCTCTTTGAAAGATGTTTCACCCGTTTTTTTGTCTGTTTTGAAAAAATCTCTGAAATCATCTACCGTTTCACTCAGATGACGTACATACATAATCACCTTTTCCAGACCATTTTCAAGAGTGTTCGTATCGATCTTTCCCATCATCATTTTAATCTTTAAATCACTTACCGTCAGGCTTATGGCATTCAACGGCTGTCTCCACTGATGTGCGATCATGTTGATCATCTTTCCCATGGAAGCGAGTCTCGATTGCTGTATCATCCGCCACGACTGCTCTTTGTTCCTCTTAAGCGCTTCTTGCATCTCTCCAGAAGCTATTTCCAGTGACCTGTCAAGCGTTTTCAGATTATTTTCATATTCGTCGTAAGTCGATTCGACAATACGCAACAAAGATTTAAATTTTTTGGAATCGATCGATTCAAACGAATCTATTCCGCACTTTTCAAGCTGTCTTTCAAGAAGTCTGTTTTTAATCATTTTAAACACTTTTTCCGGATCCGGCACTCTTTGACAATTTGAGTCCGTCACCTATTGCATATATCTCATCCGCCACCACAAAAGAGCCTGTCGGTTTCAAACCAAAAAAGATGCCCGAAAATTCAATATATCCAATATGCTCCTTTTCAGAGTCAAAATTTTCAAAAGAGAGTACAGGAATATTTCCGAAGTCTGTTTTGAAGTTTGACCTATATCCCGAGTATTTTTCCGGAAGGCAAATAGATGTTCCAAGTCGCAAAAAAGTCCTTTGTTCAATATCATTGTAAAAATTTTCATGAAATTTTATATTCTGAAAAATTAAATATCAAATTTTTGACGATATTTCATTGTTGATATATCGTCTATATATTTATATCGACAATAGCTAAAAATTGTTTAATATAATTTATCGATTTTTATCTAAATAGCTGTTTTCAAAAATTTTTTTCCCAGCAGATGCATTGTCTCGTCGAAATAGTAGAGTATAGGTTTTCCGGTAGGAATTTCCACTTTCACTATCTCTGTTTGTGACAACTTCTCTATAGCCATTACAAGCGCACGAAGAGAATTGCCATGAGCGCTTACAAGTACCGTTTTGCCGCGAGCCAGTTCAGGGGCGATAGATTCTACAAAAAAGTTGAGAGTACGTTTTCTCGTATCTTTGAGTGATTCACTTCTTGGCAACTGTGAAGGATCTATGCCAATATATTTGGGATCTTTTTCAGGAAGCCTCGGATCGTTATCCGGTAGTGGCGGAGGAGGAGTGTCGTAACCTCTGCGAACAGCCAGAAACTTCTCTTCTCCAACCTCCAGTCTTATCGAATCCTTGTTATGCTGCTGCCAGGCGCCGTAATGGCGTTCGTTCAGTTTCCAACTCTTGATAGAGTCGATATGTTCCCAATCCATCTGTTTCAAAACGATCTGCTCGGTATGTATGGCTCTTTTGAGCCAGGATGTAAAACTGATATCCGGAAAAATATCGTTTTTATATAGAGTTCGCCCGGCTATTTGTGCCTCTACAACCCCCTTTTCGCTCAGATCGATATCGGTCCAGCCGGTAAAGAGGTTATCTTTGTTATAAAGACTCTCTCCATGACGCAATAAAACAAGCCTCGCCATTTTCATTGTATACCCCTCCCGGTTATGCTCATATCGACTCTTTTTAGCTTGGTTGTATCGATTTGATCGGCACTAAAGTCTGCTTGATCCTCTTTTATGAAATTTTTCCGGCTATATAATCGGCAAGTTCGAGCAAACGTTGCGAGTAACCATACTCATTGTCGTACCATGCCATCACTTTTACCATTCGACTGCCCACAACGGAAGTGGAAAGTCCGTCTATTATCGACGAATGCCGATTTCCAATTATGTCTGTAGAGACAAGTTCTTCCATTGTAAATTCCAAAATTCCTTTCAAGTCCCCTTCAGCGTAACGTTTAAAGGCGCTGTTCAGAGTTTCGGCTGTAGTATCTTTTTTCAAAAGTGCCACTATCTCCGTTATGGCTCCGTCTGGAACAGGAATTCTCAATGCCATAGCTTCCATTTTGCCCTTCAGTTCCGGAATGACCTCTACGGTAGCTGTAGCCGCTCCTGTCGTAGTCGGTATGATGTTTATCGCAGCCGCCCGCCCTCTTCTTCGTTTTTTCGCCCTCTTATCCACAGTGGTCTGAGAGGAGGTATATGCATGAGCAGTGGTTATCATCGCATTTTGTACACCGAAATTCTCTTCAAGCACTTTCATGACAGGAGCGAGAGAATTGGTTGTACATGAAGCATTCGAAACTACATCGTGCCTGGCATCGTCATACTCCTCATGATTTACACCAAAAACAAACGTCTTGTCAACACCCTTGCCCGGAGCCGAAATGATAACTTTTCTGGCGCCTGCCTCGAGATGCTGTGCAGCTGCACCTCTTTGTGTAAAATGACCCGTACACTCCAACACTATATCGATTTCAAGCTCTTTCCACGGAAGTTCAAGCGGATTGTGCGAACTTACAATCTCAATTTCATGCCCATCTATCACCAATTTTTCGTTTCCGACAGTCTCGATCTCAAAATCCGCTCTGCCATGCACCGAATCGTACTTCAGCAGATACGCAGCATCTTCCACGCTCGATGTATTTGCAGCCACTATTTCACAATTTTTTGGAAGTGAGTGGATATAGTGCCTCAATACCTGGTTACCAATTCGCCCAAGCCCATTTATAGCTACTCTTCTTTTCATTGATTCTCTCCTTTTTCCTGGTTTGACAACTCTTTTGAGATAGGAACATAGAACTTTTCGAGATAATCTTTCATCATCCTCCTTCCGCTAAAGTGTGCAGAGATCGATATGATCGCTCTTTTCATCATTTTCACCCAGCTTCCCGGTATGTTGCGTGAATCCAGAGTGTAATAAAGAGGTACAATTTTCTGCTCTATAGTATCGTATAAGGCAGCGGCATCCAGGGCATCGTCTGAAGAGGAGGCGCTTCCGAAAGCCCAGCCGTTTTGTCCATTGTATCCTTCGGGCCACCAGCCATCGAGTGAAGAACAGTGCAGAGTTCCGTTGATAGCAGCCTTCATACCGCTTGTTCCGCATGCTTCCATCGGTATCAACGGATTGTTGAGCCAGACATCACATCCTCGCACAAGATATTTGGCGACACTTTCTCCATAATCCTCTACAAATGCAATACGTCCACGAAATCTTGGATCCTGTGCCGTCTTGAATATATGCTGTAATATCCTTTTGCCGGGATTGTCGGACGGATGGGCTTTTCCGGAAAAGATGATCTGTACCGGGCGGGCATAATTGTTTATGATCTTTTCCAGACGATCCAAATCGTATAAAATCAAATCGGGTCGTTTGTAAGCGGTCATACGCCGGGCAAATCCTATGGTCAGTACGTCCGGATCCAACATTACTCCCTCGGCCATCGCAACGAGCGGATCGATACCTTCATCAGCCCATTTCCGCCTTACTCTCTCACGAATAAAGTTGACCATACGCACTTTGTAAATATAGTGAAGCTCCCATATTTTCCTGTCGTCCACCTCTTCTATACGTGTCCATACATCTTCATTGTCCTGCATATGAAGCCAGTTTTCTCCGAGTTTGCGGTCAAGCTCTTCGAAGAGCTCGTCTCCCAGCCATGTAGGTATATGAACTCCATTCGTTACATAATCTATAGGTACGGTTTTCGGACTCTCGTGGTCAAACACATTTTTCCAGATTTTGCGGGTCACCTCACAGTGTTTCTTACTGACGGCATTACGATGATTACACATTTTAAGCCCCAACACCGTCATATTGAATCCGCTTTTTGGGGCATCCGGATTTATTCCAAAACTCATAAACCGCTCTTTGTCCATTCCGAGCCGCTTCCAGTAATCTTCGAAGTAGTGGCTCATCATATCAAAGCCATACACATCCGTTCCTGCCTGAAGAGGAGTATGTGTCGTAAAAATGGAACTCTTTTTCACCGCCTCGATCGCTTCATCCAACTCCATCTTCTCGTTTTCTACAAATGCACGGACACGTTCAAAAAGGGCAAAAGCTGGATGCCCTTCATTCAAGTGAAGAATCGAGTACTCTATACCAAGTTTTTCCAATACTCTGTAACCACCGATTCCAAGTACAATCTCCTGGCGCAACCTCTGATTCATATCCGGAGTATAGAGTCTTGAAGATATCTCTCTGTCCCAGGGGTCATTTTTTTTGATGTCGGTATCGAGCAAATAAAGTGTAACCCGTCCTACGTTGATCTTCCATACTGCAGCGTAAACAGGAGGATCTATAAAAGGCACCTGAATGGTAAAATGTTCTCCATCTGCATCAAGAACCCTCTCTATCGGAGCTGTATCGCGATTAATAGGTTCGTTTGTTCCGTTTTGCCAACCATCGCTTCCGATTATCTGTCGAATATACCCTTGCGGATACATAAAACCTATCCCAACCATCGGCAGACCCATGTCACTGGACTCTTTTAGAATATCTCCCGCTAAAAAACCGAGTCCTCCGGAATAGATGGGAACCGAATGGTGCAGGCCGTACTCGGCACAGAAATAGGCAATGGGGAGAGGCTGCTTTTGAGCATGTACGGTATTATCATGCATATACTCTTTGAATAACGCATAGACATACTTGTACTCACGCATAAAGTTCTGATTGTCACATACTTTGTGCAACTCCGCAGATGAGAGTTTTTTCAACATATCTATAGGATTGTGACCACTCTCTTTCCATAAATAGGGATTGAGACGCTTAAAGATGTTTTTTCCTTTCGGGTTCCAGGTCCACCATAGATTAAGAGCAATTTCACCGAGACCTTTGATATCCTCCGGGAGTTTGGGAATAGCGATATTTGCGGATGGGTCCAAGTTCATTTCAAACCTTTCATATCTGTTTCCAGTAATATTGTGCGTTCGATCCAAGCTCATCCTCGATCTCCAGCAGCCTGTTGTACTTTGCGAGCCTTTCGCTTCGGCTTGCCGAACCGCTTTTGAGATGGCCGCACCCCATCGCGACGGCAAAATCGGCCAGGAATGTATCAGCGGTTTCGCCGGATCTGTGTGACAAAAAAGCGCGCCATCCGCTCTGTATGCAGAGCCTTACCGCATCTACCGTTTCGCTCACCGTTCCTATCTGGTTCAGTTTTATAAGCGAAGCGTTGGCCGTACTCTCTTTTATGCCGCGGGTTATGAAACGGCTGTTTGTTACGAAGATGTCGTCGCCGACGACCTCGATTTTGTCGCCGAGTCTACGCGTAAATTGCGCAAACCCTTCCCAGTCCTCTTCCGCAAGCGGATCTTCCCACAGGATTATCGGATACTTCCGCACCCACTCTTCGGCAAGCTCGATCAGGTCGTCACTGCTCATCTCGCCCGCACCCGACCACTTGAGATCGTAACGCCCTTTTTTGTCGGTACAAAACGACGTAGCGGCACTGTCTATGGCGATCGATATATCTACACCGGGCTCGTAACCGCTCTTCTCTATCGCCTCGATTATAAGCTCCACAGCCTCTTCGTTGCTTTTGAGATTCGGAGCGAAACCCCCTTCGTCACCGACCGAGGTTGCGTACCCTTTGGATTCGAGTATCTTTTTGAGTCTATGGAACGTCTCCGCGACATACCGCAGCCCCTCTTTGAAAGATGGCGCTCCGTGAGGTACGGCCATAAACTCCTGAAAATCGACACTGTTGTCGGCGTGCTCACCGCCATTTAGAATATTCATACACGGAACCGGTATTCTTCTTGCCTCCGCTCCGCCGATGTAGCGGTAGAGCTCGACCCCTTCACTCTCGGCGGCAGCTTTCGCCACTGCCATAGAGACTCCCAAAATGGCGTTGGCGCCGAGCCTGCTCTTGTTATCGGTTCCGTCGAGTTCTATCATGAGCCGGTCTATCATCGCCTGCTCAGACGCATCCAGCCCCGCAAGTTCAGGGGCTATTATACTGTTTACATTCGCGCACGCTTTGCGCACCCCTTTGCCGCCGTATCGCTCTTCACCGTCGCGCAGCTCTACCGCTTCATTTTCGCCTCTACTGGCACCGGAAGGGACAGACGCACTTACTTTCGTACCGTCTTCGAGGGTGACGAATACGCGAACAGTGGGATTCCCGCGGGAATCGAGTATCTCTATCGCACGGACGCTCTTTATCGTGCCGCTCATGCCGGTACTCCTTTGGCGATCTTCAACGCCTCGTCGACGGTGGCGTTTTTGACGGTAACCGCATAGATAGCGTTCGCCATGCGTATCGCCTCTTCGAGCGGCCTTTGGTGAATATTGCGGCCTGTCCCGTTTCCGCGGCTTCCGCCGATGTGTATCTGCTCGTGAAGCTGAGCCAGAAACTGCGCCTCGTCAACTTTGTCGCCCCCTTCGCAAAGAACGCCGGTACGACCAGCCGCCCGAGTCGCCTCTTTCAGGAGTGCCGGGTCGAAACCGCCGTTTACATAGGGTACTTTCAGCTTGACAAAATCGGCCCCGAGGCATGCACCGACACCCGCGGCGCCGGCGATCAGATGTGCATCGTGCTCATCTTTTACGTATGGACCCTTCGGATATATCCAGAGTACCGCCAGCATGCCGTTTTCATGCGCTTTATGCACTATTTGAGCGGCTTCTTGCAGCATCGAATGTTCGTGCTCTCCTCCCAGATATACCGTATAGCCGACCCCGCGGATATCCAGACCGCTGCTCTTTTTGAAGCGGACTATATCGTCCACTTCAAGCCACTGCTGCGAATAGGGGTCTTTGTCGGTGTAGGGCACAAGATTGGTCTTGGAATTGAGCTTCACCAGATAGGGAATATTTCTGTAGTCCCTCGCGTATCTGCATATAAGCCCGAACTGCGTAGCGAAAACCCCTATATCGGCCCTTGAAGCGATCTGAAACATATGTTCGGGGTCACTGTCTTCGGGCGGTATGCCGGAGCCGAAGAAGTCATTGTTCAGATGTTCTACCTTCTGATCACCGGCAAAGAGCATCAGCCGACCGCTCCCGCCCGTACTTCTATCGAAGATTTCGAGAAAATCCCCCTCCCTCTCTTCCGGCACATCGGCCGGCAGGTATCTTTCCGCCATTTTAGATCCTTCCCAGCTCTTTTTCAAGCTCTACGATATCACGCATTGTCTTTAGGACACTGTCCGGGTTGAGACTGATCGAGTCTATACCCAGCTTTACAAGAAATTCGGCAACTTCGGGATAGTCGGAGGGAGCCTGACCGCAAATACCGCTATGTCGTCCGTTTCGCTTCGCGCCTTCGACCGCAAGCTCTATCATCTTCATCACGCCCGGGTCGCGCTCGTCGTAATCGAACGCGACTATCTCGCTGTCACGATCGACTCCGAGTGTAAGCTGTGTAAGATCGTTGCTTCCTATGCTGAAACCGTCAAAAATCTCGCTGAAAGCGTCTATCTGGATCACATTGT
>WFUN01000015.1 GCA_015484905.1 Hydrogenimonas sp. | reverse complement strand
CTGTTTACAGTCTGCTTCAGATAGTAAACGAGTGCCGGATCGGCGGACGCGGCTCTGGCTGCAGACGCCAGTTCATCTTCAGCAAGCCACTTCAAAGAGTTTTTCAGCGCGCCTGGAAGCGAAGGGACTCTCTTCAAGTACTCGCCGATCTGTTCCGGTGTAACCATTTCTGTTGAAGCCTTATAGCTGTTTTGTACAATTTTATCGTAAAATTGTCCATAATTTAATTAGATTGGTGAAGCTTGATGAAAAATTTGAATTTAATTCTCTATATCATAATACATATTATCGTGACCGATGCACAATCGTGCTCTATAAATTAACGCTTAATTTAAGCTAACTATATGGTTAATTTCAATAGAATTAGCCAACTTTTTACAATATCATAAAATATCGACAAAGGCTAAATTATGGCGCGAAAATGCTCAATAACCGGTAAAGGACCAATGTCCGGCAACAACGTCAGTCACGCTCACAACAAAACAAAAAGACGTTTTCTGCCAAATCTTCGCACCGTTCGAATCACTCTTGAAGACGGTACGCGCAAAAAGATCAAAGTTGCAGCTTCCACTCTGCGCACAATGAAAAAGCAGGGGGTTTAAACCCCGCTGGACCCCAAAAGGGTATCTCTGATATCGGGTCCAACCGACTCTCTTTGCAGATGACCGGTGTATCTTCAGTGCACTTTTACAGGAGTTTTTCATGTTTACGCTTCTATCAGTCGACAAAGGGGTGTGCGCACCGGCAGGTTTTTTCGCAGACGGTGTATGCTCAGGACTCAAACCGGACGGCAAAAAAGATCTCGCATTCATCTACTCCGATTCTCTTTGCGACATAAGGGCCATATTTACAACCAACCGCTTTCAGGCCGCTCCGATCTTACATTTTAAAAAAAATGCCATAGAGACTACCAACTTCATACTTATAAATGCAAAAAATGCCAATGCATTGACAGGAGAGGCGGGGGTCGAAGATGTGGAACTCGTTTTGAAACATGCAAAGGCCTATCTGAAAAATATAGAGAATCCGGTCATGAGCTCTACGGGTGTAATAGGCGTACCTCTGCCGAAAGAGAAGATCCTAAAAGGCATAGAACTCTTCGATCTTTCAAAGAGATCTCCAAAAGCGGCGGCGGAAGCGATAATGACTACCGACAGTTACAGCAAACAGGTAGCATTCGAAGTGAAGCTTGAAAATGGAGACAGTTTCAGAATCGGCGCCATGGCAAAAGGGGCCGGTATGATAGCACCATCGATGGCAACAATGCTCTGCTTTATCACAACCGATGCCGCTCTTCCGGCGGACGAGATGATCCCTTTACTAAAAGAGTGTGCCGAAACTACATTCAATGCGATAAGCGTAGACGGAGACACATCTACAAACGACAGTGTCATGCTGCTTTCAAACGGCAAATCCGGTATTTACCATCGCGAGGCCTTCGTTTTTGCGCTCGAAAAAGTTATGCATGAACTGGCTCTCAAAATAGTGGCTGATGGTGAAGGCGCCACAAAATGCGTGGCATTTAAAATTACCGGTGCCGCCAACCGCAACGAAGCATCAAGAGCGGCCAAGGCGTTGACAAACTCTCTTCTTGTAAAAACCGCCCTTCACGGAGAAGATCCCAACTGGGGACGAATCGCTTCGACTATAGGAGCCAGTGGAGTCGAATGCGACCCCAAAAAACTCACCATCTCTTTCGGGAATGTAACCGTTTATAGAAAAGGAGAGATTCTGTTTGATACCGAACAGGAGTTGAAAGCAGCGCAAATCATGAAAAAAAGATCTTTTGCCATCCATTGTGATCTTGGTATAGCTGACGGCTGCTTTACCGCATATGGCTGCGACCTTGGATACGAATATGTCAGGATAAATGCAGACTACAGGACCTGATAAGCAATATTTGAATATAATCTGAAAAACTTCACAGGAGAGTATAACAATGCTTCACGAATATCGCGACATTATCAGCAAACTGAAAGTTGAAAACGCCCATTTTGCAAAGATCTTCGAACGCCATAACGAACTCGATAAAACCGTCACGGAAGTAGAAGAGGGACGAGAACATATGGACGATCTGGAACTGGAAAAACTGAAAAAAGAGAAGCTGCGCCTCAAAGATGAAGCATACAGAATGATTCTGGATTACAAAAAGAAAAACAATCTCTAAAAAGACCAAAGGCGGCCGTTTTTATGCCGCCGATGTCATCACTCCTCTTTCTTTTCGGGCTCAAAAAAGGCACCGAAACTCACCAGTTTGTCATAACGCTGCTTCATGCGCTCTTTTGGATCGAGTTCTCTCATCAGTTTCAGCTGTGAAAGAAAGTAGTCTCCCACCGCCCGGGCCGCCTCCTCTTTGTCACGATGCGCTCCAATTATAGGTTCATCTATAATATCGTCTATAAGCTTCATCTTCAGCAACTCGTCCGGTGTAATTTTCAACGCTTTTGTCGCCTGCTCTACTTTGGATGGATCGTTCCATAAAATTGCCGCACACCCTTCGGGAGAGATTACGCTGAAAATAGAGTAGCGCATCATTGCAAGCCTGTCGGCGACTCCTATCGCAAGAGCTCCACCACTTCCACCTTCGCCTATCACTATCGAGACGGTTATGGTATCGAGGCGGCTGAACTCCAGAAGGTTTCTCGCTATGGCCTCACTCTGCCCGCGCTCCTCTGCACCAAGGCCGGGATAGGCACCAGGAGTGTCTATGAGCATGAGTATCGGCAGACCGAACTTCTCTGCAATTTTGGCGGTACGCAGAGCCTTTCTGTAACCTTCGGGATTTGGCATTCCAAAATTGCGCTTGAGCTTGTTTTTGGTACCGCGCCCCTTCTGTTCACCTATGACAAGGCACTTTTCATCACCGATATAACCAAGATAGCATATGATCGCAGGGTCGTCTCTAAAAGTTCTGTCACCATGAATTTCGATCGCATCACGCATCAGGAAGCGGATATAATCGAGAGCATACGGGCGATCCGGATGGCGCGCCAGCTGAAGCTTTTGAAAATCGGAAAGGTTTTTATATATCTTGGAAAGCTCTTTTTCGAGATCTTTTTCAAGGATCGCTATCGCTTCCGTATCTCCACGCACCCTTGCAGAGGCTATCTCGTTTTCGATCTCTTTTAGTTTCTCTTCAAAAGGAAGGTATGTCGCCACATCACACCTTCTTAAAGATCAGAACACCGTTTGTGCCACCAAAACCGAAAGAGTTGCTCATGACGACGTCGAGTGATGCCTCACGGGCGATATTCGGCACATAGTCGAGATCACAATCTTTATCGGGCGTTTCATAATTGATCGTCGGAGGAATGACTCCATCCCGCAAAGCCATAAGGGAGATTACGGCTTCAATCGCTCCGGCTGCCCCCAGACAGTGTGCCGTTTGACCTTTTGTGGAGCTGACAGGAGGACAGTTTTCTTTGCCTCCAAACACTTTTTTTATAGCCATTGTCTCATACCAGTCGTTGTATTTTGTACTGGTACCATGAGCATTGATATAATCCACTTTCGGATTGTCGGCCATCTCGAGTGCCGCTCTCATGGCTCTATAGGCACCTTCTCCTTCCGGCGCAGGCGTCGTGATGTGATTTGCGTCGCCACTCTCTCCAAAACCTATAAGCTCCCCGTAAATTCTCGCTCCTCTGGAGAGTGCCGCCTCATACTCTTCTAGTACGAGAGAACCGGCTCCCTCACCCATGACAAATCCGCCCCTGTCGGCATCGAACGGACGTGAAGCTTTTTTAGGTTCGTCGTTGCGTGTCGCAAGCGCTTTCATAGCGGCGAAACCGCCTATTCCCACCGGACAGATGGCGGCTTCCGCTCCGACTACAAGCATCCTGTCCGCACCGCCGAGCATGATCGTTTTGCACGCTTCGCTAATGGCATGTGTTCCGGCGGCACACGCTGTAACGCTGGAAAGATTGGGTCCTTTGAGAGTATGTGCGATAGATACAAAACCGCCAAGCATATTGACAAGAGCCGAAGGGATGAAAAAAGGTGATATTCGACGCGGCCCTCTGTTTTCACAGATAATCGAATTGCGCTCGATATTTGACAGACCGCCGATACCGGATGCACAGGATATACCGAAGCGGTTGCGCTCTACGCTATCGTCAATACCGGCATCATTCATCGCCTCGTTGGCCGCTTTGATTCCAAGCTGAATGAATCGATCCGCCTTTTTAACCTCTTTCAAATCCATTACCACGGTCGGGTCAAACTCTTTTACCTCAGCTGCAATCTGAACACTCTGGTTGCCGGCATCAAACAAAGTAATTCTTTCAATGCCACATTGTCCTTCAAGTATGGCCTTAAAAGAACTTTCTTTATCGTGACCTATCGCATTGATCATTCCCAGTCCGGTTACCACTACCCGTCTCACATACTCTCCTTCATTTCATGCAATACCTGCCTGGACCCGGAAGTCCGGCCGGCTTTCCTCTGCTTTGGGATATAATTTACTTGTTCTCTTCGATATATTTCACTGCATCACCAACAGTCTGTATCTTTTCAGCCTGATCATCCGGAATTTCGATATTGAATTTCTCTTCAAGAGCCATAACGAGTTCAACAACGTCGAGGCTGTCTGCACCGAGATCTTCGACGAACTTGGATTCCATCTTTACTTCGTCCGGGTTGACATTCAGTTGCTCTACAACTACCTCTTTCACATCGTCAAAAATTGCCATTGTATTCTCCTTTTAAAATGAATCGTATTATGGTAGCAAAAATTTCTTTAAATGAAGTTGGGAAGGTGCTATCGAAGGCACCTGAAAGCCACGATTGCGGAGTTTTTTAACAAGTTATTCACTTTTTACACCTTTTCGATATTTCAGTCCGGACCTTGCGGCTGCAAGTCTTTAGACCACAAACTCGCACAACGCTCTTGTGCCTCGGCTCTCTTCGAAAAAAACGACACGCGGATGTCCGTTTTCTTAATGCGAAAACCTTTCGATCTCGTTGTAGCTTTATCGAGTCAGCTCTCACTCTCTGTACTTCTTGCATGTTTCATGCAGTCCGGGGTTTTTGGCTGCACCATGCGCAGACACAAAAACCCGCTTGAGCCTAAAAACGACACGCAGGTGTCGTTTTTTTAACGGTTCAAGCCATATTCATACCGCCATTTACCTTCAGGGTTTCGCCGGTTATGTAGCTTGCCTGATCGCTCAGTAAAAAGGCTATAGCTTCCGCCACCTCTTTGGGATCTCCGAAACGGGATAGCGGAATCCTCTCTATGAACGCCTGCTTTATCTCCTCTTTAAGCTTATCGGTCATATCGGTCTTTATGAAACCGGGTGTTATGGCGTTGAATCTGATATTTCTGGCCGCACCCTCCAAAGCAAAGCTCTTGGTCATCGCTATAAGGCCTCCTTTGGAGGCACTGTAGTTGGTTTGTCCGGCGTTTCCGGTCTCGCCCACAATCGAAGCTACGTTTACAACTGCACCGAAGCGTTTTTTACCCATCACTTTTATCGCCTCCCTGCATCCTATGAAAGCCGATGTCAGGTTGGCGCGCAACACCGCTTCGAACTCTTCCGCTTTCATGCGCATTGCAAGTTTGTCCTTCGTTATTCCGGCATTGTTCACGATGTAGGAGAGCTCGCCGTCGGCATCCACGATAGTCTTCACGGCATCTACATAAGCTGCCTCGTCGCTTACGTCAAATCCTATTACGGCTGCCTCGCCTCCGGCACTGTCGATCTGTGCTTTGACTCTATCGGCCGCTTCCGCACCGCTTCTGTAGTTTATCCACACTTTCAGACCGTACCCGGCCAGCGTCTTCGCTATCTCGGCACCGATCCCGCGGCTTGCACCCGTGATCAGAACATTTTTTCCGGTAAATCTCATTCAATCTCCTTGTTTTTATATGTTATTACTACACCAAGTAAGTTATACCAAAGGCTCATCCATAACATCCGGAATCGGAAGCTCCATCAGTTTCAAAACGGTAGGAGCTATATTGCTGAGCGCTCCCTGTTTAACCTCTTTCACTCCAGGCGCCATAACGAAACACCATACATCCCCGACAGTGTGGTTTGTAAGAACATTTCCATTTTCATCCAGCATCTCCTCGCAGTTGCCATGGTCTGAAGTGATTACGAGACGATAATCTTTTTCGCCCGCTTTTTCAACAATTCGCCCCAACTCACGGTCTACAGCTTCAACAGCTTTAATAGCAGCATCGAAGTTTCCGGTGTGTCCTACCATATCGCCGTTTGCAAAATTCACAACTATAAAATCGTACTCCTCGTCCATTGCTGTCAAAACCGCATCTGCAACTTCCGGTGCACTCATTTCAGGCTTCATATCGTAAGTTTTGACCTTCGGGCTCGGAATGAGAACGCGCGATTCGTTGACAACAGGCTCTTCTGTGCCACCGTTGAAAAAGAAAGTCACATGGGCATACTTTTCCGTTTCGGCCGTATGCAGTTGAGTAAGCCCGGCATCCGAAATCACCTCTGCCAGCGTCTCTTGCGGCACCTCTTTTCTAAAAAGTACCGGATAGGGAAAGTTTCTGTCATATTCGGTCATCGTGGCGATATGCAGATGCAGACGTTTCCGCTCGAACCGATCGAATCCGGGATCGCCTATGGCCGTAACGATCTCACGCATCCGATCGCTTCTAAAATTCACAAAAAGCAGGCCGTCACCACTCTTCACTCCATCATATCCGTCAAAAGCCACCGGCTCGATGAATTCATCGGTTTCACCCCTGGCATAACTCGCTTCCGTGTACTCAATCGGAGCCATATCCGTTTTTGGCTCGGCCTCCACGATCGCACGATAACCTTTTTCGATACGCTCCCACCGCTGATCGCGATCCATAGTGTAAAAACGTCCTCCAAGAGTTGCGATCGATATGTCCTCGTTCAAAATCTTTTCGATTTTTTCAAGATATTTCGGCGCAGATGTAGGAGAGACGTCGCGCCCATCTGTAATTAGATGCAAAAAGACTCTCTTTTTTTTCATGGCGGCGATATTGGCGATTCCTATAATATGATCTATATGGGAATGAACTCCTCCGTCACTCAAAAGACCTATGACATGTATCCGCCCGCTTTTTTCCAAAAACCCGCGCAGTACATCGTTTCTCTCGAGGCTGCCGTCTTCGAGAGCCAAAGATATCTTCACCAGATCCTGGTAAAGGACTCTGCCGCTGCCGATCGTCATATGGCCCACTTCGGAATTGCCCATCTGGCCTTTCGGCAGCCCTACATGAAGTCCATATGTGTGTATCAGTGAGTACGGTACCGTTTCAAAAAGCTTGTTGTATGTCGGTTTTACAGCCGATTCGAATGCATTCGCCCTGCCGTTCGGTTTATACCCTATGCCGTCGGTTATTACCAGAATTGTTCGTTTGGCCACGTTAATATCCCTTTATTCTTTACAAAAAACGATTTATGCAGTTTTATGCGCAACTATATTAAAATTATACTTTTAAAATATTAATGTACAGGTATTAAACGATATGCTCTACTGGTTTTACCGTCATATGGACGTAAATCTTTTCCAATACATCACCGTCCGGGCGGGATTTGCTTTTTTCATAGCTTTTATAATCACTATCTATCTGATGCCTCTGTTCATTGCATGGGCCAAATCCAAAAAAGCGAATCAGCCTATAAACAAATTCGCCCCAAAAGCACATCTAAAAAAGAGTGATACACCAACGATGGGCGGAGTCGTCTTTGTATTTTCTACCGTGATTTCTACGCTCCTCAGTGCCAACTTGAGCAATCCTTTCACATCCGGTGCCATCTATACACTTGTCTCCTTTTGTATACTGGGTTTGCGGGACGATTATGGAAAAATTGTCAGCAAAAACAATCTTCACGGCCTGAAAGCAAGATCGAAATTCGCTATTCAGTTAATACTTGGATTTGGTACAGCGGTATTTCTATACCATTATATCGGTTTTGATAGCCGTTTTTTTGCCCCATTTGTAAAATTTGCCATCTTCGATATGGGGTGGGGCGCTCCGATTTTTTGGACTCTTGTAATTGCAGCGGCGAGCAACGCTGTAAACCTCACTGACGGGCTCGACGGACTCGCCACTGTCCCTTCCGTCTTCGCGCTCTTTTCACTCGGTGTCATTGTCTATGTTACAGGTAACGCCGTACTCAGCAGTTATCTATTGTGGCCCAAAATAATAGGTGTAGGGGAAGTGGCCGTCGTGGCGGCAGCACTTACAGGAGCCCTTATAGGATTTTTATGGTACAACTGCAACCCCGCAGAAGTCTTCATGGGCGACAGTGGAAGCCTGGCGGTAGGCGCTTTTTTAGGCTATATGGCAATCCTTGGCAAAAGTGAAATTCTACTCTTGCTCATAGGGCTTATATTCGTAATTGAAACCGTTTCGGTAATAGCGCAGGTTGGAAGCTTTAAGCTCAGAGGAAAAAGGATATTTCTGATGGCTCCCATCCATCACCACTTCGAGATGAAGCAGTGGGCGGAGAACAAGATTATCGTGAGATTCTGGATAATCGCATTTATCGCCAACCTCATCGCACTGATTACACTGAAGATAAGATGATGGTTTTTTTGGGTCATTGGTCATTGGTCGATAGTCGATGGTTTCTCGGTGATATACAAGGGGGCTTTGCACAATGAAAGTCGCTATGTTCGGGTACGGCAGGACTACGCGCGCCATCGCCAAGCGTTTCGGCCCTTTTACCTTTTTCGACGACAAGGTGACGGTGCCGCAGCGGGATGAAGACGGAAACCTTCTGCTTCCCCCTTCGCTTTTCGATGAGACCAAAAGCGACGTGCAGATTCCAAGTCCCGGTTTCCCACCGAACCATCCGCTGATAAAAAGAGCAAAAAATCTTATCAGCGAATACGATCTCTTTCTATCAGAAAGGGGCCGAAGCTACCTCCGACAAATAACCGAAGACAAACGACGAACTACAGACGAACATCCGTTCACCATCTGGATCTCCGGCACAAACGGCAAAACCACAACCACAAGGATGGTTACCCACCTGCTCAAAGAGCGGGGTGCAGTATGCGGCGGAAACATCGGCACGCCTCTCGCGGAGCTCGAGGCGAATGCGCCGATATGGGTGCTGGAAACAAGCTCCTTTACGCTCCACTATACCAAATATGCCAAACCGGACCTCTACCTTCTTCTACCCGTAACACCCGATCATCTCGACTGGCACGGAGGAGAGAGAGAATATACCGAAGACAAACTCAAACCGCTGAAATCGATGCATGAAGGAGAGGCCGTAATTTTGCCAGAAAATCTTGCCGAAACGCCCACCGACGGCTTTAAGATACCATACAAAAAAGCTGAAGATCTTGCAGATTTTTTCGATATAGATACCAACAGCATCCGCTTCAAAGGGGCCTTTTTGCTCGATGCCATTCTCGCTCTGGGAGTAAGCAGAATCTTGTTCGACGAGGTAGATTACGACGCCATAAACACTTTCGATACAGGACTACATCGCCAGGAACTCTTGAAAGACTCCAGAGGAAGGATCTGGATAAACGACTCGAAAGCCACCAATATAGACGCTACTGTTCAGGCTCTGCTTCCATATGAAGAGCGAAAGGTTCTGCTAATTCTTGGTGGAGACGACAAAGGAGTCGATCTCTCACCACTTTTTGAAGTATTGAAAAGATACTCCATCACAATCTTCTCCATAGGCTCCAATGCAGAAAAGATCGTCGAGCTCGCCAACATCTATTCGATTCGATGCATCTACTGCAAAGAGCTTGAGCAGGCGGTCAAAGAGATGGACAAAGAGCATACACAAGAGTCCATAGCCATCCTTTCCCCCGCAGCGGCAAGTCTCGATCAGTTCGACTCCTATGCCCAAAGAGGCGATATTTTCAAAAATCTAATCAGCAGCTTTTAAGGGGATTTCACTTATAATTTCGTCCATTCAACCACGGCCAGATAGCTCAGTCGGTAGAGCAGCAGACTGAAAATCTGCGTGTCGGCAGTTCGATTCTGCCTCTGGCCACCACTGTATAGTTTCTTAAAATCCAAGGCAACATTTCAAGCTATGCCCATTCCCCGCTCAACAACCACTTCCACATCGGTTTCACTTCGATAACACGCCCCTCTTTTTCGATAGTCTCCTCCCTGTCGGCCGTAATCAGCAAAGAACGTTTAAGACCGAACCAGGTCATACCCTCCATCAGCGCATCCACTTCACGCTTCAGGGTCTCGGGCCGATCGATTCGAAAGCTAACATTCGCCAGCACCTCTTTGTCCATGGACGCATAGAGGTCGACCTCCTGCTTCCCTTTGAAGTAGTAAACCTCCGGGGTATGCCGACGCAGATGCAAAAACGCCAGATTCTCGTAGAGTTTCGAATAATCGGGTGACAACGAAGCATCGAAAAGGAGTTTGAAACCGTTGTCCACCGCATAGACCTTTTTGGGGTTGCGCTGCTCCTCTTTGACCGAATTACGAAATATCGGCACAGTAAAGATCGCGTAGGCCTCCTGTAGATACCCCACATACTCGAGCAGCGTCTCTTTGCTCAAGCGGTACCCTATCGATTTGTAATCGTTGTAAAGTTTGCTGAAGCTCACCAGGGTGCCCATGTTGACGAACAGGTACTTTATGAGATATTTGAGCAGCGCATGGTTTTTGATTCGGTAGCGGTCGACGATATCGCGATAGACGATCAGATCGAGATAGTCTTTGAGAATCCGCCGTTTGATATCGTCCGTTTTGTCGAAAATCTCGGCAAATCCCCCTTCGACAAGATAGACATCAAAGGCGTTTTTGATGTAGCTGAGACTTTCGGAGCCGTAAAAATCGACATCGATTTTACGATATCGCAGATACTCTTTGAAGGAGAAGGGAAAGATTTCGTACATGATGGTCCGTCCCCGCAGGGCCGTGGCGATCTCTCCGGCAAGCAGCTTCGAAGAGGACCCGGTAACGAAGAGTTGGATGTTCAGCGTGTCGTAGAGCCGCCGCACAAACTTCTCCCACCCCTCGATCGTCTGAACCTCGTCGAGAAAAAAGTAGACCTTTTCATCCCTCTTTTGCGGGTAGAGTTCATAATAGGCCTGCACCAGCGCATCCAGGTCGCCAAGCATGATGGGGTAGAGCCTGTCATCCTCGAAGTTGATGTAGACAATATTCTCCGCCGCGACACTTTTTCGCAACTTTTCGATCACACGGTAAAGCAGCCACGTTTTCCCGCTACGCCGCACACCGATAAGCGAGACGATCTTTTTCGTCTCAGTCGGTATCTCGTAATCTCTTTCGACAATCGGCCCGAACGCTCTTTTTTGCGAATCGACGATTAGTTGTTTGAAAATATCTTTCAATTAGTCTCCTTTATGGGACCGATTTTATCAAAATTCAGTCTTTTTAACAAGACTCATTTTGCGGTACAAACACTACACTCTGAACACTTCTCAGCCTATCTTTTCGAAAGCACCGGGTCCTTTTCGACTCTCAGCAGTAATCCGACTTTACTTTCGCAGCTTTGCACGACGCTTTGTATATGCCGAAAGCATAGCGAACGTCCGCCCACGATTTTCAGACTTTCATCGATACTTCGAAGAACACGAAGCACTCCTTGAGCGGGAGTAAAGACCGAGTGTTCCGTTTTCATTTTGGATTTGGGATAATAGCATCCCGTCTCAAGACTCAATTTTGAAAATCATCGGGTGGAACGCCTTCGATACGATCTGGATCCTGCTTCCGATTTTGAGCCCTTCGCGCTCCTTTTTCGTGGCCATTATCTTTACTATCTGCGTTCCGATCGCTACGCTCAGCAGGTAGACCATCTCGCACCTCTCTATGGAAAGCACCTCTCCGGTAAATTTAAAGCTGCTTCCTATCCTCTCTTTTACGAATAGCTCGGACGGGCTCCCCTCTTTTTTTACGCTGCCCCCTTCTATTTTGAAAACGTAGTTGCAGAGCCTGAATATCTCGCTCGGGTCGTGGCTTACAAGCACCGTGGTCAGACCGAACCTCCTGTGGATATCGGCCAGCTCTTCCTGAAGCTTCGAGCGCATAGTGTGATCGAGTGCCGAGAGCGGCTCGTCCAGAAGAAGGATCTTCGGCCGCCTTACGAGTGCGCGGGCCATCGCGACTCTCTGTCTCTGCCCCCCCGAAAGCGCCGAAGGGTACCTCGAAGCGAACGCACCGAGCCCGACCGTCTCGATAAGCTCATCGACGATCGAAGGATTGTCCCCTTTTTGAAGGGCGAACCTGAGGTTCTCTTCGACGCTCATGTTTGGAAAGAGGGCGTAATCCTGAAAGACGAATCCGACCTCTCTTTTTTGCGGAGGCAGGTCGACCCTTTCGCGGCTGTCGAACCACACCTCCCCATCTACCGCGATGCGCCCGGAGTCCGGTCTCAAAAGCCCGGCTATCATACGCAAAATCGTGGTTTTGCCAGCACCGGACGCTCCGAAAAACGCCACGAAATCGCCCCTTTTGAAAGAGGCAGATACCCTCAGCTTTATATCGTCTTCGGCCGAATGGAGCCGTTTTGAAGCATCTATCTCTACCATATTTACATCTTTTGCAAAAAGGAGCGGTTCACAATATATACAAGCAGCAAAATTAAGAATGTAACCGCAAAGAGTACAAGAGCATAGTGGTTGGCGGCGGCGTAGTTGAGCGCCTCCACCTCATCGTAAATTGCAATCGATGCGACCCTGGTCTCACCCGGAATATTCCCGCCTATCATCAAAACCACTCCAAACTCCCCTACCGTATGCGCAAACGTTATCACGATCCCGGTAAGAAGTGATGGCTTGATATTGGGCAGAAGCACTCTAAAAAGAGTCGTCGATCTCGACTTTCCAAGCATTTGGGCGGCTTCTGTAAGAGATTTTGGCAGAGACTGCAGACCCGACTGTATGGGATGGACCATGAACGGAAGACTGAATATGACCGAGCCAAGAACTAGACCCCAGAACGAAAAGACGAGCCTGAACCCAAGAACCTCTTCGCAAAACCTGCCAAAAGCGTTTTCCGGACTGAAAGCAACCAGCAGATAAAAGCCCAAAACGGTGGGTGGAAGTACCAGAGGCATACTGACTATCGTCTCTATAACGGGCTTAATGCGTGAAGTTGTAACCGAAAGGCAGTAGGCTGTAGGTATACCTATAAAAAGAAGTATCAGAGTCGTAACGAAGGCAAGCTTGAATGTAAGCACCATAGTGGCCCAGAAAGCTGCATCCGTCATGAATACTCCATCAGTGTGATCTCGTTCGCCTTGACAAGTGCAGTAACAGATTCGCCTGTTTTAAGCTCCATCGCATCGCAGGCACGACGACTGATTATCGATATGATGGTATCTTCGCCATATCTTATCACGATCTGTGCAAGCAGCTCTGCGCGCTCTATGGACTCTATCCGTCCTTCAAACCTGTTTCTAAGGCTGATCTGGCCACTGAAATCCTTGGCAAGCGCAACTTCGCTCTCTTTGAACAGTACCCACACTTCGCTCCCCTCTTTTTCAAGAAACCCTTCTTGCGCACTACCCATGACAAATGCGGTCAACATCGTATCTGCACACTCTATATCCGCACGTACAAGCTCTCCCGACCTCTGTATGGCCAGAATTTTCCCTTTGAGTCTGTTCATTTCACACCGTATCCAAATTTTTTGAAGAGTGCTTTGGCTTCCTTGCTGAAAATATAGTCATAAAAAGCTTTTGCCTTCTCAATGGAACCGGACTCTGCATGTTTCAAAATCACAACCCCTTGCTCTATGGGATCGTAAAGAGAAGGATCTATATCCACATACCTCCCTTTGCCGGCCATTTTAGGCGACATCACAACCGACTTTGCGGTTATACCGATATCCACGGCTTTTGAGACTATGTATCTGTTTGTCTGAGAAATGCTCTCTGCATAAACGATCCTATCTTCGACACTATCGTAGACTCCAATCGATTTCATCGCCTTTGTTGCCTCTTTACCGTAAGGTGCCGTTTTGGGATTGGGAATGGCTACTCTTTCGATAGAGCCTCTTTCAAGCGATAAAAGACCCTTTTTGAGATCCAATCTTTTCAGCGTCCACAGCACTATGGAACCGGTGGCGTAGACCCTCGGCTCATTCAGGGTATAACCCTTGCGCCAAAGACGGCTTGGATATTTCATATCGGCAGAAAGAAATATGTCGAAAGGAGCGCCTCTCTCTATCTGGGCGGTAAGTTTGCCGGAAGAGGCGACAACCGTTTTGATATCTATACCGCTTCGCTTTTTGAAACCGTCGCAGAGCTCTTCGAGAACGTAACTCACGTTTGCCGCGGCTGCAACGGTAAACGCGGCGTGGGATACGACCGGATAAAAAAAGAGAAACAGAAGCACCACCGATATTTTCATACCACTCCCTATAAAAACCCAACCTCTCTACGGCAAAATCTGCACACCCGATACGATCGGTTCAGTCAAGATAGCGTTATATTCAAATATATATAACGAATTGTAGTCGTATAGTGCTGAATCGAAGTTTAATCATCTGGCCAAAATCACATCCGAAGGGTGGAAAACGGCGTATGCACTATCTCCCTCTTTCAACCTCTCTTTTGCGGCAAATTCCGACTCCATGACAGATACGATACTCGCTCCACCTTTCAAACCGAGCTCTACCTCCGTGAATTTTCCATCATCTTTTATCGAATCCACCCTCGCCTCGAGCAGATTCGAAACTCCGTTTTGCGAAGCTTTTCCAACAACTTTCACCCAGCTGCTTTTAATCAGCGCAAACAGCTCCTCTCCTCTCTTCACTCCCATCTTTTTCGCACTCCGGCTTGTAATCAGAGATCTAATATTTTCATATTCACCTATGTCGAGCTCCACCTGACACTCTACCTCCTTGTACTCCACCGCTACAACTTTTCCCCTAAACTGATTCCTGGCACTTGTTTGAAGAGTTAGACGCCCGCTAATCAAACTCAGACGCTCGAACTCGTCAGCCTGCCCGGATAGCAGATCGAAGAGTCTTTGCTGAAGAGAGGATATCTCTTTGTATATGCGTATATACTCGTACCCTTTTTCCGTCAGCCTCGTACCGCCTCCTCCTCTGCCACCGGTCTCTTTCGCTACTATAGGTTCTTTGCTCAAAGAGTTCATCTCGTTGACGGCATCCCAGGCGGCCTTGTAACTCATCTTCATGCTTTTGGCGGCCTTCGATATGGAGCCGTGTCTTGCTATCTGCTCCAAAAGCTCTATTCTGCCTTTGCCAAAAAAGGCTCTCTCTTCACTCTCAAACCAGAGATTGCTTTTAATTTTCATGAAAACATTATACCATCGTCCTACGAAAAGATATTTTACGATATCCGCATCTCTCAGTAAGTCCGGATATGATGAGAGTGGCTCAAAAGAGGCTTTTTTAAAAGTTATAGACTATGCCTGCGGTGGTTGTCGTATCGGTTTTCTTTTTTCCGGCGGGAGGAACATTGTCGTACCTGACTTCAAGTCCTGCTCTAAAAGAGAGCTGGTCTACTATCAACATTTTGAGTCCGAAGTTTATAACGGTTTCGTAATCTTTGATTTTTTCAACGTTGTCTATAATATTCCACGATATCGCAAACTCGTTCGTGGCGCTGAAACTGTAAATATAATCCATACCGCCTTTTAGATAGTGGAAGTTGTCGTGAGGCTGATCGGTGTAATTGCTTCTTCTGTATTGAAGTCCCGCTCTCCCCTTCAAAGATTGTTTGGCGTCTTTGAATATGTTGGAGCCAAGCCCCATTCCAAGATTGTACTGCTGGTTATAGCCTGAAAAGACATTTCTGAGTGCCGAAACTTCACCATATATAAAGAGCTCGTCGCTGTAATAGCTATTGACATCGTAATAAAGACGGTATCTCTCGTCAGATTTGGTGCCGCTCTTTTCTCCATAAAAAAGATCGGCTTTTATATGCATATCCGTCTTTTCATCGTATCGATAGTCGTTTTTGTACACTGCGTTCAACGATTGGCTTTGCGCATTTCCCGTTGTTCCGATATATCCAAGTTCGGCAGACTGCTTCATTGTGCCTACAGCATCAAGGGCCCATACAGCGCATCCTGCAATCGCCAACAATATAACAGATTTTTTCATGTTTCACTCTCCCCTTTAAATCTTTTTGGCAAAAAGTCACACTTTTTGATTTTATCAATGCCGCTGTAAATCTATCGTAAATCATAAAACTTTTTTATCTTTTTATATTGTCTGTTACCAAAAGAGCATCTATCCGCCATTGCACGGAATATGGTAAAATTCGGAAAAATTATCAGGAAGATTATGACAAGAAAATTGCATATCGTCTCGCTGGGATGTACGAAAAATCTCGTAGATACCGAGGTAATGCTTGGACGTCTAAGAAATTTCGAAATGACGGACAGCCCTGAAGAAGCGGACGTAATCATTGTAAACACCTGTGGTTTCATCGAGGCTGCCAAAAAGGAGAGTATCCATACCGTTTTGGAACTCCATGAAATGCGCAAGAGAGATTCGCTTTTGGTCATGGCAGGCTGCCTTAGCGAACGATACAAAGAGCAGCTGCAAAAAGAGATGCCCGAAATCGATATTTTTACAGGTGTCGGAGATTACGACAAAATAGACGAAATCATCAATTCAAAACAGAGCAGATTCACTCCACATGTATTTTTGAGTGACAATCACGAAAGAGTCATTACCGGCTCGGCTGCACATGCCTATATAAAACTGGCCGAAGGTTGTAACCAAACCTGCAGTTTCTGCGCTATTCCCGGTTTCAAGGGAAAGCTTAACTCAAGACCACTTGAAAGTGTCGCCAAAGAGGTAAAGCGTCTCGTAGAAGAAGGATTTTATGACTTCAGTTTCATATCCCAAGACTCGAGCAGCTATCTGCGTGACAGAGGTGAGAGTGAAGGTCTTATACGACTGATCGACGCCGTTGAAAAGATAGAGGGAGTAAAAAGCGCCCGTATTCTTTACCTATATCCAAGCACAACATCGTACGGACTGATCGAGCGTATCGCCGCTTCGCCGGTTTTTCAGAACTATTTCGATATGCCTATACAGCATATCGACCAGGAAATTCTGAAGGTTATGAAACGGGGTATCGGAAGTAAAGAGATAGACAGACTTCTAAAAGCCATGAAAGAAGTCCCCGGAAGTTTTGTAAGGACCAGCGTAATTCTCGGATTTCCGACAGAAACCGACAGCGCTTTTGAAACACTTTGCGACTATATCGAAAAATTCGGTTTTGACAGAGTAAGTATTTTCGAATATTCTGACGAAGAAGATACAGACGCTTACACGATTGAACCAAAAGTGGGTGGTGATGTAGTGAACGAAAGAGTGGAGTATCTTGAAAAGATTGTAAAGAAAACCACAGAAGCCTCACTTGAGAAAATGGTTGGGAAAAGGTTCGAGATGATTGTCGAAGGATATAGTGAAGAGCACCAATATTTTTTAAGCGCTCGACCTCTTCTGTGGTCACCGGAAATAGATGGCGAGGTACTTGTAAACGACAGTGAAGTGCAAAAGCCGGATTTTGGAAAAGTGTATATGGTGGAAGTGACCGAAAGAGCCGGAACACAATTGATAGGACGCATACTGAATGCTTGAAAAAAAAGCTGTGGAGGTGCTCGAAAAAGGAAAAAACCTGTTGGCGTTTTCAGGAGGTATAGACTCTTCGGCTCTTTATTACCTACTGCGCAAAAACGGTATAGATTTTGATATGGCCATTGTGGATTACGGCATAAGAGATCAGAGCAAGCATGAGGTTTCATATGCCAAAGAGCTTGCTGCACTTGATAATAGAAAACTGTTTGTTAAAAAGTGCAAAGTAGAAGAGAGCAATTTCGAAAGCAGGGCCAGAGAAGCGAGATACAAATTTTTCGAAAGCCTCGCAAAAAAGTATGGTTACAACAACCTGATAACCGCCCATCAGCTTGACGATATGGTCGAATGGAGCCTCATGCAGCTCTGCAAAGGGTGTGGAGTTGTCGAATTCATAGGCATGGAGCCGATTGAAGAAAGAGAGTTTTTCACTCTTGTTCGCCCACTTCTTTTTACTCCAAAAAAAGAGATATTGAAATATCTTGAAAAAAACTCTTTGCAATATTTTATTGACGAATCGAATTACAGCGAAAAATACACGCGCAACAGATTCAGAAAAAAAGCCGCATCTTTCTTGATGAACGAGTGTCCGGAAGGATTGGCCCGAAGCTTCAGGTACATGTTAAAAGACAGAAACGAGTTGATGAAATCTCAAAAAACGATCTATTCAAAATTTGCACTCACAGTGCTTGAGCAGCCTAAAAGCGAAACTAGAACTATCAGGCTGATCGACAGAGTCTTGAAAAAAGAGGGATACCTCCTCTCCGCCATGCAGAAAAAGGAGATTTCAAAGAGTGGATCGGTAGTTGTGGGAGGAGAGTGGGCGATCGAAATATCAAACGGTAGAATATGGATATCGCCATATATAAACAGGGTGATGCCCAAATCCTTCAAGGAGAGGTGCAGGTTGTGCGGCATACCGCCGAAGATTCGACCCTACATCTTTGAAAAAGAGATTTCGGACGAATTGTTTTCGCTACTTGGCTGCTGACTCTTTAGCCTCTTCTCTTCAAAAACTCTAATACGGAAAATCCCCTCTATCTCTTCCCCGTTGGCTTTGAAAGCTATGGGAAAGTCCGCTTGAACGACAAAAGGTGAAGATGAAAGAGAATCGAGGAATCGGTAGAAATTTTGTGGAGATTCCATCCTCGTATAGGCATTTATCTCATAAATCTTGTAATGTGAATCGGTCTGGTTCACATCTATCAGCTTCAAGCCGATTTTTTGAAAATATTTTTGTGCGCTTTTGACAAAAACCTTCTCGTCCCATCTGTTTTCAAAAGCCTCTATCACCTTTCTGTGCCTGCCATGCAGTGATTTGAGTCTATCGGAAATTTCATTATACTCCTGCTCGGCAGCCATAAATTCCGCCCTGCTTTGAACATATTTTTTGTTGATTCTCTTATACTCTTTTACAGAAGGGATTACAACGGTAAAGATCAGCAAAAACAGTATTACAAGATAGAGAAGTATCCATATGAGCATCCGGATCAGACGTACCTCTTTCAGACTCACTCTTCCACCTCATCTCCGGTTTCTATACTCCCTTCGTTTACCGAAACAAAACGCCACCAGCCATTCTCAAGTGCGTAAAATGTTGTAACATTTCGTTGAAATACAGACTTCAGAGGTGCCAGCAGAAGATAGTTGTAAACATCTTTGGATGGAGTCACTCCATACAGAACAAGACCGTTTCTGTCCAGAATCGCCTTGGTCAAAGTTATCTGATCCGGGACCAGATCAAACAGATTCTGAATACTCTCTTTCATCAATGTATTGTTGATGCTTATGGTATCGTACTTCTGTACCAGCCGCTTTATACGGGAGATCTCTTTTTTAAATTCTCTGCTTTGCGCATGAAACGACTCTATCTCTCTTTGCATCGAAACTATTTCATTTTGCATGGATTGTCTTTTAAGAAGAATATATGTCGTAAAACCGAAAATGAGCATAATCGTCACCAAGAAAAAAAGCATTATCATTCTGCTTTCTGAATCTATCTTCGGTTTCTTTTTAGGTCTGATAAAACTGTAACCCATTTCAAGCCTTCAGATCGGCAGCGACCAATGACGACATAACCTCAATCGGGTCGAAAGAGTGAAGAGCTGCCTGCATAAAAAGTTCATCTTCAATATAACGGACAAGATCGTTGCCAAGATCATCCATATCAAAAATCGTAACTCTCTCTATAAAGTCGTGATCATACCTCTCATCATGGTAAAAACGCGAAAGTGCGCCTTTCATCTCTTCAAAAAGATTCAGATTGTACTCCAGGAGCTCAAAAGCCGATTCGTTCTCTTCCGGGTTCTTCTGCTCTATCTCTTCACGAAACTCACCAAGCAGATCTATATCGCTTATCGATTCTACCTCTTCATCGATCATTTCCAGATCAAAAGAGAGTCCTCCATGTCCGCCTTCGGCAGACAAATCTTCATCCTGCGCCGTTCCTATAACAAGTACCTGGGCATACCATAGCCTATTTTGTGAAAAAACAGCCAGAAAAGCCACCCCTTTTTGATGGAGCAAAAAGAGTGAGGGCTCCGAATCCAGTAACGGTAGAGACTTTCGATACAGCAGAACAAAAGGAGAGTAGAGAAGATCAAACTCCACATCCTTGAATTTTTGCTCGAACCACTTCATCTCTACAAGAGAGGTATATGCCAGCCAACTATCCTCCACACATAGCGTATGCACAAGAGCGGCATCTATGCCATACTTTTCGAGCGAAGCTTTTGAACAGCCGGGAACCGCTCCCTGGTTGGTCGTATCAAGCATCGCGCATATATAGGTTTTCGGGTAGGTCTGTCGAATCTCGTCGAGCCACTCTGTAAACTCTTTGATTTTCGAAATTTCTATTTCACGCTTCTCCTGCAAATCGAACTTACCATCTTCGATATAGCCAAATGCAGAATAGATCCTCTCTTCGAAAACGTAGAAAAGAAGAGCCGTTTTTGGCCAGAAATAGCGTCCAATATTACCCACACTGCACCTTTGGGAGAATTATACACAAGCACTATCTTAAACTATTTTTGCTTAAATAACGACGTATAAAGGCTTTTGAATTTTTTATATATCTCCTCTGCGCGCTCTACAAGTTCTCTGTCTGTCAGTTTTGTTGCGGAGAGTTTCATATATTTTTCTATCATGATTTCACACATCATTTTGATTCTGATCCTGTCTGCATCCGCAATCGGAGGATGGTTCGCCGCCTCTTCTATTGCAACCAGATATCTCTCTCCTTCACGAATATAATCGAGATACTCTTTGGCTACTTCGGTCTGGGCCATTACGGTAAGAGCCATTCTGTTGTAGGGGTCGAGTTCGTATGCCTCTTTGGCTATTTTGTAGGCTTCGTCATAATTACCCATAAAATAGTGCCATCTGGCTTCGAAAGCCTTCTCATACGATGGGTTTGTAAAGGCAAAAATTGCCATGCCGGCAAGAAGGGAGAGTGCCAAAAGCGCATAAATCACTTTAGATTGCATGTTCCAGCATCCTTTCACGAATCATAGCCTTGGCCTCTTCCGGCTCCATATCCGATATGTCTATAGGCTCTGAACAGAAAAAATCTATGGTGCCAAATGGAAGTGGAATCAAAAACCGATCCCAGCTCTTTGCCTGTTTGCAGTTTGTAGGAACGTAGTTGAAAATGACGACAGGAGCCCCCGTTTTTCGTGCGATAGCCACGAGACCGTCGGATAATTCATGGCGTGGGCCCTTTGGACCATCAGGCGTTATGGCGACGTCGCCACCCCCCTCTTTGATTTTTCTTATGGCCTGAATCAAAGCCTTCGCGGCACCTTTGCTGGAGGAGCCTCTTATGGCCCCTATTCCAAAGAATTTCATCGTTCTGGCTATAAGCTCTCCATCGAAATGTTCGCTTATCATAACGTCGATATGACGACCGGGGGCCACTTTTTTGTAGATAAAGGGAGCGAGCAGCAGTTCAGCGTGCCAGAATGCTATGACAACGGGAGTGTCGGGAAGCTTTCCTTTTATATGCCATTTTTTTCTGTTGGAGAGATATAAAAACCAGATTACAAACCATCCAAGCGGAGGCAAAACGGCTGAAGCCAGAAGGCGTACAAGCCGCTTACGCAATCACTTCCCCTATACTGCCAAGGCGGCTCGCTTCGACTATTTTTACCCGAACCGTCTTTCCCAGAAGCTCTTCGCTTCCCTTGGCCTGCACGAGCCAGTTATTGTCTGTGCGGCCGGCGACATACCCTCCAGGGCGCAGCTCTTCGAAATAGACATCATAAACTCTGTCCAAACGTACACTTTTCATCTCGTCCAACATTTCGTTATGTCGGGCCTGAAGTCTTGTCAGCCGTTTTGAAGCGATCTCTTCAGGTACCTGTTTTTCGAAATCTTTCGCCGGAGTCATCGGTCTGGGAGAGTATTTGAAACTGAAAATCTGTTCGAACCTTACCTTTTCTACTACATCCATCGTATCTTCAAAATCTTCATCGCTCTCTCCAGGAAAACCGACTATGATATCTGTGCTTATGGAAACGTCAGGCACCAACTCTCTGATCTTTGCAGCCCTTTCGAGAAACCACTCTTTTGTGTAGCCCCGCTTCATACTTTTGAGTATCCGGCTGGAACCACTCTGAAGGGGCATATGCATCGATTTGCATATCTTTGGGTTTTTGGCAAACTCGTCTAAAAACTCATCGTCCATGTGAAGAGGATGAGGTGAAGAGAAGCGGATCCGCTCCACCTCTTCTATCTCGCTTACCGCCCTTAGCAGTTGCGTAAAACCTATTCTGGGGTGCTCGCCACTGAAGCGACGACCGTAGTTGTTGACGTTCTGTCCAAGCAAAAAGATCTCTTTAGCTCCGCTTCCGGCCGCTTTTTGGACCTCTTTCAATATCAGATCCGCAGGAATGGAGATCTCCTCTCCGCGCGTATGGGGAACGATACAAAACGAACACTGTTTGTCGCATCCGATCGAAATATTTATATACGCTTTGTAAAGAGAAGTTCTGAACTCCCCGAAAGCGTAACCGCTCTCATCGTAATCCATATCCACCTCTACAGCTTTTGGACGATGAAGTACCTCGGTTATTTTGCTCACGTTGCGTGCACCGAGCACGAAGTCCACCACAGGTGCTCTTTTGATAATCTCTTCGCCGAGGTGGCTGGCTGTACATCCGCATACCCCGATCTTTGCACCATCTTTTTTTCGTTTGCCAAACTGTCCTATTTCGCTGAAAAGTTTATGAACAGGCTTTTCACGTACGCTGCAGGTGTTGATTAGAATCAGATCGGCCTCTTCCAGACTATCGGCTGCCTCATATCCCTCCTTCAGCGTGAGCTCTGCAATCATATGCTCACTGTCTCGGACATTCATCGCACAACCGAGCGTCTCTATATAATACTTTTTACTCACCGAATCAACTCTTCAACTTCAACTAAGAATATGCACTTCGTAAAGATAGTCATTTTCGTTAAGGCCAAATCTGATCTCTCTGAAATAGACACCATACCCCTTCTTTTCGAAATATTCAACCATTTCCATTAGGTCTTTGTGCGAATTTTCTCTATCGAAATAGAAAATTTTCTGACCCTCTTTTTCAAGCTCCTTCTCTATCTTTTCGATCGTTATGGCCTTTGGCTTGGCCTTGAGTTCCGTTCTTGCCGCTTTTAGTTCCATAATAATATACCTCTTGCAATTTAATACATGTCAATTCGCCAATATTACGCAAAACGCCAAGACTTTTAGAAAAAAGCCCCGGATCGGCAAACAGTGCCCACTTTTTCAACAAAATATATACTTCTGCATTTAGGTTGTCGAAAACCCTATAAATAAAAACTTCGGCTCAATCCGCTGTTTTGCATAATGTCAGTTTATTGGTTGGATTGTATCAAAACAAAGGTAAAGCTTTTATAAATGATAAAGATTGCTTTTAGTATAATGCTTGTCTCAGTCGCTGCGAAAATGGTTAAAAACCTCACAACTGCACATAAAAAATCACATGAAACTATAAAAGGAACTGTCAAGTAATGGAAAAAATTATCGATATAATCGACTCTATTGCCCATGAAAAAGGTTTGCCGCCTGAATCGGCCAAAGAAGCGTTCAAAGCCGCTCTGGTGCAGACTGCAAAGCGGGTTATATGCGAAGAGTGCGATTTTGAAGTGGAAATCGATGAAAAAAACAGACGCTATACGCTGTATCAAAAAATCACGGTTGCCAAACCGGATGACCCTCGACTCGTCGACGAACCGGAAAAATTCATCTCTTTGGATGAGGCAAAAGATATAGACTCGGATGTGGAACCGGGCGATGAGCTTACAAGTGAAGTGAATCTTGAAGATTATGGGCGCAACGCGGCATCGGCTCTTTATCATGAGATCGAATACCATATCCAGCGTTTTGTAGAAGAGCAGATGTTCAACAAATACAAAGCGATGATAGGGACTATAGTAAACGGTCCTGTAACTCGCGTCGACAGTGAGCAGAATACCTATATAGAAATCGACGAAGTTCGCGCCGTGCTTCCGAAACGAAACCGCATCAAAGGCGAGTCTTTCCGTGTTGGAGATACTATAAAAGGGATTTTGCGCTATGTTGGCATAGACAAAAAGTTCGGTATACATCTTGAAATTTCGCGTACCATGCCCAAATTTCTCGAAGAGTTGCTGCGCCAGGAGGTTCCCGAGATAGCCGACGGCCTCGTGATAATTGAAAAATCGGCCAGAATACCGGGTGAACGTGCAAAAGTCGCTCTTACGGCAGTTAGCCCAAGAGTGGATCCGGTCGGTGCGACAGTCGGAGTCAGAGGCGTTAGAATAAATGCCGTGAGCCATGAGCTTCACAACGAAAACATAGACTGCATCGAATACTCTCCCATTCCCGAAATTTTCGTGGCAAGAAGTTTGAGCCCCGCCATAATCAACAGTGTCAAAATAGAAGGGGACAAGGCTGTCGTAACGCTTCCGGCCGATCAAAAATCAAAAGCGATCGGCAAAAGCGGTATCAATATCCGTCTTGCTTCCATGCTGACCGGCTATCAGATAGAATTGAACGAAATAGCTTCCGCGCCTTCAAAAGATGGATCAAAAAAAGAGGAAAAACAGATCAACCCCGATGCACTAAAAGCACTCTTTGGAGAATAAAACCACCCAAAGGGAAGAGATCACTCTTCTCTTGTTGTATTCAAACTCAATATTCTGTCATTCGCCTCTTTTTGCATATGGGTTCAGCTTCCAAAGAGCTATATCAGCCAGAATGTTTCCAAGCAGTGTCAAAAATGCAGTTATTATCAATATACCCATAATAACCGGATAATCACGGCTCAGTGCCGAGTGAAAAAAAAGCAGTCCCATACCGTTGATGGAAAATATCGACTCTATTATAACACTGCCACTGATAAGACCAGGTAGCGAGAGACCAAGAATCGTAACAACCGAAGGCATGAGGTTGGGCAGTATAAACTTTTTTCTTATTGTCACATCATCTATGCCTCTCGCCTTCGCAAAAAAGATATAGTCACTTTTTAGAATTTCCAATGTCAACGAACGTACATACATAATCAAACCACCTATTCCGCCAAAGATCATGACAAAAACCGGAAGTGCAATGTGCCATGCTTCATCCAACCACTTCCACACTCCATTTTTTGGCTCTATGCTCTGCAATCCACTTATGGGAAACCAGCCCAGTTTCAGCCCCAAAAACAGTATTAGTATAAGCGCAAGATAGAAAGAGGGCATTGCAAAGCTTATCAGCGAAAGCTGCTTTATGGCCCTGTCTTCCATACTGTAACTTTTCAGTGCCGCTCTTATTCCAAGCTTCAAGGAGATAAAAAAGATCAGCACCATAGATATGGCATTTATGACAAGAGTGACAGGGATGCGTGAAGCTATCTCGCTGCTGACACTCTCGCCACTCGAAAAGGAGAGTCCGAAATCCAGATGCAATATGGCCCATACCCAGCGCAGATACTGCTCCCAAAGAGGCCTGTCGAGTCCATATATCGTCTTTAGATGTTCGATCGACTCTTTGGTGATATTGGGATTCAGCTCTCCGGGGGCAAAAAAACTGTTCGGCGCCGCATGTATGGCAATGAAAGAGATGAGCGAAATGAGAAGAAGCATTCCAAAAATGTATGAAGTTTTTTTTATAAGAAGGGACATTATCTTTTAAACAGTGTAATATCTTTGAATGTTTTCAATTTCAGACTATCGTTTTGCAGAGTTTTTCCATCTTCGTCAATATGCAAAACCCAGTTTTCGCCACCGAACGACAGAAATCCGACTCTTCCCTTTTCTCCGACATTGACTACAATATTACGCATATTTATATCGACATCATCGACTTTATAGGTCGTATCTCTCCATTTACCGTTTTGCCGAATTGAGAGTTTTCCATCCTTTTTAAAAATATAGACCAAAGATGCGTCTGGACTTTCCCATTTACCTATTAGCTCTTTGACAAGATCGGATCTATCATCTCTATCAGGCACTCCGTTTTTTTTAGGGAAGTTGTTTCGACAAAAATGTTTTTTTCAGGTACACTCTCCCATGTACCATCTTTTTTAAGAGCTACTGTTTTACCCTCTCTCTCAACCAAAATCACCTCTTCATACGTTCCATCATCTTTTAATACCACCGCCTTACCGTTTTTTAAAATTACAAACTGTGAAGCCATGGAGAGGAGGGACAGAAAAACCAAAATGAAAAATTTTCTTCTCATGAGAGACCCCTTCGGATTTTCTGCTGCTATATTCGGGGTAAAAAGTTTTGCGAAAAGGCCGGACCGCTGAAGCGGTCCGACACCGTTTGAAAGTTTTTTATGACTCTTCTCAGAAATTGTAAGTCAGGTAAAGCTGTACTGTATTGTAAGCGTCTGCATTGTTCTGATCATCAGCATCTGTATAGATATAGGCCAGTGTTGTTTCCAGATTACCATAAGCTCTGCTCGCCGTGGCGGTAAACTCACTCATATCTTTTACCGTTGAGGTATTACCCGCATCGGCATTTGTGTAATATACGGCAAAATCGGCAATATCTTTTGCATTGTACTCTGCAGAAATAGAATATGCATTGACATCCTTGGCAGTCACATATCCATAGTTCCACCATGCTTCGGTATAGACTTTTGATGCACCGGTACCAGTCGCCGTATTGGCTCCTGCACCGTTATCGGTATCTGTTGAAGAGTATGCTGCAGATACCGAAAGACCGTTATCAGTCGCATATCCTACTTTTGCCGCCCAGATCGATCCGGTTTTGCTGGCAGGGGCGGCCGGATCTGTCGAAGCGTATTGAGCACCGAGAGTAAGACCTTTGAGATCATTCTCCAGCGCCACATCTGCTTGCAGCCAGTATGCCTTGGCTGTACTCACGACATCGTAGTACCACGCCTGTGCCGTCGTCATCGGGATAGCCGTTGTAACCGCTCCAAATACGTATGCTCCATCGCTTCCGTAAGTTGTAAAAGGATCGGTACCATTGGATGCATTGTTGACCACGCCCGCATAAGTCAGACCTCCGGCTCCGGCTCCGCCATTACCACGTCCAACCCATGCGGCTACGAGAACTGTGTCCTTGATGTCCTGATTCAAAACCACTGCAGATTCGAAAGTGTTCTGAGCGATAGACCATGTTTCAGTAAACGCGAGAGGAGTGTCGAGAGTCTGGCGGCCCACTTTTATCGTAGTATTGGAAATCTTTTTCGCCAGCCAGGCTTCACTCGCCCACCACTGTGTTTTGGTATCGCTTCCTTCCCATATATATGAGACCAGGTTGTTTTCTACACCCAGCGTGGATAATACGGTAAAAGCGACTTTGCCCGTTACTCCATCGGCCAGAGCCGCTTCTGCGGAAAGATCAAAACCGGCCTGTCCGGCTGAACCGAAGTTTGCCACCTTGCCTCTGTCAAACAGATCGGCATTGCCCATGTCGTTTGTGCTGTAAAAAAACTTGGCGTCACCATTTATCTTGATATTTTCAACATCCGCAAACGCAGATACACCCATTGCTATTATCGCCGCTAGGCTCAGTTTTGCAAATTTCATCCCTACTCCTTACTGTTTGTTTAGCTTGCAAGCGCCATTATATCATACGGTTAACTTAAATCGCCATTATTATCCATAAATTCTGATTATTGAATATATGACCATTTTACGTAGCGATCATTTTAGCTTGCTCCATCTCAAGACCGCTTTTCCATCCTCTTCGTCGACAGCGGCCATGCCCATAATGTTGTAGCCGGCATCCACATAATGCACCTCTCCGGTCACTCCGGATGCAAGAGGGCTTAAAAGATACATTGCGCTGTTTCCAACCTCGTCGATCGTTATATTGCGTCCCAACGGAGCGTTTGCCTCGTTCCATTTCAAAATGAAGCGAAAATCGCCGATACCGCTTGCTGCCAACGTTTTTATAGGCCCTGCGCTTATCGCATTGACGCGGATACCTTTGGGGTATCCAAGATCTACGGCAAGGTATCGCACGGAGGCTTCCAGCGCCGCTTTTGCAACACCCATGACATTGTAATTGGGAATATATTTTTCTGCTCCAAAATAGCTCAGTGTCAATATAGAGGCACCTGGATTGAGCATCGGCAGCATACAGCGAGTAAGTTCGACAAGACTGTAAACAGATATATTCATCGCTATACTGAACGCATCTTTCGTGGTCTGCACAAAAGGCTTGCTTAATGAATCTTTCGGCGCAAACGCAACCGCATGTACGACAAAATCGAAAGTTCCCCACCTTTTTTTGATATTTTCCGCCAAAGCTTCAAACTCTTCCGGCTTGCTTACATCAAGAGGATAAACCATGTCACTGCCAAACTCTGCAGCAATCGGTTCCACCCTCTTTTTAAGCGCATCGTTAAGATACGTGAACGCAAGCTCGGCTCCCTGTTCATAACAAGCCCTGGCTATGCCATAGGCTATCGACTTGTTGTTGGCGACACCGACTATAAGCCCGCGCTTTCCTTTCATAATCATAAGAGATCCTTTTTGTTATGATATAGTATGATAAAGATAAAAGTTAAAAAGTAAAAGAACAGAAAAACAGCTCCACTTTTTAACTTTTATCTTCGACTCTTTTTTATATAGATACAATCCAAAACCCGACATGCCTCTTTTAAAGCGGATTAAAGCCCCGGATAATGCCTTCAGCCTTTTACCTTCCGCAGCATGGAAACCATACCGGAAACCTCCCAGCTTGACGTACCTATCAGAGCACCGTCACAGCCGGGTACCTCAAGTATCTCCTTTATATTCTGAGGTTTCACGCTTCCTCCATAAAGAAGAGGCCGATCGCTAAAAGCCTTGATGAGGGCATGAGTCTGTTCTATCAGTTCCGGTGTAGCGGTTTTCCCGGTTCCGATAGCCCATACAGGTTCATAAGCCAACACAAGATTCTCATAAGAAGTATCAATACCTTCACACTGCTTTAAAAGATATTGCCGTACCGCCTCTTCTCCGGCTTTACGTACCTCAAGAGGCTCTCCTATACAGTAGAAAATGGTAAAACCGCGCTCTTTGAACCATCTGAACTTTTCAGCTACGAACTCCTGTGTCTCTTTTAGAATATGGCGTCGCTCGCTGTGGCCGACTAATATGGTATCGATACCAAACTCTTCCAACTGCTGCAAACCAATCTCACCTGTAAAAGAGCCCTTTACTGTCGGATAAGCATTCTGTGCCCCGATATGAATAGAGTTTTTGGTTTCAAAACTGTCCAGTGCTGTAGAAGGAGGAAAGATATATAGCGGCAGACCGATCTTTTTTTCGGACAAAAAAAGATCTATCGCCTCGACATACTCCGCTGTCGAGCGGCGGGTGTGGTTGGTTTTGAAATTGGCTGCAACGATTTTATCATCCATTATCCTCTCCTTTTGCCTCCAGAGCAGCGATTCCTGGAAGCGTCTTCCCTTCAAGCAGTTCCAGGCTCGCACCACCGCCGGTCGATATAAATGTCATTTCGTCGTCTACTCCAACACGCTGAACAAGGTCTGCAGTATCTCCTCCACCTATAATCTTGGTCGCATACGACTCCGCTACATAATTGGCAAGTTTGAAACTGCCCCTCGCAAATTTGTCCATCTCGTAAACACCCATGGGGCCGTTCCACAAAATCGTCTGTACATCGCTTAGCGCCTCCCTGAAGAGCCTTGTGGATGCAAGACCAATATCAAGCCCCATCCAGTCGTTCGGAATCTCCTGATAGGTTACATATTTTACCGGAGCATCCTCCCTGAGCTCAGGAGCGACAACATAATCAACCGGAAGATAGAATTTTACGCCAAGCCGTTTGGCCTCCTGAACAATATGGTTCGCATCATCTATCAGATCCTCTTCAATCAGTGAATTTCCTACCTCGTGACCGGCCGCTTTCAGGAAAGTGAAAGCCATAGCTCCCCCTATGACCATCTTGTCCACTTTTGGAAGCAGGTTTATCAACGCCTCCAGTTTGCCGGAAACTTTGCTTCCGCCTACAATGGCCATGAAGGGGCGTGTAGGCTGTTTGAGAAGGCGGTGAAAATATTTTATCTCCTTTTGAAGCAAAAAGCCGGCTCCCTTGTGACGGTTGTCGAAAAAGTGTGTAATCGCCTCTACAGAAGAGTGTGCCCGATGGCTGACTCCAAACGCATCATTAATATAAAATTTCGCCATCGAAGCCATTTTTTTTGCCAAAACCGGATCGTTTTTCGTCTCTCCCGGCTCAAACCTTACATTTTCAAGCAGGAGAATCTCTCCTCTTTCAAGCTCTTTGGCTCTGGCGGTTGCATCCGGCCCTACAACATCTTTGGCGAGCGAAACATCATGATGCAGAAGAGACTGGAGTCTTTTGGCAACCGGTTTGAGAGAGAGTTTTTCATCAAAACGTCCCTTCGGGCGCCCCATATGGCTGGCAAGAACGATGGCGCACTCATGATCGAGACAGTAACGTATGGTCTGCAAAGCCGCCCGAATACGTCTGTCATCCGTAATATTGCCAAACTCGTCGAGAGGTACGTTAAAATCACATCTTATAAAAACTTTTTCGCCTGCAAGTTCGAGATCTTTAATCGTTAAAAGTTTCATTGTGCTCTTTCCTTCATTCTTTGTCACTTCATTATATGCAATGCCATTTCGACAAGCCTGTTCGCATAACCCCACTCGTTGTCATACCATGCCATTATCTTGAGCATTTTTCCATCGATAACCTGCGTAAGATCTTCGGCGACTATACAGCTTCTCGTATCACCACAGAAATCCTGGCTGACTCCATAATGTCGATCTATGCCCAAAATACCGTTCATCTCTCCCCTGGCCTGCTCCAAAAAAAGAAAGTTCACCTCATCTACGCTCGCCGGTTTTTTTAATACCAGATTTAGATCCATCAAAGAGACGTCAGGTGTAGGCACTCTTACGCTACGTCCATGAAGTCTTCCCTTAAGAGAAGGCAGAACCTTGTAAATGGCCTCCGCCGCATGGGTAGTGGTAGGAATCAGATTAACCGCTGCCGCCCGGCACCGCCTTTTGTCTCTTTGGCTCGCCGCATCGATTAGATTCTGGCCCCCCGTATAGGCATGGATGGTAGTCATCAAACCGCTTTGGATTCCATATGTTTCATCTATAATACGTGCAATAGGCCCCAAACAGTTCGTAGTGCAGCTGGCATTGGAAATAATCTGCTCTCCTTTGTACGAATCTGCATTCACACCAAATACGTAGGTAGGAGTATCGTCTTCGGCGGGTGCGGAAATTATGACTCTTTTCACACCGTGTCTGATATGCGCTTTAAGTATATCGCTGCGCAAAAACCTGCCACTGCACTCCAGCACAACATCCGCCCCGACATCCGCGAACCTCAACTTCTGCGGCTCTGACTCCTGAAATATTTTTATACACTCTTCTCCCATGAGGAGATTCCCGTTTTCAAGCCCGACATTTTCATCGATCGGCCCATGCACGGAATCAAAGCGGGTCAGATACTCAAGCGTTTCCGGGCCAGCCAGATCGTTGATCGCAACCAGCTCAACATCGTCACGTTTGGATATGATACGCGCTACGCTCCGTCCTATACGTCCATATCCGTTGATCGCAATCTTCAAAGCCAAAAGAGTTTCCTTGCTATATAAAATACTGGCTTGATTTTATCGAATTAAGTGTATAATGATTATTAAATGAAGAGTAAAAAAATTGCGATCTTCGGAGGAAGCTTCGACCCTCCACATATTGGACATATTGCTGTGATGAAAAAGGCCCTGGAGCAGCTGGATATAGAGAGACTGATTGTAGTACCGGCATATATCAGTCCATTCAAGAAAGGGCATACGGCTCCTGCCGCACTGAGACTCAAATGGCTCAAGAGAGCAACCGCTTTTGATCCGAGAATCGAAGTGAGCGATTATGAAATAAAAAAGGACGGGAAATCGTATACCTTTAATACAGTCAGCCATTTCAAACAGTTTTTTGATACAATTTACCTCATAATCGGCGCAGACAATCTTGAAACGATGACAAAATGGCATCGGTTCAAAGATTTGGACAAAATGGTAAAATGGGTGGTTGCGACACGTTCGGACAGACCCGTTCCAAAAAAGTTCATCCGTCTCGATATAGATATACCGATAAGCTCCACCCAGTTGCGTAAAAAGATCGATCCTCAATGGATTCCCAAGAGTATACGCGAAGAGGTGGTTCGCTACTATACAGACAAAAAAGAAACAGCAAAACAGGAGAGTAATTGAATCTTGAAACAAAAAAGAGAATAGATAGAATCGTAGATATTCTCGATCAGAAAAAAGCGGAAGATATACAGGTGTTCGATCTGAGCGACAAAGAGTACCTGACCAGATATGTCATTATTGCGACGACACTCGGGGACAAACATACGCTGGCGCTGCTTGGATATCTGAAAGAGATGTTAAAGCCGGCGGGAGAGAAATTTGTCGCCATCGAAGAGGGAGAACAGTGGACGATAATAGACCTGGGCGACATTATGATACACCTGATGGTACCTTCGTATCGCGCAAAATACAACATAGAAGAGTTTCTGGAGTCACTAAAGGAGAAAGAAGAGTCTAGATCCTGAGCTTCGGGCAGACCGGAACAGTCTGCAAGCTTGTGCCCGAGGCTCTTGTTTGACGTTACAGCAAATAACGTTCCAAAAGTTTGCGCAAAAGAGCGAACGCTCTATCTACATTCTATTAAGAGCCTCTATTCCAAGCATCCTGAGGCCTGTTCTCAAAGAGAGAGCCACCATTGCCGAAAGTTTAAGCAGAGCATCTTCGTTTGCAGAGCCTATCACCTTGTGGTCATAATAGAACTTATGATACATTCCCGCCAACTGTTTTAGATACTCGGTCACTTTCTGAAGCTGCCTGCTTTCAAATGCATCTTCCAGAACCTCCGGAAGAAGCAAAGCTGTAAAAAGCAGATCATACGCCTCTTCGTCAAGTCCGTCCAAACCGGCTCCAAAAACAGACTTCTGGCTCTTGCCGGCTTTTTCGAAAAGAGAGTATATGCGTGCATGGGCATAGTTGATATAGTAAACCGGGTTGGAGTTATCCTCTTTTTTCAGATCTTCTACATCAAATTCAAGATGCGTATCGCTCTTTTTGGTCAAAAAGATAAACCGTAACGCATCTGAACCTATCTCTTCCACAATATCGTGCATGAGTATGAAATTTCCTGCACGTTTGGACATTTTGTACGGCTCCCCCCCCTTTAGCAAAGAGACCATTTGGGAAAGAATTATTTCCAACTTTTGAGGGTCGTAACCAAAAAAAGCGATTGCTGCCTTGACGCGGGCTATATATCCATGGTGGTCCGCACCCCAAATGTTGATGTAGTGATCATAGCCTCTCTCGAATTTCATATAATGGTATACGAT
>WFUN01000014.1 GCA_015484905.1 Hydrogenimonas sp. | reverse complement strand
TCAGATGTGTATAAGAGACAGTTTATATGCAGCTATGGAAAAATTTTGATTTTGGTCAAGAATTATAGAAATTTCAACGCGTATACTGCCACAAGAAATTGGCAAAGGAGTCGAATGATATGGATTTTAAAACATCAATAGAACTGTTGCGTTTTCACTGGATGGCATATACCATTTATGCGTTGATGATCATATCCGTTATCGCGTGGTTCGGTTACAACCTGACAAGAAAGAAAAAAGCGAAATCAATTGTAAGAATACCTTTTTACGGATACATGGCATTTTTGGTTGCCGGAGGTGTCGGGCATCATATCTTCACCTACAATACGATCCCCTGGGTAGCAGAAGATATTATGCGTCACACAATAACTCCGGACCGCTCTTTTCACATATCGGTTGAAAAACATAGATGGAGCCTTCCAAAGCGTAAAATGATCGTTGAAAAGGGAGAAAAAGTTATGTTCAATGTAACGAGCAAAGATTTGACCTATGGTTTTGGCCTTTTTCGAAAAGACGGCTCTATGGTTACACAGATGCAGGTGCTTCCGGGGCGTGATAACGATCTTTTATGGACTTTCCATGAATGCGGCAGTTTCGATCTCACCTCGACAGAATATGCAGGTCCTCATCAGTATGACGAACTTACCGGTAAAGATCTTATGTTTATAAACGATGCAGTAGAGGTAACGGGCTGCTATGAAAAAACAGCGAGTAGATAGGAGAATAGAGATATGAGTTTTGTAAAAACAGTGATAAACGGTACCGATTTTGACCATACCAGATTGAACGCTTTACAAAAAGTCACATTGAGAGCGGTTGTTATGTCGTTTCTTTTTTACGGGTTGGTTGCAGTGGAAGGAATGATAATGCGAATGGTACAGACCGGTCCTTCCGCCCCGATTCCAAAAATGTTTTTTGAGCCTGATCACTATTTCTCGATTATGACGGTCCACCCGATAGTAGGGATTTTCGGATCGACCTATCAACTTGTGTTCGCGGCATTTATGTTTTTGGTGCCTTATTTGACGAAAAAGCCACTTTACAGCGTTAAACTGGCAAATTTTGTCTGGTTGATGATAACTGTCGGTACATTTCTTGCATGGATAGCAGGATTCATTTGGCAATACGCTCCTTTGTATACACTCTATTGGCCTCTGCCGGCCGATACCGAACAGTTTAAAATAATAGGCGGTCTGGTATTTGTAGTCGGAGTGGCTATGATAATGATCGGCACCATAGGTTTTATTTACAACATCTATGCCACTATATTTGCAAGAGTAGGCGTGCATAAAAACAAAACGACCAAAGAGCTTTTGATATCCGGTTTCGGAATAGACGGTTTGATGAATCTGATATATAAGCTTACCGGAAGACCTCCATATAGCAAAGAGCCGGCTCTTTCGCTTCCCGTGGTGGCGATTTTTCGCGGAACTGTCGATACCTTTTTGGATGCACTGGTTATTCTGAGTGCCGGAATTTTGGTGTTTGTATTTCTTGTCGCAGAATCTACAGGCTTCAAATGGGATGTCCATGCAATAGACGCTTTGTTGTATAAAAACTGGTTCTGGTGGGGACTGGATCTTGTTGCAGACGGTCTGGTTCTTATTTATGTGGCCGGCTCATGGTATCTTCTTGCTACGATCATTACGGGCCGTAAGCTGTTTATGGAAAACATAGCCCGAGCGGCACTGTTGTTAGAGCTGTTCGTATCCTGGATGGTGTGGTCTCACCATCTTTTGGCTGATCAGTCTCAACCTGAAATGATGAAACTTGTATCAGGAGAGATGGTGACGGCATTCGAGCTTCTGACACAGGGACTCGCTCTTTTTATTACGCTTGTTACGCTATGGAAGGCCCGGCCGTTGAAAATGTCTCCTGCGCTGGCCTATTTGCTGGGTGGGCTGATCGGCTTTGGTCTGGCTGTTCCTGCAGGTATCATTCAAGCAGATATGGGCCTAAACAGGGTTTTGCACAATACCCAATGGGTAAGCTTCGCCCATTTTCACATAGCTTTGATCGTAGGTCTGTATATGACGCTCTACAGTGCACTGTATGTCCTATGGCCCCTTGTAACAAACAATGCAACACTCTTTTCAAGAAAACTGACATGGGTCCACTTCTGGCTCTATATCATTGGCGGTATAGGAATGGGCGCTCTTGGAGGAATGGCTGGTTTGGATGGAATGTTGCGTCGTCATCTTTATGTAGACGGAGAGTTCAATATGTTGATGGTTGGTGCCGCTATCTTTGGTGCCATGGTATTGATAGCATGGTTTGTATTTCTTTTCAATATCGTGATGAGTATAGGGCTCAAAGGGTTGATAGGCATATTTATGCCGGCAAAAGATCCGGGAGCCGGATATGGCATAGATCCTGAACCCGGCAGAGTAGCGGTAAAATCCTGAGTTTCGCAAAATTCACAGAAGAAGCATCTAGATTGTGAAAGGAGAGAGAGTTGACAAACGTAGAGCGGGCTGCCAATGAGATAAAAAGTATCGGCCTTTATGATCTTATTTTGCAGGATGTGCAGAAGCTTTTGGGCAAAGATAGAGTCAGCGTAGAAGAGATTTCACTTACATTGAAGGAGTATCCTGAAATTTTTCGGGAATACAAGCAGACAAATGTCGAATATAATCTAAGCAATATTCATCTTAAGGAGATTCCTCTTGAAAATATTCCGGCCGAATATAGAAAAAAAGCTGCATCGATAAACAAAAATCTTAAAAAACTTCGTGAGATTGAGAAATACACTCTGGATTTCGAACAGAGCTCAGTTTTGGTAGTCATTTTTTCAGTTGAGTTTTTCATTCTTTTTTCAGTGCAATATTTTATTGTACTCTTGAACCTGAAGGCGTATCAGTTTTTTATCTATGGAATATTTGCTCTGTCTGTTGTTGTCGCTTGGCAGTATGCAAGATATCAACGAAAAAAATATGAAAAACAGAGGGTACGGTTTGAAGAGCTTTACGAAGAGACCGAAAAGCTTTTCGAAGAGTTGGAGTCGAAAGGGTATATC
>WFUN01000013.1 GCA_015484905.1 Hydrogenimonas sp. | reverse complement strand
TCACCCACCTGTCCATGAAGTGGATGAAATTATAACGGCTGGTTCTTAATATACTGCTTAAAAAATGGCATTGATACCTATATTGCCTTGTATTCACCGGACCTTATTATGGTTTCAAGTAGCATTTGAAGTCTTTGCGCAGCTTTCTTGTTCTCTTTTTTTGTCTCTTCGATCTTTTCCTTGAGTCTTACGATCAGTTCAACTTTATCCAGTATTTTCATCTTCTCTCCTTGGAAAATATTAGTCTGTTTAAACAACAGCTTGTAAAAAACATTAAGCAAGTAGTGTTCCGCTTCAAATTCAGAAATTTTCATAGAATTTTGGATAGAATGGCCAAACGTTTTTCTTAGGAGTAATCGATGTTTCAAAAATATGCACCTCTGGTTTTTGTTACGGTATTCGTTCTGTTCGTGGTGTGGATGATATGGAGGATGGAAACGGCAGTACCAAACGGAAACTGGTAGTTTTTTATACCGATAGGTTCTGCAATATTCTCTCTACGGCCTCTGCCGGTTTTTTAGCTTTGTAAACAGGTCTGCCTACAACGATAATATCGACTTTCTCTCTCTTTGCCGTTTCAATATCTGCAACTCTTTTCTGGTCTTCTGATGGTTCTCCAAAAGGTCTTATGCCCGGAGTCAGGGTTATGAAACCCGGTTCCGTTTCATGTTTAAGCATCGAAGATTCAAAAACGCTACATACGACTCCGTCCAAACCGGCCTGGTAGCTCTGAAGTGCAAACTGTTTTGCCTTCTCCTCGATATCATTGGAATAAATTTCTTTAAAAGTGTGATAATCGAATGATGTCAGAACCGTTACAGCCAGTACGAGAGGACGTTTTTTTAACGGTTCGAGCCTATGCATCACTCTTTGCATCGCTTCTTTGCCGGCACTTGCATGGACGTTGAACATATCCACATCCATTTTTGCAATCTCTTCCGCAGCGTCGGCCATAGTATTGGGAATATCATACAGTTTCAGATCAAGAAATATCCTGAAGGATGGATTTAAGTTTTTCAACTCACTCAAAAGTGTCCTGCCATCTCTTATAAAACTTCTAAAACCCACTTTGAGCCAGATATCGAATGTTTTCAGCTCTTTTGCCAGTTCCAGATTTTCTTTCATGGATGGAAGGTCCAATGCTACACAAAGTTGCATAATCGTGATCCTGTAACGTTTTTTAAGTTGGCGAAAATGGCAAAATTATACCATTATTTCAGTGGTTGAAGTATATAACGAAGTTTGTGTACTGTTTGGGCAACAGGTATTTTAAGCATGAACGGTATTCTGTGTTCGAAATTTTCGGCAGGCAGGCGTATGACCATATAGCCTACCGTGAGCCCGTGCGGATCCAGGGAGGTGTCGTTTGGAAGTTTTGTATAGCATAGATCTTTTTTCATTGCCCTGTAGACTTTTGCAAGTGCGGTTTCTGTGGGCAACAACTCTTTTTTCAATGTATCTTTTGACGGGTCCTGGATTACACCATACTTTTTCATCTGTGGTTTGAAAGCATCGATGTTCAAGATGGGTTTGCATCTGTCGGGCTGTTTGAAATAGTTTTCCAATTCCGCGACAGATAGAAGTTTCATGTGGCTTTTTGGGTTGAAAAAAGTTATTTCGCTCCATTTGAGGTCGATTTTTTTATTCTCAAGATTTTGAATGGCAATCGCCACTACTGCCTCTTTGCCGGCAGGAATGGGATTGTTTATTATCATTGCGGAAACGGCCGAATCTTTTGAAACAGATGTAAATATCTGTTTTCCGTCTACGTAATGGACACTCTGTTGTATTGAGGTCTGTGGAATCAATATCGAGAAGATGAGTCTATCGTTTTTGTCGTTGCTGTCATCACAACCGATGAAAAACAGAACAACGAGCAGTATCGATATCCATTTTCTCACATTCTCATCCTTTAACGCAGGCTTCTATTTTCGCAACCACTCCAGGGTCTTCAAGGGTTGAAATATCCTGTTTTATCTCCTCCCCTTTCGCTATCGCCCTTAGAATGCGTCGCATTACTTTTCCGGATCTGGTCTTCGGAAGACCAGGAACAATTTTGATAGTGTCGCATTTTGCGATATTCCCTATCTCTTTGGCGATCACTTCGTTTATCTCTTTTACCAGTTCTGCTTCTTCACCAAAAGTATCATCGGCATTTTTCAATACAATGTAAGCGAAAATGCTTTCACCTTTTATCGGATCGGGTTTTCCGACTACAGCTACTTCGGCTACGTGAGGATGTTTTTTTATTGCGGACTCTATTTCTGCCGTTCCCATACGGTGACCAGATATGTTTATAACATCATCTACGCGTCCGGTAATAGTTATGTACCCATCTTCATCTACAATTGCGCCGTCACCTGAAAAGTAGATCGGTTTGCCATCTTTTTCAATCTCTCCGAAGTATGACTTTTTGAAACGTTCCGGATCCTGCCATATTGTTCTGATCATACTGGGCCAGGGTTTTGTTATACAAAGCAGACCCTGTTCTCCGGCGGAGACGGGAGTACCGTCGCGTTTTAGGACTTCCGCCATTATGCCCGGTAGAGGGAATGTGGCACAGGCCGGTTTTATCGGAGTCGCTCCCGGCAGCGGATTTATCATGTGGCCGCCAGTTTCAGTCTGCCACCATGTATCCACGATGGGGCACCGGCGGCCTCCTATTTTTTCATAATACCATTTCCATGCCGGCGGGTCTATCGGTTCGCCGACCGTTCCAAGGACTTTAAGCGAGCTCAAATCATATTTTTCCGGTTCATGCTCGCCTGTCTTGTGAAGAACCCGAATTGCTGTAGGTGCTGTATAAAACTGGTTGATTTTGTACTCTTCGATCATCTTCCACGCACGACCGGCATCCGGATATGTCGGAACGCCTTCGAACATAACCGTAGTGGCACCCATTGACAAAGGGCCATATACTATATATGTATGGCCTGTAATCCATCCGATATCGGCAGTACACCAGTATGTATCGTTCTCTTTGACATCGAAGGTCCACTCCATAGTCATTTGTGCCCAGAGGATGTAACCTGCTTGTGAGTGCTGCACCCCCTTCGGCTTGCCGGTAGATCCGGACGTGTAGAGTAAAAAGAGTGGATCTTCACTATCCATACGCTCCGGTGCGCACTCATCGTCCTCGAGGGCTATAAGCTCGTTGTAGCTGTAATCTCTTCCTTCTATCCAGACAATATCTTCATGGTTTCTCTGTACGACAAGCACTTTTTCGACACATTCGCAACCCTCTTCAAGCGCTGTGTCCACTACAGGTTTGAGCATATATGGTTTACCTTTTCTAAATGCTCCGTCGGCGGTAATTACCACTTTGGCTTCGGCATCTATGATTCTGCTCCTTAAAGCTTCCGAACTGAATCCTCCGAAAACTACCGAGTGTATGGCGCCTATTCTTGCGCATGCGAGCATTGCATATGCCGCTTCGGGGATCATTGGCATATAAAGAACGATACGGTCGCCTTTTTTTACATCGAATCTGTTTTTCAAAAGATTGGCAAACCGGTTGACATTGCGATAGAGTTCGAGATAGGTAATGGTCTGTTTATCACCTCGGTCGCCTTCGAAAATGATTGCAGCTTTGTTTTTACGCAACCGGAGGTGGCGGTCTATACATTGATGGCTTACATTCAGTTTGCCTCCCGTAAACCACTTGTAAAAGGGCGCGTTGGATTCGTCGAGCACTTTTGAATATGGTTCGAACCAGTCGATCTTTTCATTTGCCCAGTAACCCCAGTATCCTTCGTAATCCTCTTTGGCCCACTTCATAAGATCTTCGTATTCGCACATATTTTTTATGCGAGCTTTCTTCGAAAAGGCCCTGTCGGGATAATAGAGTTTTTTTGTTTCAGACATGATTCCTCCTTTTTATAGCTTCACCGACAGATATGGTGCCGATTTTTTTTCATAGTATAGCGAATAAGATTGAATTAATACATTTTGTCAAGTTGCACATAATACTCTCTTTTCAAGCTGGAAAATACCTATGGTTTACGGATTTTGTAGCCGGCGTTAGCTCTGAGATTTATACCGAAATAGTAGATTAGAGTTATCAAACGTTTTATATAGTATGCGCCGACTCCGCTGAAACGGCAACCAAATAGTTCAGCGGTACCGTATCTTCCTCCCAGAGCTATAAACATGCCGTCCATTTTTGCCCTGAAAGGATTTGTCCTGATGCCTTTTAGATTGTTTCGTATATATTTTGCTACGTATTCCGCACTCTTTTCAGCGATCTGAGCTGTGGGCGGCAGTATGTGGCCTTGTAGATCTTCTATCTGCGCAACGTCCCCTATGGCAAAAATCTCTTCATGATTTTCTATGTTCAAAGATGGCCTCACTATCAGCTGGCCTATGTCGTTTTTTCCAAAATTTTCCGGGACAAAGTCGCTGTTTGCTGCAATTCCACCGGTAAAGATCGTGAACGAATACCCAATCTTCCCACCATCTTTGAGATGTATCTCTTTTTTATCGATACTGCAGATAAAAGCCGAACATCTGACCTTGACACCGAGTTCTTCGAGCCTTTTGCTTGCACTCTCTATCAAATAAGGGTGCAGACCGGGCAGTATCGTTTTACGTGCGTCGACGAGAGTTATCTCTATATCTTCGGCCCTCTCTCCAAGCATTTTTTCATATCTTTTTAACATATATCCCATTTCAGCGGCCACTTCTACCCCTGAAAGCCCGGCTCCTATTACCACTATATTGATTTTTTCTCTTTCGCCTTCGAGTTTTCTTTTTATAACACTTTCAAATCTATGTCGAAACTTGAATGAACGTCCAAGCTGTTTTATGCCGTAACAGTATTCCCTTAAGCCTTTTATGGAGTCTGGAAATCTTGTTTTTGCTCCGGTGGCTATGATGAGATAGTCATATTCTATTTTACTGTTTTCGAGTAATAAAACCCTGTTTTGTGGTTCTAACCCCAAAATACGGCCTTTGATGAAAGTTACCCGGCGTTTGAAGCCACGGCACCACAGACCAAGATCGATAGCTATCTCATCTATATCTTTTGTTCCGGCGATGTATCCATAAATCTCTGTCTGCAAAAAATGGTAATTGTTGGCATCTATCAGTACAAGCTCCAGTTCATGAGTTCCGATTAGCTTCTCTATCGCCCTGAGCCCACCGTAACCTCCGCCGGCTATGACTACTCTTTTCATTTAACTCCTTTGTGTGAGAAAAATTATAGCAAAGAGCCAATAAAGTGGATAAATACACATAAAACTGTATAGAAAAGGAATAATAATTGCTAAAACAACAATAAAAATACTTAAAAAG
>WFUN01000012.1 GCA_015484905.1 Hydrogenimonas sp. | reverse complement strand
GGGTATATCGACAAAGAGAGTCTTTGGATCAGACAAAGTGATGAACATATTTGAAAATTCGGGCACCATCTCTCTTTGAGATGGTTTTCAAAAGAGCCTTTGAAAATTTTTAAGCGACAATTTTTTTAAATGCGAAAATAAAGTACTCTGAGGCATATGAGAATCAGCTTTTTGTTGTTGATGCGTTAAAATTTATAAAAAATATAAAAAAATATAATTTGCATGATTAATGTTGAAAATCGAATCTTACATATTAGAGACTGTTTAAAACAGTATATCAGGATAATATGCACGTCAACAAACAAAAAAAATACAATCTTGTCACCTTTGCAAACTTATGGGAACGTTAGCATGAAATGGTCCTTAAAACCATGTACTTTAAGGATAGATATATCTTAAATTGTGTTACAATAATTCCTGAGCATCCAAAGCTTAAGCATCTGTTAAAACAATCCTGATCTGTGTCCGCAGATAAAATGACGTCAACAGTTTGCAATATACTCGAATTATTGGGGTTCGTCAGATCTTGAATAGTCTGAAACCTATAGTTGAATTGCTTTTTGGCCGAACTGCAGCTATGCGTGCAAAACACGAATATGGTGCAATTTTCGGTCGATTCATTTGGCGCCTTTTCAATAATTTTGGCAAGGTTTAGCGAAATGATAAAGCGATACCGGAAAGCTGCTTCACAATTGAAGTCAGATTTTCTTTGCCATTAACGGTTTTTTCTGCTTTAAGCTTAATCGTTAAAAGTAGAAAATACTGTAAATGTAGCAATTTGGGATATTGGGACCTAAACTTAAATAAAAGGAGGAAATTCATATGGGTTTGAGGTATATATGGGTAGCAATCGTGGTTGGCAGTTTGTCAATAACCAGTCTATTTGCCGATGCCAATACTGGCGCAAAACTTTTTGACGGCTCGATTTCGTTTAAAAATGGAGGACCGGCATGTGTTCATTGTCATAATGTGAGTGACGATCGTGTTATAAGCGGTGGAGCTTTGGCAAAGGATTTGACAAAGATAATCTCTTCTTATGGTGGAGCCGAAGCCGGAGGTCCAGTGCTCAAGGCGATGTTGCAAAAGGCTTCCGATATGCCTTCACCGGTAATGGTCAAAGCATACAAAGGCAGTGAGTTGACAGATAAAGAGATCAACAATCTCGTTGATTTTTTTGTAAATGCCGACGAAAAAAACGAGAACATATCCAACTCTTCGGCAGGCTTTATCATATCGGCCTTAATTGGCGCTGTTATACTTTTGATTTTGTTAGTGCGATTTGGTGGCAAAAGGAAAGCATTATCAGTCAACCAAAAACTATATGACAGACAATTAAAATCTACATGGAGGAGTTAACCAATGAGCTGGATACAAGATATTGTTAGTCCCGAAACACGCAAATGGGAACAATTTTATAGAAACAGATTTCAACACGATAAAATCGTAAGAAGTACACACGGTGTCAACTGTACCGGTAGCTGTTCCTGGCAGGTAGCTGTAAAAGATGGTATTGTAGTATGGGAAACGCAGCAACTGGACTATCCGTTGCTTGAGAGTTCTCTGCCGCCTTATGAGCCCAGAGGGTGCCAAAGAGGTATCTCATTTTCGTGGTATATCTATAGTCCGATAAGAATCAAGTTTCCTCTAATTAGAGGTGCACTGCTCGATGCATTCAGAGAAGAGAAGAAAAAGGCAGGTGGCGATGCGATGAAAGCCTGGGAAGCTCTTCAGGCTGACAAAGCAAAAAGAAGAAAGTATCAGCAGGCCAGAGGAAAAGGCGGATTCAGAAGGGCTACATGGGAAGAGGCTATGGAGATCATTTCTGTAGCGAATATCTATACAGCCAAAAAGTACGGTCCCGATCGTGTTGTAAGTTTCTCTCCTATTCCTGCGATGTCCATGCTCAGTTTTGCGGCTGGTTCAAGGTTTACGCAACTATTCGGTGGTGTCAACCTTAGTTTCTATGACTGGTATTGCGATCTTCCGCCGGCGTTCCCTGAAATCTGGGGAGAACAGACAGATGTTTGTGAAAGTGCCGACTGGTATAACGCGAAAATGATCATCGATATGGGTGCTTGTCTGAATATGACAAGGACGCCGGATTGCCACTTCTTCACCGAAGCAAGGCATAATGGAACAAAAACTATCGTATGCTCACCAGATTTCAGCATGGTAAGCAAGTTTGCAGATCAGTGGGTACCGCTCCATGCAGGAAGCGATGCAGCATTCTGGCAGGCAATAACACATGTTCTTCTAAAAGAGTTTTATGTTGACAGACAGGTCCCATATTTCATAGACTACCTCAAAAAATATTCTGATACTCCGTTCCTCGTTAAACTGGAGAAAGAGGGAGATACCTTCAGACCCGGCAAACTGCTGCGTGCAAACGAGTTGGCTGAATTCAAAGATATCGAAAACGGCGACTGGAAATTTATCCAGATAGACAGCAAGACAAACTCGTTTGTTGTTCCAAAAGGAAGCGTCGGACACAGATGGGATAAAAAAGAGACCGGCAAATGGAACACCAAGCTTGAAAACAGTATAGATGACAAACCATATGATCCTGTTTTGACTCTGATTGACAACAATGATGAAGTATTGCTGGCATCATTTGATGACTTTGGCCTTGACAAAACTTCCAAAAGAGGCGTACCGGTCAAATATATTAAAACAGCCGGTGGTAAAAAAGTCGCTGTAGCCACAATCTTTGACGTACTTATGGCACAGTACGGTGTGCCCAGAGGATTGAAGGGTGAATATCCCAAAGACTACACTGACAAAAATGCTGCATACACTCCAGCTTGGCAGGAAGTGTTTACAGGTGTAGACTCCAAAACAATCATCAGTATCGCCAGAGAGTGGGGTAACAACGGTGAAGTGACCGAAGGCAAGAATATGGTTATTGTCGGTGCCGGTATCAACCACTGGTATCACTGTAACATTATGTATCGTGCGGCTGCAATGGCACTTATCTTTACCGGAAGTATCGGTAAAAACGGTGGCGGACTGAACCATTATGTCGGACAGGAAAAACTTGCTCCGGTAGATTCTTGGGGTAGTATCGCTTTTGCGAAAGACTGGAACAGTACTGCAAGATTGCAGCAGGCACCGCTGTGGCACTACATCAATACCGATCAGTACAGATATGACGGACTGCACTCCAAATACAATGCTGTACCTAAAAACGAAATGACACAAAACCATATGGCAGACGATATATTCAAATCTGTCAGAATGGGATGGATGCCGTATTATCCGCAATTCAACAAAAACCCGCTGACATTAAGCAAAGAAGCGGAAAACAGTGGTGCAAAAAGCGATGAAGAGATCAAAAAATATGTGCTCGATTCACTGGTCAACAAAAAAATAGAGTACTCTATCGCAGATCCCGATGCCGAAGAAAACTTCCCACGCGTTTGGTATATCTGGAGAGGTAACGCTATCAGCGGAAGTATGAAAGGGCAGGAGTATTGTCTGAAACATTATCTTGGTACACACAACAATACTATTGCGGTAGATCAGGACAAAACAAAAGAGATCAAATGGCATGATGTGGCTCCTGTAGGAAAAATGGACCTGGTTGTTGATCTTAACTTTAGAATGGATTCCTCGGCACTCTATTCAGATATAGTTCTTCCTTCAGCTTCATGGTATGAAAAGGCTGATATCAACAGTACAGACATGCATTCGTTCATCCATCCGCTCTCTGAAGCTGTGCCTCCGGTATGGGAAGCGAAAACAGACTGGGATATCTTCTCCAATATCGCCAAAGCAACAAGCGAAGTTGCAAAAGTCCATCTTAACGGAGTACAAAAAGATATCGTTACAGCGCCTCTTGCACACGATACGCCGGATGAGATCGCGCAGACTGAAATCAAAGACTGGTATAAAGGCGAGTGTGAGCCTATTCCTGGAAAAACTATGCATAAAATAGCGATTCAGGAGAGAGATTACACCAAGCTGTATGAGAAATTCATCGCACTTGGCGAAAATGTCAAGAAAAACGGCCTTGGTGCTCACGGTAACCACTATGACTGTGCAGACTTCTATGATGAAATGACAAAATCCTACCATTTTGCTACTGAGAAGATTGATGGAAAAGTCTATCCGTCACTTAAAAAAGATATCTCTGCAATCAATGCCGTTCTTAATCTTTCAAGTGTTACAAACGGAGAGCTCGCTGTAAGAGCGTATGAAAACAGTGAAAAGAAAACCGGTTTGAAACTCAAAGACCTGGGTGAGGACAGCAAAGGTGTCCGAATGCAATATAGAGATTTGCAGAAAGCGCCTCACAGATACCACTCATCTCCGGTATGGTCCGGTCTTATGAACGATGACAGAGCATATTCTGCTTACACTTACAATATTGAAAAAATGGTTCCATGGAGAACATTGACAGGAAGGCAACACACATATCTTGATCACGAAATGTACATCAAATTCGGTGAACATATGCCGACTTACAAACCATCCCCAAGACCGGAGGTATATGGAGATCTAGGAGAAACTGTGAAATCCGGCAATGCAAAAGTGCTTGCATGTATTACACCGCATGGAAAATGGCATATCCACTCGACTTATATGGATAACTTGAGAATGCTTACCCTCTCAAGAGGTATCGAGCCTATCTGGATCAGCGAAGAGGATGCCAAAGATCTTGGTATCAACGATAATGACTGGGTTGAAGTGTTGAACGACAATGGAGTTTATTGTACAAGAGCAGTTGTCAGTTCAAGGGTTCCAAAAGGTTTGACTATCCTTTATCATACAATCGAGAGAACGATCGGTCTGCCACTGTCGCCATCACGTGACAACAAGAGAAGTGGTGGTAACAATGCAGTGACAAGAGTTCGTTTGAAACCTAATCTTTTGGCTGGCGGATATGGACAGTTTACATTCTATCTGAATTACTGGGGTCCGGTTGCAGTCAACAGAGATACTCATGTCATAATCAAAAAAATGAACAAAGTCGTTTTCTAAGAGATAGATAAAAAGGAGAAAAATATGGATGTAAGATCACAAATGTCTATGGTGTTTCACCTGGACAAATGTTTGGGTTGTCATACGTGCTCTGTAGCGTGTAAAAACATATGGACCGATCGAAAAGGTGCCGAGTATATGTGGTTCAACAACGTTGAAACGAAACCTGGCACCGGGTATCCTACAAAATGGGAAGACCAGGACATATATAAGGGTGGTTGGGAGAAAACCAACACCGGCGGCATCGAATTGAAAGGTGCCGGCAAGCTTAAAGGCCTTGTAAATATTTTCTATAATCCGAACCTCCCGGTAATAGATGACTATTATGAGCCTTTTACCTATAAGTATCTCGATTTGATCGAATCTCCGCAACAGGATGTTCAGCCTGTTGCAAGACCGGTATCTTTGATTACCGGCAAGCCTATTGATATTAAAATGGGTCCGAACTGGGATGACGATTTGAGTGGTACGCCGGACTTCGCAAGAAAAGACCCCAACTTGGAAAATCTCTCTCCTGCTGAGCAGGAAGCGATGTTCCAGTTGGAAAAAATGGCGTTTTACTACCTTCCAAGAATATGTAATCACTGTCTGAATCCTGCATGTGTAGCCTCTTGTCCGTCAGGCGCTATCTATAAGCGTGGTGAAGATGGTGTGGTTTTGATCAATCAGGAGGTTTGCCGCGCCTGGAGGATGTGTATAACTGCATGTCCATATAAAAAGACATATTACAACTGGAGTACCGGTAAGTCTGAAAAATGTCTGCTATGCTTCCCGAGAATTGAAGCTGGAATAGCACCAGCATGTATGCATACGTGTGTCGGTAGAATCAGATATCTTGGGGTACTTCTGTATGATGCAGACAAAATCGAAGCTGCAGCTTCCGCAGATGAAAAAGATCTGATTTCTGCACAAATGGATATCTATCTTGATCCATTCGATCCAGATGTTATTGCTGCAGCAAAAGCGAATGGAATTGCAGACTCGACGATACAGGCTGCTCAAGAGTCACCTGTTTATAAGTTTGTAAAAGAGTGGAAAGTGGCACTTCCGTTGCATGCTGAGTTCAGAACATTGCCAAACCTCTTCTATGTTCCACCGTTGTTGCCGGTAATGGCTACTATCAGTGAAAGAAGCAATTCGCCAAAAGTGAATGAAATATCCAAGCAATGGGATGATAAATGGCTCTATGACACCAGTCTGGATGAAATTTTTGGAACGATCGAACAGACAAGATTCCCATTGAAATATATGGCCAATCTGTTTGGTGCCGGTGATGAAAAACTGATGGCAGACAAGCTCAACAAGCTGATGGCTGTTAGAATTTATCGCAGACACAAGACTGTAGGTGACATATCCAAAGAGAAGTCTGATGAAGCGTTGAGAAAAGTGGGTCTAAGCGAAAGTGAGGCCGAAGCTCTGTTTAACCTGACAACTCTTGCTAAGTTCGAAGAGCGCTTTGTGATTCCTGCGGCACATAGAGAGCAGTCTATCGAAATGCTCGAGTCGACTGCAGATGTCAAAGGTAGCGAAGGATTTGGATTTATAGAGAGACCGGTCAGGGGGCTGTGATGAGTTTGAATCATTATTCCAGTATAGCAGAGCTATTTGTATACCCGGATTCAAATTACATATCGAATATAAAAAAATGTATTGAAACTTTGTCGGAAAGTCACCCTGAAGCTTCAAAAAAGTTGGAAGAGTTTTTAAAACCTCTTCCGACCCAGACAAGTGATCTTCAGGAGTTGTATGAAAAGGCATTTGAAGTACAGGCGATCACATCACTTGAAATTGGCTACGTTCTTTATGGTGACGACTATACAAGAGGACTTGTAATGTCAAATCTGAACAACGAACATAAAAAAGTAGCCAACGATTGTCGTGGCGAGTTACCGGATCATCTATCGAATGTTTTGACTCTTATTCCAAAAATGGAAGATCGAGAGATTTTGAATGATCTTGTAGTATTGATGCTCGCTCCGGCAGTCGAGATAATGATCAAAGAGTTTCATCCGACAAGTATCGATAACAAAAAAGAGCTGTACAAAAAACAGTACAAGACAATAATCGAGTCCTCTTATCCGGCAACAATTTTTTTGCATCTGCTTGAAGCGTTGTATTCAATGCTGGAAAATGATTTTACACTCGAAAAAGAGAAACAACTCTTTGCCGATGCAAGTTTTTTCAAGTTTTTGAAAAACGAGCTTGAGGTAGAAGAGGGCAAAAAGAGTACGAACAGCTGTAGTATGAGCTTTAATCCTGCCGGTATACCAACCAGTAGTTGCAGTGTAAATTAATCAAAGGAGTAAAAAATGGTAGACAATGTGTTATACATCGCCTTCCCCTATGTTGCGATCGTTGTATTCCTGATAGGCTCGATCTATCGGTATAAATTTGGTTTCAAGTATTCGACGCTCTCCTCGCAATTTTTGGAGACGCAAAAACTGTACTTGGCTTCTGTTCCTTTTCACGTAGGTATTATCGTTATTTTTCTATTCCATTTAATAGGTTTTATTATTCCGCCAATCAATATATCATTGGGAGGTACAACTCTCGTTGTCTTTGAAACGATTGGATTGATTTTTGGTTTTCTGGCTCTCTTTGGAATCATTATGCTCTTCATACGAAGACTGCAGAATGAGAGATTGCAGATGGTTACCAACAAGATGGATATTGTTATTGAAATTTTGTTGATTCTGCAAATTCTGCTTGGAGTATTGACTGCTATTATGTATAAATGGGGTGCAGGATGGTATTCAGCCGATATGGCTCCGTATCTGTGGTCACTGTTTACATTCAATCCTGATGCATCTGCAGTTGCTGCAATGCCTCTTTTGGTCAAACTCCATGTAATCGGAGCATTTCTGATCATTCTTTTGATTCCTTTTTCACGTTTGGTTCACTTCCTGGTTGCACCGTTCCACTACATTTCCAGAGCCTATCAGGTTGTTAGATGGAATTGGGACCGAAAAACAATCAGAGATCCAAATACGCCATGGAGAGAGACGATTAAGTCGCCACAAAACAATTAGTGGTTCGGTTCTTTTAAAAGGAGGTAGGTTCTATGGTTGAAGCAGCTACAGGCAAATCGCATAGAATGTTATTTTTTAATACACTTGCATTCACAGTCTGCTTTGCAGCGTGGATGTTAAATGGTGTATTGGTATCGTTTCTGGTCACAAATCAGGTTTTTGACTGGACACCCGTCCAGATGGGATGGCTTATAGGCATCCCGGTTTTGACGGGAGCGCTTGTTAGGTTTCCGGTAGGAATTTTATCGGATAAATTTGGCGGAAAATACGTATACGGATTTCTGATAATTTTGTCAGCCATCCCCATGTATCTGTTGTCTACCGCCGATTCTTTTATGGAGTACGCCTGGTATAGTTTGGGATTTGGTATTACAGGTGCAAGCTTTGCAGTTGGTATCGCATTTACATCAGTATGGTATCCCAAAAAAAATCAGGGTTTGGCACTGGGTATTTTTGGTGCCGGTAACGCCGGAGCGGCAATCACTTCACTTTTTGCACCTACAGTACTGAAACATTTGACGAACAATGGTGCAAATCTTGACGAGTGGAGAAAGCTTCCGGTCTATTATGCAATCATTCTTGCAGCAATGGGTATTATTTTTCTGTTGGGTACCGAAAACAAGAAGACTACTGCGGCTAAGAAGACTTTTGCACAGATGATGGTTCCTTTGAAAGATTTGAGAGTTTGGCAGTTTGGATTCTGGTATTTTCTCGTTTTTGGTTGTTTCGTTGCGTTTTCACAGTGGTTGATCCCCTATTTTGTTAATGTTTACTATCTGCCTTTGGTAACTGCCGGTATTCTTGCGGCTGCATTCAGTTTTCCTTCTGGAGTTATCCGAGCGCTTGGCGGATGGTTGTCGGATATATATGGAGAGAGAAAAGTAATGATCTGGGTTTTGGGACTCTCTTCAATCATATCGATCATGTTGATGGTACCAAAAATGGATGTTTATTCTCCAGGAAAAGGTGTTATCGCCAAAATACCAGGTACCGTTACCGAAATAACAGAAAACACGATCAAAGTAGGAAAATTCGTTTACCATTACAAACCAAAAACCGAAGAGCATGAAGTCAACCTGATAGATACAGATAAGTTTCTTGTGTTGCCACAAAAGACATCCTGGCAAGAAGTTGTCGTCAAAGTTGGCGATAAAGTCAAAAAGAAACAGCTGCTTGCCAAAGGTATTACCAGAATTTCGTTCCAGGCAAATGTATGGATATTTGCCATATTGGCGATTATCGTGGGTGCAGTATGGGGAATCGGTAAGGCAGGTGTATACAAGTATATTCCCGAGTACTATCCGAACGATGTCGGCGTTGTAGGGGGTGTAGTCGGTGTTATGGGAGGATTGGGTGGCTTTTTCACTCCCGTTATTTTCGGATACCTGTTAAAATGGACTGGACTCTGGACAAGTGCATGGATGTTTATGGCACTTCTGTCAATATTGGGACTATGGTGGATTCTGGCTGACAAAAAAGATGCAGAATTACAAAATGCAAAGGAGAGAAATAGATGAATATGGCTACGAATGAAGAAGAGCCACAAATAGATTCGGGAGCTGGCTTGTCGCCTTTTTCGCCTCCCGAGGCTTATAATCCACCCAAAATCGATGAACAGATTCCATATGAACAGATGCATCCGTTATTGCAGATGTTTATAGACGAACACAAAGTCTATTCTGAAAAACTGACCGCTTTTGAAGAGACTCTGCAAATGATGGAATCCGGTAGAGTCGATAAAGAGGTCGATAAAAGATTGCGTGATTTCTATTCGCACTTTGATAATGAGATTCGTGAACACAATATCAAAGAAGAAAAAACTATTTTTCCCGTAATAAGTAAAAAGATGAATGAAGCCGGTGACCATTCAAACGGCAGAGAACAGTTTAATGCGATTGACGTCTTGGAAGACGAGCATACCAGAGCTTTGCAACTCACTGCAGTGACATTCAATCTTTTTGCACTTTTTTCCAGAATACCGGACGAGAAATCGCGCATTATTATTCTCGATGTCGCTCTCAACAAAGCCAAAGAGCTGGTAGAGTTGTTGAAAGTGCACATTTTTAGAGAAGATACAATTATTTTCAATTATGCACAAAAAAATCTTTCTGAAAGTGAGATGACAGAAATGTTGAATAAAGTTATGGAGGAAACAGATGGCAATTAATATCAAAGATTATGATGTCGAAAACGAAGAGTATTGGAGAACCAAAGGTAAAAGTATCGCTTACAGAAACCTGGTTATTTCTATACCGGCACTGTTGTTGGCATTCTCTGTATGGTTGATGTGGGGTATGCTTATCGTTCAGATGAAGAAGATGGGTTTTACACTCGGTATGAACCCACAAACACCGGAGGATTGGAAAAATATCAATGCAATGTTGTGGACGCTGCCTGCTATTGCCGGGCTTTCAGGCGCTACTCTTAGAATTCCGAATGGTTTTCTTATTGCAGTTGGTGGAGGTAGAAACGTTATCTTCCTGACAACTTTGCTTCTGCTCATACCTTCTGTTGGTACTGGTTGGGCATTGGGTAACAAAGATGTCTCTTATGGTGTTTTGGCTGTATTGGCTGCTACATCTGGTTTCGGTGGCGGAAACTTCTCGTCTTCGATGTCAAATATCAGCTATTTCTTTCCTAAAAGAATGCAAGGAACCGCTCTGGGTCTGAATGCAGGACTTGGAAACCTTGGCGTCAGCGTCATGCAGTTTGTTATTCCTATCGTTCTTTCAACAGGAGCTTTCAGTGCCGGTATGCAAATACCTGGATCTGACAAAGTTGTCTATCTGCAAGATGCTGCATGGATCTGGGCACCGTTCCTGGCTGTTCTTTCAATAGCTGCCTTTTTTGGTATGAACAACTTGAAGTCTGCAACTCCAGATCTTGGTAACTATGCCGCAGAATTCGGCAAAACAATTCTGTTGCTCATTTTCGGTGTTATCGGTGCCGGTATTGCCGGCTATATGTTGATTGCTCTTAAAATCAATATGTGGATCGTCCTTCCGACTGCAGTTGTTATTACACTGCTATTGATGAAGTTTTTGTCTCCAAAAGAGTTGAAGAGCAATCTCGATGCACAGTTTGCAATTTTCAAAAATAAACATACCTGGATCATGACAATCATCTATACGATGACATTCGGTTCTTTTATCGGATTTGCCGCATCTTTCCCGAAATTGATACAAGACGTTTTCGGTGGACAGATCAACGCCTTCCAATACGCGTTTTTGGGACCTTTACTTGGAGCGTTGATCAGACCGCTCGGTGGCTGGCTTGCAGATAAGGTTGGAAGTGGCTCAAAAGTTACTACCTGGAGTACGATACTGCAGATCGTATCTGCATTTGCTATTGCATATTATGTTATCAAAGCAAGAGAAGCGGAAGATCCTACTGTTTACTGGTGGCCATTCTTCTGGGCATTTATGGCTCAATTTGCCGGTACAGGAATAGGAAATGGTTCAACATTTAGAAGTATTCCATACATTTTCAGCAAAACTCTTGCCGGTCCTGTGTTGGGATGGACTGCTGCAATTGCCGCATATGGAGCGTTCATTATGCCAAAACTCTTTGGTCAGCAAATCAAGGCAGGGCACGCAGAATATGCTGTTTACGGTTTTGCCGCATACTATATAGTATGTCTGATTCTCAACTGGTGGTATTACGACAGAAAAAATTCTGAAGTCAAGTGCTAATCGACATCTATCTCATCGACAACTCCTCCGACAAAGAGGAGTTGTCTAATTTTATGCAGGACTATTTATGGCAAAATTACCGGATAATGTAAAAAAGACAATCGACAAAATATCTTTAGTGAGTGTAGCTACCGCCGATAAAAATGCAGTTCCCAATGTTGTCATAGTCACTTATATAAAATGTATTGACGATGAAACAGTACTGATCGTTGACAATAAGTTTGACAAAACCAGAGCTAATCTTGAAGAGAACAATAGACTTGCATTTGTAATATTTGATCCAGATATCGACAAATCTTACCAGGTTAAAGGAAGAGTCGATATAATAACAAATGGAGAACTTTTTCAGTCGGTTGTAGACTGGGTTCATGTTAAACATCCGCATATGAATGCCAAAGCGGCTGTCGTTTTGCATGTAGAAGAGGTTTACAGTGGCAGCCAAAAGCTGGCATGAACCTCAATAAATATAAAAACAATATCCGTTAAATCATCCAAAAATCTCTTAAATATCTTCTGTTTCTAATTTTCAAACAAAACGTGAATTTATAACTGCAAAGTCATACATACCGCAACTTTCCTGAAAATCTCAATTTCAACACATACATTTTATCTAATAATAATTATAAAAATTACACAAAACATACACATTAATCAAATATACTAAATTTCATGCATCTGTTGTGTGCGAGTCGTAAATTTCTTTTATAGCCGATTTCATTATCATAAAGGAAAAAAAATGCAAAATAGTATCATGTGTTTGGATTTCAAAAAAAAAGTTCTTTCCCTGTTAGACGAGGCCGGCATCAAAATAGACGGAAGTGAACCATGGGATATTCAAGTTCACAACGATCGGCTGTATGAACGTACTTTGTTAGGTGGTACCATAAGCGTTGGAGAAGCTTACATGGATGGATGGTGGGATGTTGAACGTCTTGAACTTTTTTTTGAAAAAATTTTTACCGCACATATAGATGAAAAAATCCGGCCCGTTACATTGTTACCATACTATTTAAAAAGTCTATTAATGAATACCCAAAATGGAAATCGTTCATATAAGGTAGGTCAAACACATTATGACATAGGAAACGATCTATATACCCATATGCTTGATAAACGTATGACATACACTTGTGGTTATTGGGAAAGTTTTCAAGAGTTACCGGAAGCTAAAACACTCGATGAAGCCCAAGAACATAAATTGGAGATGATATGCAGAAAAATCGGTCTTAAAAAAGGCGATAGAGTGCTTGATATTGGTTGTGGTTGGGGAAGCTTTATTAGATATGCAGCAGAAAAATATAACGTCAATTGCGTTGGTATCTCTATTTCAAAAGAACAGGTCAAACATGGTAATGAAAATAGAAACGGCCTTCCCATTGAATATAGATTCTTAGATTACAAAAGTCTGGATGAGCCGTTCGATCATATCGTTTCAATTGGTATGTTTGAACATGTAGGAGTAAAGAATTATAGAAAGTATATGGAAGTAGTTCACAGATGTCTTAAGAAAGATGGTCTTTTTCTGTTACATACGATTGGAAGCTCTGTCAGTCGTAATTCTGCCGATCCTTGGATTGATAAATATATTTTTCCCAACTCCATGACCCCTTCGGCTGTTCAGATATCCAAAGCGGTCGAAAAGCTTTTCGTTATCGAGGATTGGCATAGTTTTGGTTATCAATATTATCGTACACTGATGGCATGGTATGAAAATTTTGTCCATTCCTGGCCGATTATCAATAAATATTATGATAAACGTTTTTACAGAATGTGGGTTTTATATCTTCTCTCTTCGGCAGCTACATTCAGTGCAAGAATCAATCAGGTATGGCAGATCGTTCTTTCTAAAGAAGGCGTTAAAAAGGGTTATAAAAGTTTAAGATAACAATTTATTTACAAAAAAATCATGAAGATAGATATTTACGATAGTGCACACTATTGTCGGATATGACAGCTCTCATTTTTATCCGAGTCTGTAGTTCCTCTTTCGGATGTCGATCGATGAGAGTGGTGGATGAACCGATCCAAAATGGCTGCACTCAACGTTTCATTGTCGTTGAATGTCTCTCTGCCGGTCCGGCACCGGCTGTTGATTGAAAAGTTTTTTCGGTTCTCATATATAACTTTTTGAACAGTTTGCATCAAATCTGTACTTTTTTGAGTCTAAGCGCATTCGCTATTACAGATACCGAGCTGAAGCTCATGGCAGCAGCAGCAATCATGGGTGAGAGCAGAATACCGAAGAAAGGATATAGTATCCCCGCAGCGATGGGTATTCCGGCACTATTGTATACAAATGCGAAAAACAGATTCTCTTTTATATTTCTCATTGTGGCACGACTTAGACGAAATGCCCGTACAATTGCGCGCATATCTCCTTTCACCAGCGTCACTCCTGCACTCTCCATTGCGACATCGGTACCGGTTCCCATCGCAATTCCAACATCTGCCTGGGCTAGAGCAGGTGCGTCGTTTATGCCGTCACCCGCCATGGCAACTACATGTCCTTTTTTCTGAAGTTCTTTTACTATTTCGGCTTTTTGTTCCGGAAGGACTTCGGCATAAACCCGGTCGATGCCAAGCGCTTTCGCTACCGCTTCCGCTGTCTTGCGGCTATCGCCGGTAAGCATGACGACTCTGATGTTTTCATCATGCAGATTTCGTATAGCCTCAGGTGTACTCTTTTTGATTGGGTCGGCGACCCCTATAAGACCTGCTGCTTTTTTATCTATGGCAATAAACATTACAGTCTGCCCCTTTTTTCTGAGCTTGTCGGCCATTTCTGGCAGATTCTTCATCTCAACACCAAGACTCTTCATCAGTTTCAGATTTCCAAGGGCTACCATTTTGCCATTGACCGTTCCCAAAACACCTTTGCCGGTTATTGATTGGAACTCTTCTACTCTGGTCGGGACGATCCCCTTTTCCTGAGCTCCGTTTACAATTGCCTCTGCAAGAGGATGTTCACTAACATGTTCAAGACTTGCCGCCAATAGAAGAATATCTTGTTCATTGAATCCATCGAATGGTATGACAGATACCAATTTGGGTTTTCCTTCCGTTAGTGTACCGGTCTTGTCAACGACTAAAGTGTCCACTTTTTCCATAACTTCCAGCGCTTCGGCATTTTTTATCAGTACACCCATCATGGCCCCTCTGCCTGTACCTACCATAATGGATACTGGAGTCGCCAGTCCCAGAGCGCATGGACATGCTATGATCAGAACCGCTACCGCATTGATCACTGCATATGCGATAGCGGGTTCCGGTCCCCACTGACTCCATACAATGAATGTGATGATAGCCACCAACACAACCGCCGGTACGAAATAACCGGCAACTTTGTCGGCGAGCTTCTGGATCGGTGCGCGTGAACGCTGCGCTTCTGCGACCATATTGACTATCTGCGCAAGTAGTGTATCCGCTCCCACCTTTTCCGCTCGCATAAGAAGAGTACCGTTGCCGTTGACCGTAGCTCCGATCACTTTGTCCCCCGCCGATTTCGCTACAGGAATCGGTTCGCCCGTAACCATCGATTCATCTACATTGCTTTCGCCCTCTATCACCTCGCCATCTACCGGTATCTTTTCTCCAGGTCGAATACGAAGGATATCTCCCGGTTTTACATGTTCCAAAGGAATATCTTCTTCCGTTCCATCTTCGTGAACTATTCTCGCTTTTTTGGGCGCGAGGCCAAGCAGCAGTCTTATGGCGCTGTTGGTCTGTCGGCGTGCACGAAGTTCGAGGACCTGGCCCAGTAAAACGAGTGCGGTTATGACTGCAGCAGCCTCGAAATAGACCGGTACCACTCCATATTCATTGAAAACATCCGGAGGAAAGATTCCTGGCGCAACAACGGCTATAAAGCTGTAAATCCATGCTATTCCTACGCCGATTGAAATTAGGGTGAACATATTGAGGTTTCTCGTAATTATCGATTGCCAGCCCCGTTTGAAAAATATCCAGCCTCCCCACCATACGACTGGAGTAGAGAGAAGAAGTTCGATCCATTGACGTATTTTGGGCTCGATAAGGCCGTTTATCAGTTCAGGTCGAAATTCGGCGGCCATTGCACTGAAAAATACAGGTACGGCGAGAATCGTACTGATCCAGAAGCGGCGTGTCATATCGTCGAGTTCGCTTGTATCCTCTTCTGTCTCTACCGTACGAGGCTCGAGAGCCATACCGCACTTGGAGCAGTTCCCGGGGCCTGTCTGCTCAATTTCGGGGTGCATTGGGCATGTATATACAGTATTGTCGCCTTTGGGTTTCGCTGTGCCGACCGTATGAGAAACATCATGCTTACCAGAGCAGCAACCGTGCGATTGAGTAGCGTCCATCGATGGCTCCGGTCTTTTGTTTCTGCCAACGGTTAAACTCTTTTCTTTTTCCTTATCAAGATAGAGTTCAGGAGATTTTGTAAATTTTTCGAGGCAGCCTTCACTGCAAAAATAGTACATCTTCCCCTTATATTCCGCCTGGTATTTTGTGGTTTTGGGGACGTCCATTCCGCAGACAACATCTTTATACATAAACAACCCTCCTTCAGGCATATCTCTTTTTCGCTCTATTGTAGTCGAATCATGTGTAATATTCGTGCAAGTTCTGTTTTTTACCGAGTGTTAGGTCTCTGTGTAAGCTGCTTGAATCTTAAAATATTATGAAGTGACATGGGAGTACAATTAAAAAAAGAAATTTTTATGGAATTTTCATGAACGATCAACTTTTGGGTGAATTTCTTCTTCTGCTTTCTCTTCTTTTCGGCCTTACCTATTTTCTGGCCGGATTTTTCGAGCGTCTTAAAATACCCGGCATCATTGCGGCGCTTTTTGTCGCAATGGGCATCCACTATACCCCGGTTGGGAATATTCTGACTACCGGTCTAAATGGCGATATATTTACGGTACTGGCCGATCTTGGTGTGCTTTTTTTGCTCTTTTTTATAGGCCTTCAAATCGATATGAAAGAGATGAGGCGCCAAAGCGGCGATATCGCATGGGCGACAGTGCTCAATACGGTAATACCTTTCCTGATGGGTGTGGTGGTTATGCTCTATCTCGATTACGGTTGGATGCTGGCGTTTGTCATAGGGGTAACCAGAATGCCCACGGCCGAGGCTGTCATAGTTCCGATACTCGATGAGTTCAATCTCATAAGAACCAGAGTGGGCAGTTATATCATCGGTGCCGGCGTTATGGACGATGTCATAGAGGTTTTTCTTGTCGCTTTCGTATCGGTCTGGATAGGCACCGAAGGCGGTCTCGTAACAAACGATACGAAAGAGATTGCCGATATCGCTTTAAATATCGCCATATTTACGTCAATCGCATGGTTTTCCCGCCGTTTCATTCTGGTCCCGCTCTCTCGCTGGACAGAAATAAAGGTTTCAAACCTGATAATTTTGATGATACTGGTCCTTTTCCTGTTTGGAGGATTTGCCGAATATTCGGATCTGGGGTTGGTTGTAGGTGCTATCGTGGCGGGTATGTTGATGCGCCCGGTATTCGATGCCGCCGGCGTAGCCGGTGAGCATGCCACCCGTGCGGTACGTGCGGTAAGCTACGGCTTTTTCGGAATAATCTTTTTTCTCTGGGTCGGTATGAGTGTAGATCTGGAGGGGATGGTGAAAGCTCCGGAGCTGGCTATATTGCTCTTTCTGGCGGCTTTTGTCGGCAAGCTTGTCGGAATATTTTTTTTGGTTCCGATGAGAAAACTGACGGTGAAAGAGGCATGGACCATAGGTATCGGTCTCAATGCGAGACTGACGACGGAGATCATCGTTGCCAAACTTCTTCTTGATGCCCATATTATAGATATTAAGCTGTTTACCGCGCTTGTCGCTGCCTCTTCAGTCTCGACGATAATCGTACCGCTGACCTTCTCGGTTCTTGTGGCAAGATGGCGGTCCGAGCTTATGCTTATGAAGAGCACTCCCGTTCCCAAAGCCGCACCGGAGGCTATAGCGGTCGGCGAAGCGGTGACAAAGTGGTACGCCAGGAGGGCGGATGAGGTTTTGAAGCTTCTGCGAAGCGATCCGAAAAAGGGATTGTTTGCACAGGAGGTGCGCAAGCGTCTTGGAGAGTACGGCTACAACCGAATAGAGGCAGTACACAAAGAGAAGTGGTACCTGGTTTTTCTGAGACAGTTTACAGATGTGCTGATACTGATTTTGCTCATAGCCGCCGGCATTTCGTTCGCGATAGGAGAGATAGGAGATGCCGTAACGATTATGGCGATAGTCATTCTAAACGGTATACTCGGTTTTGTGCAGGAGTTCAAAGCCGAAAGGGCCATAGAGGCGCTGCAAAAGATGCTATCTCCCTCGTGCCGGGTCGTTCGTGACGGAAAAGAGAGCCGCATCGACGCCTCGCAGCTGGTGCCGGGCGACATAGTTTTGCTGGAGATTGGCGATCGTGTTCCTGCAGATCTCAGGTTGCTCGAGGCGGTCAACCTGAAAGTGGACGAGTCGGCGCTGACCGGCGAGTCCGTCTCTGTCGTCAAGAGGGTGAAAGCGGTGCCGGAGGCTGCACCTTTGGCCGAGCGGAGTGATATGGTCTGGATGGGTACGAACGTTACCAACGGTTATGCCAAAGGGGTGGTAGTAGCGACCGGTATGTCTACAGAGTTCGGAAAGATAGCCAAACTGACAAGCGAAGTGAAACAGACAGCAACGCCGCTGCAGAGAAAGTTGGCGGTTTTGGGCAAGAAACTGGGCGTTCTTTCGGTGGCCATATCGGCACTTGTTGTCGTCGTTGGATATATTTTTGGCAAAGATCTGATGGAAATGTTCCTTACCGGAGTATCTCTGGCCGTGGCGGTAGTGCCGGAAGGGCTGCCGGCAGTCGTTACGATAACGCTGGCACTTGGAGTCAAGGCGATGGTTCGCCGCAACGCTCTTTTGCGCAGGCTGCAGGCTGCCGAAAACCTGGGTAGTGCCAATGTCATATGTACCGACAAGACCGGTACGCTGACAAAGAATCAGATGACGGTCAAAAAGATCTGGCTTTTTGGCGGAGGCGTTGATGTCACTGGAAGCGGTTACGACCCGGCTGGCCATTTCGAGGTCGATGGAGAGAGACTCGACTACAAAAGCAGAAGAGATCTGCTTCTGCTTCTAAAGACCGGATATCTGTGCAACCACGCTTCACTCACCAAAGAGAAAGATGGGTGGAAGATTGCAGGTGAGCCTACGGAGGCCTCTTTGATAGTGGCCGCCTACAAAGCGTGGTTGGTGCCCGGTGAGCCTAAAGTGGTGAGCGAGTTTTCGTTCAACTCCAAACGAAAGAGAATGACGGTTGTCGTAGAGGAGAGTGGAAAGAGGGTTGCTTATGTCAAGGGTGCACCGGAGATCTTGCTTGAGCGGGCGAAATACTACTACGACGGTACCGGAAAAAAACCGCTCGACGATAGGATGAAAGAGGCGTTCGAAAAGGCTTACGTAAATTTGGCCAAAAGGGGATTGCGCACTCTTGCTATGGCAAAGCGTGTTCTTCCGCCCGATACGAAACTCGATCCGGAAGATGTCGAAAAAGATCTGATACTGCTGGGAGTTGTGGGGATAATAGATCCGCCAAGGCCTGAAGTTCCGGAAGCGATAGAGACGGCACGCAGAGCCGGAATAGAGGTTGTGATGATCACGGGGGACGCTCCGCTTACCGCGTTGGCGATCGCAAAGGAGATCGGGCTGAAAGCTACTCGGGCGATCACCGGAGACGAACTGGCCCGTATGGATGACGATGCGCTCAAAACCGCACTCAAAGAGGGATTGATTTTTGCACGTACGACACCGCAGGACAAACTGCGCATCGTATCTTTACTGCAGTCGGAGGGACTCGTGACGGCTATGACCGGGGATGGTGTCAACGACGCCCCTGCTCTTAAACGGGCCGATATCGGTATAGCTATGGGAAAACGCGGTACGGATGTCGCCAAAGGTGCAGCCGATATGATACTGCTGGACGACAACTTCGCCTCTATTGTAAAAGCGGTCAAAGAGGGGCGCCGACAGTATGACAACATAAAGAAGTTCGTCACATATCTTCTCTCATCCAACATGGGCGAGGTGATAGCTATATTTGTCAATATCCTTATGGGAGGTCCGTTGATTCTGCTACCGGTACAGATTTTGTGGATGAACTTGGTCACAGACGGTATGACTGCTGTAGCACTTGGGCTGGAACCGGCTGAAAAGGGAATTATGGAGCGCCCTCCACACTCCATAAACGCCCCTTTCTTGCAGCTTAGAGGTATAGTAATGATACTGCTTCTAGGCTCATACATAGGCTTTGGATCGCTCTGGCTTTTTCACCGCTATCTCTCTTCCGGCTTGCCCGAACACGAAGCGGTCGCTTTGGCTCAGACTGTAGCGTTTACCGGCATCATAATCCTGGAGAAGATGAATGTCTTCAACTATCGCAGTCTGCGTGCGCCGATGCCGGTGATCGGCTTCTTTTCAAATCCGTGGGTACTGGGGGCATGGATCCTTACGGTCGCCTCGCAGGTTGCCGCCATATACGTTCCTTTTTTGCAAGAAGCTCTGCATACAGTACCACTTCGATGGGAAGATTGGCTGTTGATCTTTGAAGTGGCGGTGCCGATCTTTATTGCGGTAGAATTGTATAAATCTTTCGAGTGGTGGATTGTGAAACGAAAGAACAAAGGAGAAAAGAGTGGAGTATGACATCGTAAAATCTCTTTTGATAGCTATTTTGCTCGGTTTTGCGATTGGCATGCAACGCTCTATGACCTATATTTACAAAAAAGAGCAGACCTTTGCCGGTTCCCGTACCTTTGCGTTGATAGCTCTTGCCGGATATCTCGCCGGATGGCTGGAAAGGTATATCTCAGGTTTTATTTTTATCGCAATGGCAGTCATCGGTTTTTTGGTGGGTTTGTCATACTTTCTGAAAGTCAAAACCTCTCAAAAAAGAGGCATGACGACACAGATCGCCGCTATAATCACATTCGTTCTTGGACTTATGGTATGGTTCGACCTGGAAAACTACGCCGTTTTTATCGGTGTCATCATGATAATTCTTCTTGAAATAAAGCCCAGGCTTCGTAGGATAGAGTCTCATATCTCCACAACCGATACAAGTGCCGTTATTTTGCTTCTGGCCATGAGTTTTGTAGTTTTGCCGGTTTTGCCGGACCAAATGATAGGCCCTTACAAACTCTTCAATCCGTATAAGACATGGCTAATGGCCGTAATTATATCAGGGATCTCTTTCGTAGGGTATGTGGCCATCAAAGTCCTTGGTCAAAAACATGGAGTATTTCTGACAGGTGCTGCAGGTGGACTGATCTCTTCTACTGCCGTCTCCGTCTCTTTGTCTAAAATGTTTCAAAAGCGAAACGAGCTGCTAAACAATTATGCCGGCGGCATTGCCGTTGCAGCCACTTTTATGTACTTAAGAGTACTTTTTGAAGCGTTTGTCATTCATCCGGAGCTCGCTGTCAGACTTGCCCCTGCCTATATTGGCGCATCTTTGGCAGGGCTGGTTTTCAGCTATTATCTTTTCATCCACTCCAAAGCAGTTGAAATCAGTCTCGAAAACCCTTCAATAGCGAAAAATCCGTTGCAGCTTAGTGAGGCGATAAAATTTGGCCTTATTTTCGGAATCATATATGGAGCCATCGCATTTGTTCAGACACGTTACGGTAATATAGGAGTATATATCGTATCGCTGGTCTCCGGTATAACCGATGTAGATGCTATTACGCTTTCACTGAGCCAGATGGCAAAGGATTCAAAATTGGCAAACGAGGCATCGATGAACGGTATAGTTATCGCCTCAGTGACCAACTCGATTGTAAAACTGATTATTGTCTATTGGATCGGTGGAGCCAGGCTGGGGTGGAAGCTGATGCAGTTTTTTATGATTACACTGGGAATTATGCTTGCAGGACTGCTCGTTTCGGAACGTCTTATTTTTTGAGGCAAACAAAGATCAGTCTGGTTACCGGATCTTTATAAAACCAAGCTTGCATGTACGATTTGACCAAATCTTTTACTCTGAAACCGACTTGACTTTGCATTTGCAAAGGCATATAATCTTCATATGGGCCCACGAGTCTGCAAAAAGTGAAAAGTTGGAAAATAAAAAAGAAAGAACATGCATCTAAGCGGAGTATATGGTTAGAAAAGTTTTCAAAAAGAAGCGTCACAATGGCAAAATAGAGGCGTTTATACAAAAATACAAGATTCCAAGAGAATTTCTTTCAGTCAACAGGAGGTCTGTAACAAAGGCGCTGCTTGTTGGGATATTCATAGCTTTTATTCCGATGCCTTTTCAGATGCTTGCCGTTCTTGCTGTCTCCTTTTTTGTTCGTTTCAATATTCCTATAGCAATATCAATGGTTTGGCTCTCCAACCCTATTACTATGCCACCTATGTACTATATGGAGTATCTTACCGGTACATGGATTTTAAGAACTGAGCCACTTGGCGATGTACAGATGACAATCGAATGGTTTCAAAGCCATCTCGACGATATTTTTATTCCTCTATATGTGGGAACCTTTTTCTACTCAGTGGTCGTTTCAATTACGGTATATTATCTCATCAACTGGCTCTGGATACGCTCTGTCAATCGTGAAAGAAAAGTGAGAAAACGGTAGGGCTATCGATAAATCACACTGTTTAAAAAAGATTGTATTCTCTTTCCAAAAGAAGCGGATCGCCTTTTCGTGTTACGGATATGGCGGTAAAATCTTTTCGATTCTGTTTTATATGTATCATGATTTTTATCACATACAAAACACCTTTGTCTCTTGCTGCACAGTATTTTGTTTTTTTATCGAAAGCGAGATCTAAGGATATCTGAAAAGTCGCTACTGTCGTGATCTGCTTTGCGCTGAATATTCTGAAATTTTAAAATTCTGGGTTTTTGAAAGGTTCGATAGTCTCTTTCTCCAAAACGGCACGGCAGGGTTTTTATGATGAATGGTGTAAAAAACAGCGCTTTTGTATTCAAGAAAACAGTCTCGCCAGTTATTGCCATTTTCTCCAAAAATCTATACAATAATGACTCCACCGACATATGTGTATGTCGAATTCATGGTTTGACAATGCATTGTTGGTGGAGTAAGAAAAACCAGAGGTAGAAAAATGGATGCTCAGCACAGAGAATACGAGAAGATGAAAGGAGAGATAGAGACCGAGATAAGGACCATATTCAAGGCAAATATGAAGATATTCGACTGGGATATACCCGAAAATGACGGTCGGAAATCTGCAAGGCTCATAATCACGGCTATGGAGGAGGCAATAAACCGCCTTAAAGAGGAAGTGGAAACCGGTAAGTACGACAACTACTAGGAGGCAAGATGAAACACGAATATTGGGTCAAGGGAGTGGAGGCATTTCGTTCCGAACACTTCAAGGAGCATGAAAAGGAGTTTCTCGAACTTGTTGAGAAAGGGCAAAGTCCAAGAGCGCTTTTCATCGGATGCAGCGATTCCAGAGTGCTTCCGAATCTCATAACTTCGACAGGACCGGGTGATCTTTTTGTCATGCGGAATGTTGGAAATTTTGTTCCGCCGTTTAAACCGGATAACGATTTTCATTCTACTGCTGCAGGAATTGAATATGCGGTCAACCATTTGAAAGTAAAAGAGATAATCATTTGCGGCCACAGCCATTGTGGAGCCTGCAAGGCGCTTTACGAAGACCATAGCGGTCATGAAGAGGATATGATCCATACAATAAAATGGCTCGAACTCGGCATGCCGGCTAAAGAGATGGCATTAAAAAGAGTAACTGACGGAAACAGTGAGAAATTGCAGGAAGAGACTGAAAAGTTTTCAGTCATCTTTCAGCTGCAAAATCTTTTGACATATCCCAACGTTCGCCGGAAAGTAGAATCCGGTGAGTTGTTTTTGCATGGCTGGCACTATCGAATCGAGACGGGAAAGGTAGAATATTACGATCTTGACAAACGTACTTTCTTGCCTCTTGAAAAGTAAATAAAAGATGAAAATCACCGTTGTAGCAGGGGGAGGTATCGGCGGTTTTGTAGCCGTCATGCCTGCGCGCGTCAAAGAGAAGATCCGTCTTGTCGCGCGCGGCAGGCCGCATAAGGCGATAAAATGTCGTGGTATATGTGTTGAGTTGAACAATAAAAAAATATCTATCGAACCGTATAGGGTTTACGATGATTTGGTAGATTTTAAAGAGTATCCGGATGTCGTACCATTTTGCACCAAAAGATATTATGATCTTGACAAGGCAGTGCGTTTCATCTATCCTGCAGCCTCTGACAATACCCCGTTTGTACCACTTTGTAGCGGCTTTGAAAACAGTGAAATGGTCCAATGGAAATATCTGCGTGACCGGGTGGCTGGCAGAGCTGTTTATAAAATTTCACATATTAAAAGATCAGGTCTTGTGACACAGACAGCGCTTGGTTGCCATAAAAAAACTGAAACCGGATGGTTCTGTCGAGGAAGTTGGAAGTGACAGATGCCGATATCACTCCCAATATTGTAGTCATATCTGCTACTTTGCTCATTACGGTATTACTTTTCAGCAAACCGGTAGAAAAGAGTGGCTGGTGGGCTGCAACGACTGTTCCTCTCGCTTCGATTATCGGAAGCGGTTTTCTTGTTGTGGCTCCTATATTACAGATGAGCGTTGGAAATTTGGCTGCGGTGGCCATGCTTTTTCTGGTCATTTTCGCATATACGATCGGCTCGGCAATCCGTTTCAACATAGAGTATGTCGAACCGAGGCTGGCTGCCAATACACTGCACAGAGCTCCTTATGTGCTGGAGAGACTTTCACAGTGGGCTCTTTCGTTTGCCTATATAGTCTCAGTAACCTACTATCTTACCCTTTTTGGAGACTTTTTGCTGCGTGGTGCCGATATTATAAATCCGCTTATTTCAAAAAGTGTAACATCGGCAGTCATAATCTTTATAGCGTTTTACGGACAACATCGCGGATTCGGTTTTCTTGGCCGCTTTGAGGCGGTAAAGCTTGGTATTATAGGAGGACTGATAGCCGGACTTGTTTTCGGAAACAGCGAAGCTCTGCTGCATGGAGTGTGGTCGCTGCCTAAAAGCGATACCGGAGTTGGATGGGATGAGCTGCGGATGGTTCTTGGAATGTTGATAGTCGTTCAGGGGTTCGAGACATCCCGATATCTTGGAGAGAGGTTTCCGCCGAAGCTTAGGATCAGGACCATGCGATATGCCCAATGGATATCCGGTGCGGTATATGTAGTATATATCGGTCTGATGCTCTATTATTTCCACTATCCTCTTCCCTCCGCAGGACAGGATACCGCAATAATCACTATTTCACGTCATATCGCCACGATTCTGCCGGTGATGCTTGTAGCTCTTGCTCTAATCGCTCAGTTCGATGCAGCCGTTGCTGATGCCCAGGGAGGCAGCGGTCTTTTATATGAGCTGAGCAGGAAAAAAATCTCTTTGGCTCTGGGGTATACTCTCATTGCTGTAGGAGGTCTTGTTATAGTTTGGAGTTCCAACGTATTCGAAGTTATTGTATACGCATCAAAAGCTTTTGCGTTCTATTATTTTTTGCAGGCTTCTGTTGCCGCTTTGACCGCCTTAAAGCATAAAGAGATACCGTTTCGGATTCTGAAATTTTTCGCTTTTTCGTTTGTAGCTTCCATATCTTTGACGGTAGTAATATTCGGTATTCCTGCCAATGGATAGAGTTCCAACATCAAAGCTCGTCCAAAGCGTTTTTTAACTGCAGCATGGCCCTTTCAAGTTTTTTTCTGCTGCATCCGATATTCAAACGCATGAAACCGCTGCCTCCGGTACCGAAACTTATACCGCTGTTCAATCCGAGTTTCGCCTTTTTTACAAAAAAATCAGTAAGCTCTCTGTCATCCATTCCAAGGCCACGGCAGTCGAGCCACATCAGATATGTGGCTTCCGGATTCAAAGGGTGGACAGAAGATGAAGCCTCATCAAGAAAAGATTTTACATACTCTATATTTCCTTTCAGGTGTTTGAGAAGTTTTTTTATCCAGTCTTCGCCCTCTTCATAGGCCCAAATCAGCGCCTCTATACCGAAAAGATTACCCATTGTAAGATCATAGCGCTCCAACTCTGTTTCAAAACGCCTTTTTTTCGTTTCATTTTCGACTATTGCGTATGCCGTGTTTAATCCGGCTATGTTGAATGATTTGGATGGAGCGTTGAGCGTGATCGTAATATCCGCCGCCTCCCGGGAGATGAGAGCCGTTGGGATATGTCTGTTTGGAGCAAATACAATATCTGCATGAATCTCGTCACTTATTATAAGCAGATTTTCACTTAGACATATCTCTACCATTTTCTCGAGTTCCTCTCTCTCCCATACCCGTCCTACAGGATTGTGGGGAGAGCAGAGTATAAAGAGTTTCGCCTCCTTGGCTTTTGTGTAGAAATCGTCAAAATCAATTTTGTAGCGGCCGTTTTCAAGTAGAAGTCTGTTTTCGAGCAACCTTCTGTTATGGTTTTTGCCCAGGCGGAAAAATGGGTGGTAGACCGGAGGTTGTATGATTATCCCATCCTGGGGTCTGCTGAAGGCGTTTACCAGAAAATTGAGTGCAGGAACGACCCCGGGTACTGGTACGATACTGTTTTTTTCTATATTCCACCCATGCATGCTTTTCATCCAGCCGCAAATTGCTTCAAAAAATCTCTCCGGGTAGATGGTGTAGCCATAGATCGGATGCCCGGCACGCCTCTTTAAAGCGTTCGTTATACATTCCGGAGACGGAAGATCCATATCTGCGACCCATAACGGCAGTATCTCGGACGAGTCGAACCTTTTTTCTCTTCCATCCCACTGCAGGGTGTATGTGCCACTTCTATCTATCTGTGTTTCAAATGGTCTCATAACCTCTCCCAGATTGAAAGCTGTGCCAAAGAGTGTTGAAATTTACGGCTCGTTTCACGTATTACAAACTCCATATCACATATTTCCATCAGCCTGAATTCGGGTTCAAGCACCTTTTTCAATCTCTCCATAGTCGTAACAGACCCATTGTTTCGTCGAAATCCTCCAAGCCACTTTTTTTTGGGTGTATACTCTTCTTGCCATGTATAAGGAGAGCTTAAAACAAATATTCCACCTCTGTTTATGCGCTCTGTTATATCACGCAGGAATTTTTCCGGATCGTAAAGTCGGTCTATCAGATTGAATGCAGTGACCAGGTCGTACTCTTTGAAAGAAGGCTTGAGGTTGCAGGCGTCCCCTTGCTGGAAATCGACCCTTTCTACCACCTTTTTCAGATAATCCGGCAGATCAATTTTTTTCTGTTCTGTCAGATCCCCTTCTGTAGGTATCATATAGCTTATCTCTCCTTCGCTGCGAATCTTTTCCGCAGCTCCTATGAAACGGGCGGAGAAATCGACTCCTGTAACCGATTCAAATTGCGTTGCGAGCTCCAATGTGCTTCGCCCAGTGGCGCACCCTATATCAAGAGCTTTGAGTCGTCTTCTATTTTTACAGAACTCAAGAGCAGTTCTGGCACAGTTTTGCGAATAGTTCGGTATGTTGAAGTAAGTCTCTCCCCATCCGAATTCGCAGTATCGGCCTATCTGCTCATCGGATTCGTATGAGGCAGAGCCGACCCTCTCTTCATAGCAGCTTTCGACATAGCGGAATCCGGCATGCTGAAAAAAGTGACGCCTGAAAGCGTAACGCGAGCTTTTTAGTGTTTCGTTTCCGGTACTTGCAAAAGAGCCCCCTTTTATCAGATTGTGACGGCCGTCGTATGTAGGTGTTGTAAAGTCGTCATAAATCGGATGTACTTCGAAACCTTCAAAAGGATATATAGGAGTTTCGGTCCATTGCCATACATTGCCTACAATATCGTAAAAGTCGCCATGTTTAAACATATCTACAGGAGAGGAGGTAAAAAATCGCAATCCGATATTTGCTCCTATTTTTCCCTTTTGTTGCACAATTTCAGGTATATCGCAATAGTCATATAGACGATACCATTCGTCTTCCGTAGGTAGACGCAGCCTGGTGCCGCTCTTGTTGCCAAGCCAGTTGCAAAAAGCTTTGGCTTCATGATAGTTTACCTCAACAGGCCAATCCATCGGCATCTGTATAACTTCTGCAAGAGCCCTGTATTTGTAATTTCCATTATCCGGAATCCAGAAGCATGGATGTTTCGCTTCTTTGTAATTACGCCATGCAAGCCCCTCCTCCTCCCACCAAGAATCGTTTTCATAACCGCCACTTTTTACAAAATCCAGAAACTCTGCGTTACTGACAATATATTTTGAAGCTCTGAAACCCGGAATATCGGCTTCATGGCATCCATATTCGTTATCCCATCCATAATAGTCGTCGTCTCTTTTCTTCCCTATCGTGACTCTTCCGCCGGGAACTTCGATTAAAGAGTTACGTGGGGCATCGGAACCAGATGGGTGGATTTTCCAGGATTTTGGTGGACGGAGAAGCGACAGATCTGTCTGCCTTATCAATACCGACGATGTCTCTATATGTATTCTTTCATGCTCTATTCCCATGAGAATTACCCACCATGGAGACTCCCAGGTAATCGGAAGTTCAAGACTCATAGAATCGATAAGGCCGTCTACGAGCTTTCTGACTTCCGCTCTATATGAGCGCACTTTTTCAACCGAAGGCCAGCGATAGCCGGTTCCATCAAGATCGTCCCAACTCATTTCATCAACTCCGACCGCGAATATGGACTCAAGCTTTGGATCGACCCTTTTTTCTATCAGTTTCGCAAGAATCAATTTATTGATATAGAAAGCAGCTGTATGCCCATAATAAAATATATGCGGGTGCCGAAGCGGCTCAGGGCGATTATAGAAGGATTCGTCACTTTTCAAAAGTGAAAAAAGCGACTCGTATCTTCTGCATGAATCATGAAAATAGCGTCGAATCTCCTCGCGTTTCGACTCCGGATCGCCGGCAAGAAGCGTCGGAATGTGTTCTGTTTTTGTCATTGTAAAACTCCGGTTTTTTATTGTTTCGCTCTTGTCCAACATACAGCTGTTTCGCAATTGGCCAACTTTATGCGAATTTCGCTTTTTGCAAAGTAATGTCAATATGAATTATGTAATATTTTATCAAAACCGGGTACAATCACGCTTAAAAGTATAAAAGGGTCCGATTTGCACGAGATAATCGACAGCCTGATAGCGTACGGATATATAATCTTGTTCTTTTATACCCTCGGAGGCGGGTTTTTCGCTCTCGCTACAGCCGGTGTGCTCTCTTCGATGGGAAAAATGGATATATACACGAGCGTCGCTGTAGGATTTGCCGCCAATTTCATAGGTGATATGGCCCTACTGCTTTTTACCAGATTCAACAAACATACAATGATGGATTATCTCAAAAAGCATAGAAGAAAACTTGCCTACTCTCATCTGCTTATGAAAAAATATGGAGTCTGGGTGATATTTTTACAAAAATATATATATGGTGTAAAAACGCTTGTTCCCATAGCGATAGGTCTTACACGTTATGATACCGTCAAATTCGCGATTTTCAACCTTCTTGCTTCGGCACTTTGGGCTGCAGTGGTTGGAGGGTTTAGTTATTATGGCGGGAAAACGGTTTTGTCTCTTCTGGAAGGGGCAAAGGAGAATCCATGGATAATGCCAATGATAGGAGTTTTGATAGTATCCGCTATAGCATACTCGATTTCCCGCGCTGTTAGAAAATAGTTTGAACGTAATTTGTCTATTTGGCACAAAACTTGTTTCGATCTCCCTTTTGTTCGATTTATAATAACAAAAAGAGAATTTTTTTTGTAATAGAGCTGTAATTTTTGTTTTGTCAAAGAATAGAAGAGTAAAATTACACTATTAAAAGATGCCTCGATTTCTTCTGAGGTGTTGCTAAAGATTCAAATATGGGAAAAGGTACAATGACACCTAAGGGACTCGACCAACTTGGACTTGATAATATAGGTAAGGTTTTTTATAACCTTGATTATGACGAGGTGATCAGGCATACACTCGAACGTGGCGAAGCGAAGTTGACAAAAAGTGGCGCGACAACTGTGGATACCGGGATCTTCACAGGTCGAAGCCCCAAAGACAAATATTTTGTCAAACAGCCGCCCAGTGAAAAATATATAGCGTGGGGCGATATAAACCAGCCTGTCTCAAAAGAGATATATGAGGAACTTTTTGAGATTACCAAAGAAGAGCTGTCGGGAAAAAATCTCTATATTACAGATGTCTTTGTCGGTGCAAGTCCGACAAGCCGCAGATCTATACGGTTTGTCAGTGAAATTGCGTGGCAGGCTCACTTTGTAAAAAACATGTTCATACGTCCAAGCAAAGAGGAACTTGAAAACTTTACTCCTGATTTCACACTCTACAACGCATGTCAGGTAACGAATGAAAAGTGGAGAGAGCATGGTCTGAACTCCGAAGTTTTCGTAGTCTTCAATATTGAAGAGAATGTAGCTATCATCGGCGGTACCTGGTATGGCGGTGAAATGAAAAAGGGTATCTTTACAATGATGAACTACTGGCTGCCGCTTGAGGGAAAGCTCTCCATGCACTGTTCGGCCAATATCGGAAAAGATGATGACGTGGCACTCTTTTTCGGCCTTAGCGGGACAGGCAAAACAACGCTCTCTACAGATCCCAATCGCCGCCTTATAGGAGATGATGAACACGGCTGGGACGAAAACGGCGTTTTCAATTTCGAAGGCGGATGTTACGCCAAAGTGATCAACTTGGATCCGAATAGCGAACCGGAAATATACAGAGCCATCAGAAGAGGCGCGCTCCTTGAAAATGTGGTTGTCGATGAAGAGGGAAATGTAGATTACGGCGATGGAAGCAAAACAGAAAATACACGTGTAAGCTACCCGATAGAGCATATCGAAAATTATGAATGCACCTTGATGGGCGACCATCCCAAAAATATCATTTTTCTCTCCGCTGACGCCTTTGGAGTGCTTCCTCCTGTAAGCAGACTGACAAAAGAGCAGGCAATGTATTATTTTCTAAGCGGGTATACAGCCAAAGTTGCAGGGACTGAACGGGGAATTACAGAGCCTGTAGCCACATTCAGCGCCTGTTTTGGAGAGGCGTTTTTGCCTTTGCATCCTACAGTCTATGCAAAGCTTCTCGGTGAAAAGATAGAGAAATACGGTGTCAACGTATATCTCGTCAATACGGGATGGACAGGCGGTCCTTATGGAGTGGGGCACCGTATGAGTATAAAAGATACGCGTGGCTGTATAAATGCGATCTTGAGCGGCGCTATCAATGAGAGCGAGTTCGAGATGCTTCCTATATTCAATCTCCAGATTCCAAAAACATTGCAGGGAGTAAATACGGAAGTTCTAAATCCGATGAATACATGGAGAGATAAAGAGACCTATATGCAGAGCCTTAAAAAGCTGGGCTACATGTTTAGGGAGAATTTCCACCGCTATGACAGCGTCAGCAGTGAATTCGACTTTTCTGCTGCCGGCCCACAGTTGTGATTTGGTGTTCTGTCTGCGGAAAGTGTTGATTTTTTATCTCCCGCTCTCCATGAAAAGGAGGGAAAGTATCGTTTAATAGGGGCTCTCTTCCCGGTTTCGTCGCTCTGTGTTACGATGAGCTTATAGTGTGGGCGAACATGCCTTTGAAGGGCTGAGTGATATAAAGTACGGTAGAAGTGTATAAGAGTACTGTTACCTGCTCTTGAAAATATATAAAAAGCGGCCGGTTTGCAAAGTTGTATAAAAGCGAGCAAAGATACAAAAGAGTATTTTTGCACTTTGACCTAAGGCTTGCCGTTACATTGTTTCAAAAGATTTCGATATCCATAGAGCGCTCTTACTAACTATCCAGAGTTTCCCAGAGCCCAAGATGTTGAATAACCGCTTTTATATCGAAGTTGAAAAAGAGCATTTTGTTTTCATGTTCTTCATACAAAAGAACATATATTTTGCCTGACGTTTCGTTGTAGTATGGATCACTCAGAAAAAAGCGGTCCCTTTTGGTGCGTATGTAACGTAAAAATGATCGGCGGTTCATTCCCTGTTTCGCATCGTTTATATGATCTTTGTATATATTGGGAGATTCCTGAATGCAATCATCATTTACAATATAGGCAACCATCAGATAAGGGGTCTCTTTGACCACTTTTTTCAACCCATCGATCGAATAGTCGTTGCTTTCGTATCTGTTTAAAAGACCGATCAGATAGCTACGGATACTCTCTTTGTTAAGACAGTAGATCTCCTCGATTTTTTCCATCTCTTCGCTCAAGTCCATTCCTTCCGCTCAATATTTTTCTCCATTATACCATGATGATATGAAGTTACGGTTTGTTTGGTAAAGAATTACAAATAGATCGGATGGTCCCAAAAGTATATAACAATAAATATTTTAATATATTTTTTATTATATTTATTCCGGTTTAAGTACTATCGCTATATGATGGAAACAGTTTGGGTTATCTGTTGTCTCTACAGACTTGGGTTCGAAAGATCGGTCACTATTTGGAGGTGATTTATGACGGACAGAGCGGAAGCGGTAAAAAGAGTCTTTACCGCAAAAAATTCACGGGTGGATACAAACAGAGGAGAGAGATATTACAAAGAGCTGTATGTCAGATGCAAAAAGCGCATTGAAGAGCTTAAATCGATGGAATCTTTTGGCTCTAAAGCGGAGCTGAGTGAAATTCTTTCAGATGAAGGTTACAGCAGGCGCGACTTCATGAAATGGACGAGTGCCACAACCGCTATGTTGATGCTGCCCGGTTTTTTCGAACCTCTTGTAGCAGAAGCGGCTGAAATGATGAACCGAATACCGGTTATATGGGTCGAATATCAGGACTGTGCCGGCAATACGGAGGCCTTCATACGAAGCGACGGGCCGAAAATAGACGATATCATACTCGATATTATAAGTCTGGAATTTCACGAAACTCTTATGGCTCCGGCCGGATTTCAGGCTGAAAGACAACTTGACGATGCGAGAGAGACTTTCAAAGGAAAATATCTTCTTTTCGTTGAAGGTGCGATACCTTTGGCCGAAAATGGAATATATGGTACGACGGGTCCGGCAGGGGAGACTTTTATAGAGCAGCTCACCTCTCTTGCAGCCGATGCGGCCGCTATCGTAGCGGTGGGGACATGTGCGACGTTCGGCGGTGTTCCTGCCGCATCTCCGAATCCGACCGGAGCCAAAGGCGTCATGGATGTCATTAACGGAAAACCTATAATAAACATTCCTGCCTGTCCCGCAAATCCTGCGAATATGGTAGGAGTGATTCTTCACTATGTCCTTACAGGGCAGATTCCGGAGCTCGACTCTCTTTTGCGCCCCAAATTCGCTTTCGGGTACAGAATCCACGATAATTGTGAAAGACGTGCACATTTTGATGCCGGAGAGTTTGTGGAAGAGTGGGGGGACGAAGGGGCGAAAAACAATTTCTGTCTCTACAAAATGGGATGCAAAGGTCCCATGACCTTCAATAACTGCTCCATTATACGTTATAACGAATCGGTGAGTTGGCCGGTAGGTGTGGGGCATGGATGCATAGGGTGCTCGGAGCCAGATTTTTGGGATAAATACGCCTATGAAAGACCGATGGCGGATGCAAATATAAAAGCTCCGGCCGGTGGAGTTGAAAAGAGTGTGGATGAATTCGGACTCGGTATACTCACAGCTACTGGTATCGGTATAGCGATTCATGCGGCAGCGAGTCTGTTTGCAGGTAAGAAATCTGACGGAGAGGATGCATCATGAGCAGACATATCGTAGTGGATCCAATTACAAGGATCGAGGGCCATTTGAGAATAGAAGCCGTAATCGATGACAATAACAATATTGTAGATGCATACAGCTCTTCTACAATGTTTCGTGGAATAGAAACCATACTTCAAGGACGTGATCCGCGTGACTGCGGATTGCTTGCAATGCGAATATGCGGAGTCTGTACAGGTACACACTATCAGCGCAGCATAGAGGCTGTAGAGCATGCATTCGGCATCACCATTCCCAAGAATGCGAGGATTGTCCGAAACCTTATACAAGGAGCCCTTTATGTCCACGATCATGTCGTTCACTTCTACCATCTGCATGCGCTTGATTGGGTAGATATCGTTTCGGCATTGAAAGCCGACCCCAAAAAGGCGGCTGCAGAAGCTGCGAAATGGGCAAAGGTAGCCGGAGTCGAACCGTGGACAGATGCACAAAGCGCTTTCAGGCAGGTAAAAACAAGGCTTGAAAAGTTTGTAAAACAGGGGCGTCTTGGAATTTTTGGAAACGGATACTGGGGCAATGGAAGCTACAAACTGACGCCAGAGCAGAATTTAGTCGGTGTCACGCACTATCTTCAGGCACTCGATTTACAGCGTGATGCGGCGAAGATGATGGCTATATTCGGCGGTAAAAACCCCCATCCGCAAAGTATCGTTGTAGGAGGTGTGACATGTGTCCAGGATATTGAAAATCCTTCGCGTATCGCACTCTACAAAACACTGCTTATGAAATATAGAAAATTTATCAAACAGGCCTATCTGCCTGATGTATATATGGCTGGAACGATGTATGCGGATGAAGCTTTGAGTGCAACAGGTGCTGGACTTAAAAGTTACATGTCATATGGAGATTTTCGGCTGGACGATACCGGTTTTTACAATTCAAAACTGCTCTTTCCAAACGGGGTCGTTTTAAATGGAGATCTTGAAAGACCTCTTAATTTCGATCCGGAAAGCATAACGGAGGATGTCGCTCACGCATGGTATAAAGGAGAGAAGCCGCTGCATCCGTTTGATGGAAAGACCGATCCTGAATATACCGGGTTTGGACGAAAAGAGAATGGAGTGGTATATCTTGATACAAAAAACAAGTACAGCTGGATAAAAGCTCCAGTTTATGATGACAGTCGGGTTGAAGTAGGACCACTGGCACGCATGATAGTGGGTGTTGCCAGGAAGGATAGAAGAGTTACCGAATATGTGACCCGCTTTCTTAAAAACGCGAAATTCCCAACGGAAGTTCTCTTTTCGACAGTCGGCAGAACCGCGGCACGTGCCATTGAGACTGAGCTTATGGCAGATGTATTGGTTGAATGGGTCGACGAGCTGGCTTCAAACGCAGCTTCTGGAGATCTGTCGACCTGGATAGAATTTGACTTCAAAAAGGTAAGCAGCGAAGCTAAAGGATACGGTCTCGCCGAGGCTCCAAGAGGCGCTCTTGGACACTGGATACGCATAGAAAACGGAAAAGTCGCCAATTACCAGATAGTGGTTCCTTCGACATGGAACGCTTCTCCTCGTGACCGTAAGGGAAGAAAAGGTGCGTATGAGGCGAGCCTTGTGGGTATCAAAGTGACAGATCCGAATCAGCCGCTTGAAATTTTGCGCACAATTCACAGTTTCGATCCCTGTATCGCCTGTGCCGTACATATTGTCGACACAAAAGGAAAAGAGCTTGGAGTATACAAGGTCGACACGAGCTGCTCTACATAAAGGAGGTAGCATGAAACCGTTATATAAGAGGGTCAGGCGGATGACCGCGACCGGTCGTGTAATACACTGGATCAATGCCATATGTATACTGACCGCCGTGATAACCGGTCTATATATAGCACACCCGTACTATCAGACACTGATAGCCGATCCGGCCGTAGATAAATATGTGATGGCGTGGAACAGATGGATCCACTTCATAGGAGCTATCATACTCGATGTAACATTGATAGTTATAGCCTATCTCTACTTTTTCAGCCGCTTCGAAAAGGCCTACAAAAAGCTGATCCCTACCGGAAAGAATGTCAAAGAGTTTTTCGAGGTGATTTTCAATCTGCTCACTTTCAACCGCAGAAAGAGATTCGACTCGACACACCGTGACAGCTTCAATGTGGTCTACTTCGCTATTTTGCATCTATTGCTTGTCTGGATGCTTTTTACCGGTCTTCAGCTCTATGTTCAAGGACTCGAGTCTGGGCTGAGTTCGATCGGAAAGTGGTGGCCGGCACTTCTGCATAACGCTACCGACTGGACTATCGCCGCAACAGGTGGTACACTGATGGATGTACGCATCTCCCATCACACTACAATGTGGTGGATCGTCTCGTGGGTAGTGTTTCATATATACTATCAGATATGGCGAACAATATATTGGCAGGAGGGCGATATTGCAATTGTATTTGGTGGCAGCAAATATGTCGAAAAGCGGAGGTAGCCGAGAGTGGATATTGTGATAATCGGTATAGGCAATATACTCTTTAAAGATGAAGGGGTGGGAGTCTATGCCGTAAGATACCTGGAGGAGAATTACGATTTCTTTCCTCCTGTAGATATGATCGACGGAGGGACGCTGGGTTTTGGTCTGATGAGTTACTACCAGACATACAAAAAGGTTCTCATTTTGGATACCCTCTCCATAAACGATACGCCTGGTACGGTATACAATCTTCCCTCGGAAGCTTTGATTGGTCTTGGAAATTACCGCAAAACGGCGCATGAGGTCGAAGTAGTAGAAATGCTCGAGATATGTTCCATGCTGGAGTCGATTGCGCAAGTGAGTGTGATAGGGATAATCCCGGAAGATATAAAGAGTGTGGATATCTCTCTTAGCGATAGTGTGAAAAACGGATTTGGCGGATTGATAGATGAAGCCGTAAAAGAGTTGAGACGATGCGGGGTAAAAGTTTCAAGAAAGAGAGACTTTTCACTCGAAAAGATAATCGCCTCCTACAATTCACCATCACAAAATGCTCTTCACTTATCCACTTGAGTTTCGTTGTTTGGCGAATTTATTATAAAGGAGTTGAATGGCGTTGGTAATGGAGATAGGATTTGTCTCGAAGCAAAAATATATAAAGAGATTTATAGAGGCTCTGGCAAAAGAGGAGAGAGTCGATATTTTCGTTTCGCAGTCGGACAACAGTATAAGTGTGATAGCTGATGAAAATGACGCCTCTTTTGAGCTATTCATACATAGACTCGCTTCGACACTTCCCGCATCAATATTTATGAAAGACTTTTCCTGCAAAATCGAGGAGGAGACTCGGGTATCTTTGGCTAACGGATCCGACGAGCTGTCACCTTTTAGCGTCTCTTTGTGCCCAAGATGTTTGAGAGAGATATTTGATCCCTCTTCAAGACGTTACTACTATCCGTTCACTTCATGCAACTGCTGCGGTTACCACTACCCTCTTCTTGAGAGATACCCCTATATTAGAGAGAATACGGGTTTGAGCCCTCTTAAGATGTGTGATTCATGCCTGTTTGAGTTTGAAAAGAGTGCGTTTAGAAAGAGTATGCCGGATATATCTTGCACAGAGTGTGGAGTCCCCATCGAAATGGGTTCGAAAAAATCGAAACTGTATGCAGATGAAAAAGAGAGTTACAAGCGCTTGTTCGAAACGGCCGCCAAAGAGATAGACTCTGGCAGGAGAGTTCTCGTAAAGAGCCTAAACGGATGGCGACTCTTTTTCGATCCCATCCGGTTTCAGCCTCGTGGGTCGATGAAAATGCTTATTGTGGATGCGACGAAAATTGCTCATATATGTAGTGTAATAGATGATGAAAAAAATCTTCTGCTGAGTATAGAGAAGCCTCTTTTGAATCTCACTGTCGCAGACGACTCTCTGGCTGGCCTCTACGGCAGATCCGCGCTGGTAAAGCATCCAGATGACGGATTTACGATTCTTCTTTCAAAAGAGCTGCTTGCATTGGGCCGCAGCCATATCGCATATATCGAGTGCAAAGAGAGAGAAGAGAGCGATTGGATTTTAGATTATGATCTTAAAATAGAGCCCCAAAAAGATTTGAAGCTCTTCGTAAACAAGGGTGTAAGATTTGTAGCGGAGGGAGAGAGAGCAGTTTTTCCATTCTCTTTGAATATCGGTAGCGAAAGGATAGTTTATGCCCATGAAATGGCAGCGATCCCTATACAAAACGGTATAAAGATAGACAGAAGTGAAAAGTTCGGCAGTGCTGCCGGGAAAGAGCTTTTTGTCGTTGATGATGAAATGGAAATACCAAGCCACTCCAACAGACATTTTTTTTCGCAGGCTGAAGCTTCCATCCTTTCCGTATTGGCAGAAAACGGTGCACTGGGTACAAAGAGTGTGGGTGTATATTTCGAAGAGGAGCCGATATTTCTCTATTACGATGGGAAAAGGTGTATCTGTGCCGTTCCTTCCGTGAAGTTCGAATCGCAAAATCTTGAAAAGAGGATTTTGGAGTTGAGAGATGGGTCGGAAAGATTAACGATGAATTTCTCAAAAAGGTTTCCAAACACTGCTGAAAGGTTGTTTGGCGGCTATCGTATAAAGAGTGTTTTCGACGCAGCCTCCATTATTCTGGATCTCAAAGATATCGGAATAGATGCACTGCAAAAAGAGGCACTTAAGTTTTCTGCAAGAGGGGGCCTTCAGGTGGACATGACTCTAAACGGCAGCAGATTCGACCCATATGCATTTTTGGCGAGCCTCATGAGCTACAGGATGGCGGATGCCGAAGCTCCGCTCGTTGCGTTTTCCATTTTTGAATCGTTTGGCGACTATATTGTAGATGTCTCTTCGAAACTGAAGCAGCGGGCGAAAGCAAAGAAAACAGCATTGTGTGGCAAAGTATTTGCAACTCCCTCTTTATACAGTAGGGTGGAGAGCAAAATGGCAAAAGACTCCTTCTACATGAACCGTTTTTATCCGATGGACAGAAAGAGTGCTTTGATAGGGGCTCTTTATATTTAACGTATGAGAAGATACAGATATCAGATAACCGGCATCGTACAGGGAGTCGGCTTCAGACCCTTTGTGTATCGTCTTGCACAGGAGGCTGGGCTTGGCGGTTATGTGCTCAATGATGGAAACGGTGTAACGCTGGAGCTGGAGGGAGAGAACGAGTCGATAGAACTCTTTTTCAAGAGGTTTTACAATGAACTTCCTCCTCTTGCTCGAATAGATTCTTTGAAAAAGTGTGTGGTAGAAAGTTTGGGCGAGAGAGGCTTTCACATTATGGCTTCAGACGCCGGAAGTTCCAAAAGGACAGCCGTAGGTCCGGATATGACGATCTGTGACAGTTGTATCGAGGAGATGAGAGATCCAAAAAACCGCAGATATCTCTACCCCTTTATAAACTGCACCGACTGCGGACCGCGTTACACCATTACCGTTACCGTTCCTTATGACAGACCAAACACTTCTATGGAACGTTTCGAAATGTGTTCAAGATGCCGCGAAGAGTATGAGGATCCAATGAACCGCAGATATCACGCTCAGCCGATAAGCTGTCATGATTGCGGCCCGACTCTATCTCTTCTTGTAGGCGATACCAGGTTTGACATGAAAAAAAGAGACATTGTAAAAGAGACGGCCAGACTGTTCAAGGAGGGTAAAATAGTGGCAGTCAAAGGGATGGGAGGATTCCATCTTATGTGTGACGCATCAAACGATGCGGCTGTAAAGAGACTCAGAGAGAGAAAACAGCGCCCCTTCAAACCCTTTGCAATTATGGTAAAGGATCTGCAGACGGCTGTAGAGCTTGCAGATGCGGATTCGACCGAAAAAGAGCTGCTTGCATCCGTAATCAGGCCTGTAGTTATTATGAAAAAGTCTGACAAAACCCCCTTGCAAGCTCTTTCGGATGCAGTGGCGCCCGCCATAGACCGTATAGGTATAATGCTTCCCTCTACGCCGCTGCACCTTCTTCTTTTAGATCATCTCGAGAATCCACTCGTAGCAACAAGTGCGAATCTGGGTGGTGAGCCTATAATCAGAGGTGCCAAAGAGCTGCAGCGAAAGCTCGGTGATGTAGTAGATGCGATACTTGATCATGACAGAGAGATCGTGAACGCCTGCGACGATTCGGTGGTACAGATCGTCGACTCCCGTATACAGTGGATCAGAGTGGCACGAGGTATAGCTCCTTTGACCATGCCGCTTGAAAAGGCTTCCGGAAAAAAGATTTTGGCGGTTGGAGCGAATCAGAAAAACAGCATCGCTCTCGTACATGGAGAGAGGATCGTTCTTTCTCCCCATATCGGGGATCTGGGTTCTATTGGGTCGATGGATTATTTTCAAAGAACTGTAGAGACTTTCAGACGTTTTTACGATTTTGAACCCGATATCGTCGTATGCGACAAACATCCGCGCTACGAAACGACAAAATGGACAAAAAATCTATCCGCTATACGCGACACACTTCACATTCAAACCGTACAGCACCATTTTGCACATACCCTCGCCGTGATGGCCGAATACGGTATAACAGATAGCGTCCTCTCCTTCGTATGGGACGGTACAGGATATGCAGAAGATGGGACGATATGGGGAGGAGAGGTACTTTTGTGTGATGTGAAAGGTTTTGAAAGAGTCGCCTCTTTAAGGCCGTTTAGACTCTTGGGAGGAGAAAAGGCTATCCGTGAGCCGCGTCGAAGCGCTCTGTCTCTTCTTTTCGAGTGTTACACGAAAGAGGAGATTACGAAGCTCGATTCACCCACCGTTGCGGCGTTTAAGCCATCAGAAATCAGTCTGCTTCATCAAATGTGGCAAAGAGGAATAAACTCTCCTTTAACCACCTCGATGGGGCGTCTTTTCGATGCGGTGGCATCTCTTGAGGGAATATGCCAGTACGTTACATATGAAGGCGAGAGTGGACTTCGGATGGAAGCTGCTGCAGGTGGAGAAAAACCGATACCGCTGCCACTGAGCGTCGACAAAGGAGTTATAGATTGGAGACCGGTAGTCAGGAAGATAGTCGAAGAGAGACCGGATATGGTTGCGGATCGTTTTATCGCTACGCTGGTTTGGATCATGGTAAAAATTGCGAAAGAGTATCGTGAAGTCCCAATCGTCATGACCGGAGGCGTGTTTCAGAACCGAACCCTTTACAGAGCTGCAAAGTGTGCGCTACAAAGTATGAACAGAACTTTGCTGCACCCGCTCAACGTTCCACCCAACGACGGCTCGATAGCTCTTGGACAGGCATGGTATGCGCTTCATACCGAGTGATGAGAAGGGTTTTACGGACCTTTGAAGTTGTAGTTCGCTATGAGCCTTAGTTGCGAGTAGTCGTCGTTTGAAGCCGTTTTGTCGTCGATGAAAGCGAAAGCTGCAACCAGGCTCACTCTATCATGGATATCGTGCGTGACGATTATATCCGTTTCTGAGGTTTCGAAAAAGGATGCATCATCGGCCCTGAAACCGCCATAGACTGCCTCGATACAAAGCCCTTCCATTACGCTGTTTGCAAAGCTGTAAGAGACTCCTGCTATCCAGGCCGCACCTTTGGTCCCGATGTTATCAAGAGTCTGATCTTCCAATGATGTAAAATAGGGTCCTCCACCCAGGCTACCGAATGCTCCGCTGCTGCCGTTTTCACGGTTGTAGGCTCCTATGATTCCAAGCCCTCTGTTTTTAAAGCTGATTTGTACACTCAAACCCAGCGTCAAAGAGTCTTTCGCACCAAGAAGCTCTCTGCCTGCTCCTTTCGCTCTGTTATACTGTAGCCCGACGACGGTATGGGCTGACTCGGTATAAAATTCATGTGCAGCTTCAAAATATACCACCTCGGCGATATCTGTAAAGTTGTAGTACCATGCCTGCAATACGCTATCCTCCTGACTGGCATAAAGCGCTGAAGCGAAATATATACCTCTCGTATCTTCGTCGGCTCCGAAAGATCTGCCAACATTTATGAACTTCGATGCATCGATACCATTTTCCCATCCTGCCATCTGTTCAATCTTTCCGGCTCTCAATGTAACTTCATCGATATCGCTATTTGTTACCGTATAGGCCATAAAGTAGTTTGGCATCATACGAATGTCGTCAGAATCTGCATGTGGAGTATCGATCATCTGTCGACCGACTCTTATATTCGTATTTCCCCATGCTGTATCGATATACGCCTGAGAAAGAGTTGTAAACCCCGATTTTTTCGCATCGAAAAAGGTGGGCTCTATTCTGTTGGGATCATTTTTTTGTACTCCCATATCCTGTACCGTGTAGAGCTCCGCAGCGGCATTGACTCCATAGAGCCTTTTCGTCTTAAGATGGATATGCCCTCCTGTTGCCACTGCCTTTTTCTCATGTGTAGCATCTTTGTTGTCGTCTCTCATGATAAAACCCCCACGAATCTGCGCCAAAGCGTGTTCAAGCATCAGAACTTCACCTATGCTTTCACGCATGGTCTTTATTCCCTCTTTTTTGTTGAGGTCGTCGGCGGCGAGATTTGAAATCACCAAAACGGTAGCTGCGACTGTTATTAGTCTTCTCATGGAAAGAGCCCCTATAATTGATAATCAATATCAAAACATTCGTGGTATTGTTACTTTTTATAGCTTATATTTCAATAAAGTGATAATCGTTATCAAAAATATATTGGACCACTTTTCAGAAGAACGGACAGAATGAAGATATTGTAGCCAGACCGCTCAAGGATTTTGCAGTCTGTATCGTAGCCAAAGTTTTTTTAACGTTTCTATCCTTTCGTTCGATTCGTAGTTGAATTTGTATTCGGCCTCTTTGAGATAGTAGATGAAATTTTCACTCTTGATTCCTCTGTATTTTTTCATAAATCCATCAAAGTACATCCAGAATCTCTCTATTGTGTTATCGAAAGATTCCAGTTTGGCAATACGGTTAAGCTTTAAGAATCTTGAAATTTCCTTGTACTGAAGTTCATCCTCGCCGGTTTGAAATCCGTTTTTATAACGGTTCAACGATGGCAAGAGTATGTTGTAAACTTTTCCTCCGTAGTCGAATGTAAGAAAGTTGTGAGCATCGAAAATATATCTTTTGTCTTTTCGTTTGGAGTGATCCAGGTAGAGATATTCATCGTACTCCAATACATCCTCATAGTGATCGGCATAATTTTTTTGAAGCACGATTATGAGAAGTCTGCGAATTTTGTTATAGAATTTTTTTGCAGTGATATAATTTATAGAAAGC
>WFUN01000011.1 GCA_015484905.1 Hydrogenimonas sp. | reverse complement strand
GGATTTATAGAGATATCGTTTCCATCAAAGCTCAGCAACATCTCTATTTTTTTCAGTAGCTTGTTTTTTTCCATAAATGCTATACTACCAAAAAAATTTGCAAAGAGTGCAGGACTTTTGGGTTTTTCAATTTTGACGGCTGGATATGCATAGGCGCTAACATGAGACAAAAAAGATCGAATATATTTTAAAGGAGAGAGAAAAATGGTTGGAATAGGCGAGAAGGCACCGGAATTTTGTCTGCCAAACCAGGACAGTGTTGAAATATGCCTGAGAGATTTGAAGGGCAAATGGGTGGTTTTATATTTCTATCCGAAAGATCTCACACCAGGATGCACCACCGAAGCGTGTGAATTTACGAAGGCGCTGCCGGAATTTGAAGGGCTCGATGCGACTATTTTGGGAGTAAGCCCGGATTCGCCGCAAAAGCATAGAAAGTTCATAGAAAAAAAGGATCTCAAAATCACTTTGCTCAGCGATGAAGAGAGAGAGGTTCTCAAAGCGTATGGGGCGTGGGGGCCGAAGAAGCTTTACGGAAAGGAGTACGAAGGTGTGATCCGCTCTACGTTCATTATAGATCCGGAGGGTAAAATCGCCGCTGTTTGGCCCAAAGTGAGAGTCAAGGGACATGTTGAAAGCGTGAAAGAGAGGCTAAAAGAGCTTCAGAGCGAAGCCGATTAAACACAGCTTAATTTAAGAGATTTTTTAGTATTATTGCACTCCTTTTCCTTCATAAAGGGAGAAGACCTCACATGTGTCAATCCTTGACAGGTTGCGCAAAAGCGTTGATGGGCACAGAGGAAAAAACCTGGGCATATGCCATAGTAACGAAATTTTTTTCAAGGAGAACCGATGGTCACAATGAAGGACCTGTTGGAGTGCGGTATGCACTTTGGACATCAGACACGTCGTTGGAACCCGAAGATGAAGAAGTTCATTTTCGGAGTGAGAAAAAATATACATATTATCGATCTGCAAAAGACGCTTCGATACTTCCGCTACACCTACAATGTAGTACGGGATGCCGCTGCAGAAGGTAAAACTGTAATGTTTGTAGGAACAAAAAAACAGGCAAGAAACGCGATAGTAGAGCACGCTCAACGCTGCGGCATGCCATATGTGCAGACTCGCTGGCTCGGCGGAATGCTTACAAACTACCAGACAATCCGCAAGTCGATTCGAAAACTTGAAGTGATCGAAGAGATGGAAGAGAGCGGAAAGATGGATCTTTTGACGAAAAAAGAGGCGCTGATGCTCAAGCGGAAAAAGGAGAAGCTTGAGAACTATCTTGGCGGTATCCGCAACATGAAGAACCTTCCGGACTATCTTTTCGTCATAGATGCCGTCAAAGAGAGAATTGCCATCAAAGAGGCGAAAAGACTTGGAATTCCGGTTATCGCACCTCTTGATACGAACTGCGATCCGGATGTTATCGACTATCCTATTCCGGGCAATGATGACGCTATCCGTTCCATTCAGCTATTCTGTCGCGAGATGGCCGATGCCATTATCGAAGGGCGCGAGCTTGCCGCACAAGAGGCTGAAGAGGGAGAGCCGGTAAGTGAAGAGGAGATGGCTGCCGTTACAGAAGAGGCGGTAGCTGAAGGTGAACAAAAGCCTGCCGAAGAAGAGACGGCAGAGGTAAAAGGAGAGTAACCATGGCAGTAACAGCGGCAATGGTAAAGGAGCTGCGCCAGATGACTGGTGCGGGGATGATGGACTGTAAAAAAGCGCTTACCGAAACCGGTGGAGATATAGACAAAGCCGTAGAGTGGCTTCGCAAAAAGGGGCTTTCGAGCGCGGCGAAAAAAGCGGGCCGTATCGCAAGCGAAGGCGCTATCAGTATCGAAATTTCTGATGATCACAAAAAAGGGACGATAGCGGAGATAAATAGCGAAACGGATTTTGTGGCCCAAAACGATAACTTCAAGTCTCTTCTTAAAAAAGCTACCCGCCATGTCCACTGCTCTACGGCGACCACTGTCGAAGATCTTCTTCAGACAGAGATAGACAGTACCACTTTTGAAGAGTATCTGAAGGGAGAAATAGCCAAAATAGGCGAAAATATCGTTATGCGCCGCTTTGTTACCATAAATGCCGGAGAAAACGGCGTGGTGGAGGGTTATATCCACGGTAACGGAAAGGTTGGAGTTCTTGTTGCCGCCAAATGTGATAGCGACAAAACATGTGAAGCGATACGGCCTACTCTTAAAAATATAGCTATGCATATTGCAGCTATGAATCCGGCCTTTCTCGACGAGGAGGCTGTGCCTGCCGAGGTGCTTGCCAAAGAGGAGGAGATAGCGAAAGAGCAGCTAAAAAAAGAGGGAAAGCCGGAAGCTATATGGGATAAGATCATTCCTGGCAAGATCAAGCGTTACCTCAAAGACAATACTCTGGTGAATCAGCCGTTTGTAATGGATGACAAAAAGAGTGTGGGCCAGGTTCTTAATGAAGCTGCCAAAGCTGCAGGCGGCAGTGCTAAAATCGTAGAGTTCATTCGTTTCGAGCTCGGCGAGGGAATTGAAAAGAAACAGGAAGATTTCGCGGCGGAAGTCGCCGCTCAAATGGGCAGCTGATTTCAGATGCTTTCTGCTTATCGCCGTATACCCCCGGGAACCGGAGGTATACAGCTGCTTGATGCGCAAAATCTCTCTCATGCATTCGATTATCCTCTGTTGCAAAATATATCTCTTAGCATCGGTGAAGAAGAAAAAGTAGCCGTTATCGGTGTAAGTGGTAGCGGAAAATCGACTCTTCTTCATATACTTGCGACCCTTCTTAAGCCACAAAAAGGGCATGTAAATATTCTTGGTGCGGATGTTTACTCACTTGAGAATAAAGAGAGACTCGCGATCAGGCGCTATGAAATAGGGATTATTTTTCAGTTTCACTATCTTTTCAAAGGAATGAGCGGAGCGGAAAATATTGAAATCGCTACGCTGTTAAGTGGAACGAAACCGGATGAGGAGCTGTTTGAGAGACTCGGCATAAAGGATATGCTGAACAAACGTGTTACCGAGCTATCCGGTGGTCAGCAGCAAAGGATTTCCATAGCAAGAGTGCTTTCGAAAAATCCTCGGCTGATCTTTGCAGACGAACCGACCGGTAATCTCGATGACGAGACGGCGCATATTGTGATGGATGCGGTGTTCGAACATATTCAAAAGGTACGCGGAGGTCTTTTTCTTGTTACTCATGATGAGAGAATAGCCAAAAGCTGTGATCGAGTCTACAGGCTCGAGCATGCGAAACTGGAGCTTGTAAGGTGAGCTGGTACAGCTTGCTGCAACCCGATCACGTATACACTTTTTTACTTCTTTTCGTCCGTCTTTCCACCCTTTTTGTCTTTCTTCCTTTTTTCAATCATATGTCCATTTCTCCGCAGATAAAAGGGGCGTTCGCTTTCTATCTGACATTGGTTCTGTTCCCTGTGGTGCCTGTAACACAGGAGCCGCACAGCTATGCGATGCTGTTCGCGGCGATATTTTCGGAAGTTATAATGGGATTGATTGCCGGAGTGATACTGAATATTGTATTTGGCATTCTTTCGTATGCAGGAGAGCAGATTGCGTTTGTGATGGGATTTTCTCTTGCAAGCGTCATAGATCCGCAGAGCCAGATACAATCCCCCCTGGTCAGCCAGTTCCTGGTTTTGCTGGCAATGGTCATATTGCTTGCATTTAATGGTCATCATATGATATTGACATGGATGGTGGATGCTATCAGTGCATCTCCGCCCGGGGGATTCATATTTACCCATGATATATTCGACTATATCATAAATGCCATGGCCAACCTTTTCATGATGGGTTTTTCGATCGCCTTTCCCATTATTGCATTATCGCTGCTTTCCGATATAATTTTTGGAATGTTGATGAAGACGATGCCGCAGTTCAACCTTCTCGTTGTCGGTTTTCCGATAAAGATAGCTTTGTCCATGGCCGTATGGATAGTTGTTTTAGGCTCCATGATGCTTATTTTCAAAAATGAGTTTCTCGCAGCCTTGAAGGTCATGATGGACTGGATTGGCAGATGAAGAGGGTTTTTTCAGTACGGTTCGGCGTACAGGATCAATTTTTCGATCGTACGCTCGAGTATCGCCGCTTTGGAGTAGTCTTCCGCGATTGCCAATATTTCCCTGTTTGCTCCAAAAGCGGAATAGGTCCAGTTGGCCGAGCCGAAGATGATATATCTGCCGTCGATAACCATCAGTTTCATATGCATCAGACCGTAGCCTCTTTTTTTGCCTTTTCGAGCTTTTCCACTGATCAGATAGGTGTGTATATTGCGAAACTTAGAGAGATACCCTATCTGACTTCTTCTGTTGCGGATGTTTGATTCACGATCAAACAAGATTCTTATTTTTACGCCCCGTTTAGCGGCATTTGCAAGTCTTTTTGCAATTGCTTTGTGTGTGAAACTGTAGATAGCGGCATCGATTTTGAATTTTGCCGTATCGATGCGCCGGAGCAGATGCCCAAGCGCCGGTCTTGTCTCATCCGGAAGAGTATATATTTTAAGTTTGAAATCGGCACCAAAAAGCGTGGAAGAGAGAATGAAAAACAGTAGAAGAAAAGCTTTGTACCCATGCATCGAAGGTTCCTAAAGCAAAAATAAATGATCATGATTATACAATATAAAACTTTCGGCTGCTCTCTTTTTGCAGAGTGATGGCCCAAGAGATTTACAGCAAAAGGTTAGAGAATGCGCATGCTCCTGATCAATCAAAATCCGGTCGTTTCAAAACTTTCCGGGCTAAGTGCCCAAAAATCGGGATTCGAAGTGGTAGAGACACCTTTCCCCCAGGAAATTGAAGAGGGACCTTACGATATTCTTTTTGTAGATGATGCAAGACTCGATGAAGTGGATGTGCAAGATATCAAAAGGCGTATAGGTGTACACAGGACATGTCTGATATATTCCGATGACGAAAAGAAGGCCGAAGGTTTTGACTACTATCTGAAAAAGCCGTTTCTTCCTACGGAGATGGTGGATCTGCTTTCGGAAATAAAAGACGATATGCTTCTTCCCGAGATCGAGGAGGCGGACGAGCAGCTATCCGATGAGGAGTATGAACAAAATGAGCCGGAGGAGATGGAAAAGTCTCTTGAAAAGCCTGTGGAAAAGGAGGAGATTTTGCAGTCTCTTTCACCTGAAGAGCCGGGTGCAGAAGCCGAAGAGCAGGAGAGTCACGAAGAGTTTTCAAAAGAGCCGCATATGTTGGAAGAGAGAGAGCATATGGGAGTTGAAACGCAGGCGGAACAAGACTTTTCGGTTGAGTCTGTTGAGACACAAGAAGGGACCAGCGATGAAGAGACCAAAGAGGAAGAGAGAGAAAAAATAGATTTCGAAGCCCTGATGGAGGAGATGGAAAATGTTGATACACAAGAGGAGCTTGCTTCAGAAGCAAAAGAGATAGAAGCTCTTTTGGAAGAGACCGAACATCAGGAGATGGAAGATCTGCAAGAGGAAGAGGAAAGTCTCTCCGAGTTGCACGAGATTTCTGAACTGTCTGAAACCGAGGGTGGAATTTTGGATGAAGAGCAGGTAAATGCAGTCAAGGAGCTTCTCGAAGAGACTGTGGAACCAGAAGGGGTAGAAGAGTCGGAACTTGCCATTGAAGAGAGGATTGAAGAGACGCTTTTGCCTGAAGCGGAATCTGTTTTGGCTGAAGAGAGTCCTCTGGAATCGACTCTCGAAGATGAGGTTTCGGATGTGCAGCAAGAGCGCTCTACTGAAACTTCGGAAGTGGCAGACGAGCTGGATCTTATCAGTGAAGAGGAGCTGGCTGCCGCACTTGAGAATACAGCTACCTCGGCTGCCGGATCGAAAGGCGGCAAAGGGTTGGAGGAAGAGGCTGACAATACGCATCTGTTGGCGAAGCTGGCCGGAATAGATCCTGAAGCCCTCAGAAAAGTTCTCGCCGGTGCACAGATTACGATAAATATCACCTTTCCGAAAGAGGCGTGAAAGTGCATGATTTTGGTGCCATATTGATAGTTTCGGGTCCAAGCGGCGCAGGAAAAAGCTCCTTGATAAAGGCGGCCAAAGAACAGATAGGAGATTTTTACTTTTCCATCTCCACCACAACGAGGGCTCCCAGAAAGGGCGAACGGGACGGGATCGACTATTTTTTTGTTGACAAAAAGACATTCGAGAGAGATATAAAAGCCGGAGACTTTTTGGAGTATGCACAAGTACATGGAAACTACTACGGAACCTCTTTGAAGCCGGTAAAAAAAGCGCTCAAAGCCGGAAAACTTGTAATTTTCGATATAGATGTGCAGGGGCATGCGATAGCAAGAGAGAGGATGGGTGACCTGATAACGTCTGTGTTTGTAACAACACCTTCGCTAAGCGAACTGGAGAGGCGTCTTAAAAGCAGAGGAACGGATGATGGAGAGATTGTCAGGAAGCGTATACAGAATGCACTCGTCGAAATAGAATATATGACTGCCTACGATTTTTTGATAATAAACGATGACTTTGAAAAAGCGCTCGATTCGTTTATTGCGGTTGCTAAAGCCGCAAGACTCAAAAAAGGGCGCAAGCAGACATTGAGTTTTATAAATCGATGGCGGGAATCGTGACGGCTGAATGCAAAAGAGCGGAATGGGTTGTTTAAAAACTTAATCGATACCATAAGGCATGCAACAGCCAACGAGAGGTATAATATAATTAAATTTTGCTAAGGAGATAGCATGGGTATGCCGTCAATGCCGGAACTTCTGATCATTCTGGCGATAGTAGTACTGCTTTTTGGAGCGAAAAAAATACCAGAGCTGGCAAAGGGAATGGGGAGCGGAATCCGTAATTTCAAAAAAGCCATGAAAGAGGATGAAGAGGAAAAGCCGGTTTCTGCCGAGTATAAAAGCGAGAAGCAGGTCGGACAGAAAGCCGAAAAAAACGAAAGCATCAAGACCGAAGAAAAAAAAGAAGCATAGGGTTTTTTTTGAGACAAAGAGTTTACACTATTCTTCAAAAGCATATCGACCATCCTGTCGTTCTCGAGAAGCCAAAGGATAAAAAGTTTGGCCACTACGCAACCCCGATAGCTTTCTCTCTTGCCAGGGTTCTGCGTCGCAATCCGATAGAAATTGCCGAAGAACTTGTGGAGAAACTCCGCGAAGAGAGAATGTTCGAAAAAGTCGAAGCACTGAAAGGGTATGTCAATATCAAATTGAGCAGAGATTTTTTAAACGAATATACAGTCTGGGCTCTTGAGAACGAATACGATTTTGCAAAAGGAGATTTCCGCGAGACAATTTTGCTGGAGTTTGTCAGCGCAAATCCGACCGGTCCTTTGCATATAGGCCATGCGCGTGGTGCCGTATGGGGAGACGTGCTGGCACGTATCGGTTCGCATCTGGGATACAGAATGGAGCGTGAATACTATGTCAATGATGCCGGCAATCAGATATATCTTCTGGGGCTCTCTGTCTATCTCGCCGCACGGGAGTCGGTTTTAAAGCTTGAAGTAAAGAGACCGCAGGAGTATTATAGAGGAGAATACATCGTAGACCTGGCGAAAAAGGCTGTAGAGACTCTTGGGCCGGAGATGTTTATGGACGAAGCTTACATTCCTGAAATTTCGGAGTGGGCCAAAGATAGAATGCTTGAGCTTATAAACGAAAATCTTCATGAAGTCGGCATACATTTCGATAACTACGTTAGCGAAAGCGCCCTTTATGAGAAATGGAGCGAAGTTCTTACAAAACTTGCGGATGTCGGCGCAGTTTATGAAAAAGATGGAAAGTGGTGGCTCAAATCGACAGAGCATGGCGACGAGAAGGACCGTGTCGTCGTTCGTGAAGATGGCCGACCGACGTATCTTGCAGGCGATATCGTATACCATTATATGAAATTCGAGAGAGGCTATGATCACTACATCAACATTTGGGGTGCGGACCACCATGGATATATAGCCCGCGTCAAGGC
>WFUN01000010.1 GCA_015484905.1 Hydrogenimonas sp. | reverse complement strand
TAGCATATGTAACACGCAACCAGATAGATAAAATCATAAAGAGGCCTATTCTCGCAGTTTTGGAAGAAGGGGCTCCTGTATATGACGGAAGCCAGAATTTTCTGTTCTATGCCAAAATGGCCACTCTTTTGCCGCTTATTAAAGAGGAAGAGGGCTTTTATCGCATACTCGTTCCAAAAAAGAGAAAACAGAGCCTGGTGCTTGAAGAGAGCCTGATACCCAAATCGTGGGCGAAACAGATTCCTCTTGATATGAATGGCTCCAATATCGTATCTATCGCCGATAAACTCCTTGGAGAACCTTACGGATGGGGCGGTGTCGCTATGAACCGGGACTGCTCTGCAATGACTCGTGACTTTTTCATGCCGTTTGGCATATGGCTTCCAAGAAATTCCATGCAGCAGTCAAAGATAGGCAAAATCATCGATCTCAAAAAGATGAGCGATACAGAAAAAGAGAGGATGATCATAGAAAAAGGGGTCCCTTTCAAGACCCTGATACACCTTCCGGGCCACATCATGCTCTATGTTGGCACCATAGGGCATAAAGCGTATGTAATGCACAATATATGGGGTTTAAAAACCGGTGAAAACGGGCGATACATAATCGCAAAAGCAATCATCAGCACGCTTTATCTTGGTAAAAACCTCCCCGATGTCAAGAGAGATGCTCTTTTAATTCGCAAAATAGATTCTATGAACATTGTAACCTACGCCCCCAAAACCGTAACATCCACACTCCTGCCACGTTTGAAACGTTTGCAATACTCCACTATCATACCGTGAAATAGAGCGTAGATCTGCGCTTTGGGCTCTGTAGGGAACAATCTTCTTACTTTTATGTCGTTCTCTTTCAACCCCTCTATCAGCCACGCCTGAACACCCTTATAGTCTTCAAAAGTGAATCCGAAAGAGCGCAAAAGTGCCACCGTATAACTGTCTACTACCATGGCCTCACGATAACATGCATAGTTCAAAATGGCATCTGCGCTCTCTTCGCCAATCCCCTTTTTTCCAAGAAGCCATGCCCTGTCAACTTCGATCTGAAAAGTCTCGAAATCGCCAAATTTATCACTTATAGCCTTATTCAGAAACTTCAGCCGTTTTGCCTTGGTGTTGTAAAAGCCAACCGGTTTTATCGCCTTGCGGAGCAGCTCTTCATCCACTCTTCTTAGACCCTCTATATCAAGAGCATCGAGACTGCAAAGATTCTTAAGTGCCTCCTCGACCTTTTGCCACCTGGTATTTTGTGTAAGCAATGCACCTATGACCACTTCGTAGCTTCCACTCTTTGGCCACCACCATGGATCATGTTCTCTTACGGGAAACTCCTGTCTGTAAAGTGCCTCAAGAAGTTCATAACTGTTTATCATGATTTAAATCACTCCTCGATACGCGCCTTAAGCGCCATCTCTGTGTCACCTTCACTATATATTTTTATCTTGTATGCATCGACGGCACGACCCTTTTCAAACTCCATCACCAAAATCTGAAGTATTGCCTTGCATTTGTCGGGGACGTCGAAACGACCGGGAAGGCCGGTAAGAAAACGCTCTATCGGAATCTTTTCATCCATACCTATAACATTGTCCCGACATCCAGTCAATCCGGCATCAGTAACATAAGCGCATCCCCTGTCGATTACAAGATCATCGGTTCCTATATGTGTATGTGTCCCCATAATTGCACTGACCCTTTCACGAAGCATCATCAATAGAGCACGTTTTTCACTTGTCGCTTCTGCATGCATATCGATCAAAATGGACCTGACGCCTTTTGCTTCCAGTAAATCGACGATACGGAGAGCGGCTATAAAGGGGTTGTCAACCATCGGCATAGCGAAATGGCCCATCAGATTGACAATTGCAAGAGGCTCATCTTTTACTTCGAAAATCTGCATGCCACGTCCCGGAACTCCCTCGGGATAATTAGCAGGTCGAAGAAGCGGCATTGTTTCAAGAAGACCTTTTATCTCCTTTTTGTCCCAAGTATGGTTGCCACCGGTCATAACATCTATACCTGCTCTGAAGAGTTCTTGGGCATTCTTTTCACTTATACCGAAACCGTGGCTTGCATTTTCATAATTGGCGACAACAAAATCAAGCCTTTCGCTCTCTCTTAAAACCTGAAGATATCTGCGAACCATCTGCCGCCCCGGACGACCTACGATATCTCCTATGAATCCTATTCTCACAGACTCTGCCTTCTATGGATACAGATTTCATTCGAAGCTTCTGCTCCGTCATTGCGCCCGTTTTTATAACCGACCATGCGCAGACAATGGGTATAAATGGTTCCGGGAATAAAGCTTTTCATCTTTATCCAGCTCCTTTCAGATATCTCTTATCAGGCCTCTTGGAGAGAATCTTTTGTTTATTGTTTCAAAATCGACTCAACCGCTCTTTGCCACTTTTTTGGGATACTCAAAAAGAATTGTATGTCCCTGCATCCTGCACGCTTCATACCATCTCGATGCATCGAATGCAATAGCTACAACACCGCTAGTTGGAATATTGTCTATTGTGATATCACCCAAAATATTGGAAAGCATTGTAAGGCCCGGATTGTGCCCTACGATAACAACATGTTTTGCATCATCAGGCAATTGGCATACAAGATACAAGAGTGCCTGGGGTGTCGCCTCGTAGATCAACTCTACCCACTCTATTTTATCTTTGGGATAACCGAGTTTTTCAGCCATGATCTTGGCTGTTTTTTTTGCTCGCCTGGCCGGGGAGGAGAGTATAAGATCGGGCTTGACCCCCAAATGCCTGAGATGTTCACCCATAAAAGGCGCATCTTCTTTGCCACGCCTGTTCAAAGGGCGATCAAAATCACTCAGGGTCGGATCTTCCCAACTCGATTTGGCATGGCGAACAAGAAACAGTTCTTTCATCTTTCAATCCTCATATCAAAGTAGCGATCGATTTTGCAACGTTGATTTTTCCATAGCCGCAATAATCGCTGTGTCCATTTGTATCATAATTGCACTGAACGGAGTCTATCTTGTCCGCGTTTGTCTGCAATATATGCATTATCTCTTCTCGTGTAAGCTCCGGATCCGCTTCCAGCAAAAGTGCTACGACTCCTGTAACCACAGGAGCCGCTGCCGACGTCCCGGCAAACGCTGATAGCGAATCGTACGGCAGATAGTTTCCCGGATCGTTACCGGCAGCGCCGGTTCTATCGAGAGTGGTCATTCCCAAATATTCTCCACCGGGAGCCATAATATCCAGCTGCGGCCCATAATTGCTGTATGACGTCCGTCTATTGTATATATTTGTGGCGCCCACCGCAATCACTTCAGGAATGGAT
>WFUN01000009.1 GCA_015484905.1 Hydrogenimonas sp. | reverse complement strand
GTAGAGGCTTACCGTGAAGGCTTTTCGCAGCATAAAATCGCAAAGTTTCTTGGGCTTAACCAGGCGACTGTTCAGAGGATTATCAAAAGGACGGCTAAATAGCATTGGCATCACTTGAGTACGATTGTGACCTTTGTTTGATTTTTGGGCTTTTTTATGGAGACATTATATTTTGCTATAATATAGCACTAAAGATAACGAGAGGTATTTTTGACTTTTATATATAGAGAACACGCAATCCAAAGAATGTTTGAAAGAGATATTTTGGAAGAGAATGTCGAAGATACCGTAAAAAATGGAGAAATTATCGAAGAGTATTTAGACGATATACCGTATCCTTCATTTTTGGCTTTAAAGTTTTATGACAAACCTCTTCATGTTGTGTTTGCAAAGAATCAAGAAAAAGATGAGATAATAGTTATTACCGCATATTATCCAGATAAAGAAAAATGGAGTGATGATTATAAAATAAGGATAAAAAAATGAAATGTATGATTTGTAAGCATGGTGAAACAAAAAAAGGAACAGCGACTGTAACTTTGGAAAAAGGTGGTTCAACTATTGTTTTTAAGGAAGTTCCGGCACATATTTGCGATAATTGCGGAGAAAAATATATTGATGATTCTGTTACAAAAGAGTTGCTAAAAAAAGCAAGAGAAATAGTAGAAAACGGCGTAGAAGTTGATATAAGAAAGTATGAAACAGCAGCATGATATTCTGATAAAATGTACTAACCTGTACTAACCAAGGCTTGATCCTACACTCTATGGATTTTCCAGAAACAATGTGTCGGATGGGTCAGACGGCATGGAATTGTAATCAAACATCTTGACTTGAGCAAGATGTTTGTGTTTATGGAAACATTGGCAAGGGATTGGTAGTGACTGCCTAATATAATGTAATTCTGGGGTTACAGCTGCAAAAACGGCCGCATTGCCGTCTCTATTTCGTCAAGATTGTAGCGGTGGTCGGTGAAGTAGTCGAAGGCGATGATTCCTTGCTGCAGCAGCATTTCCGAGCCGTCGAAGGTGGGCAGGTTCAGTTTTTCGGCCTCTTTTAGAAACGGTGTCTTTTTGCCGTATATGACGTCCACTGCGCATTTGGCGTTTGAGAGGGCCTTGTCGAGCAGCTCTTTTGGCATTGGAAGGCTCTCGTCTTCCAGGCCTGCGGAAGTGTTGTTTATGACTGCATCCTTCGCTTCTGCATGGAAGCCGTCCCATGTGTGGCATACGAAACCTTCCTCCTTGAACCACTCGAGCCGGCCTGCCGATCTGTTTACTACTTCTACATCGATGCCGTGGCTTCTGAGATAGAGCGAGAGTGCTCTTGCGGTGCCGCCGGCTCCTATGATGAGGGCGGTTTTTACATCTCCGAGCCTCAAAAGGGCACGGTAGAAGCCGGGGGCGTCGGTATTGTAGCCGTAGAGTTTTCCCTCTTTCAGTACAAGCGTATTTACGGCTCTCACTTCGGCGGCGAACGGTTCTACGACATCCGCCGCGAGCATTGCCGCCTCTTTGTGCGGAACGGTTATGTTTGCGCCCTTCAGTCCCAGAGCGAAAAATGTTTCGTGCAGCTTCGTACCATCTTCAAGCAGCCACTTTGTGTAGCATCCGGGAAACCCAAGTTTTTCAAATGCGAGGTTGTGCATGAGCGGTGATTTTGAGTGGTGGACAGGGTTGCCGAAGATGGTGAAGAGGTTATGCATGGGAAACTCCGATTCTGTTTTGGTAAGACGCACCTTGCTACGCACTCAAGAGGAGCGAAGGTCGTCGAGTGTGCTGCGCAGTGCCGCCAGTTTGTTTTTTACCTCAAGGTATTCGAGTTCAGGGATGCTGTCGGCGACTATTCCCGCACCTGCTTGCAAAACTATTTCATCCGGTTTTATGAGGGCCGTTCTTATGGTTATGGAGCTGTCCATATTCCCGTCGAAGCCAAAGTAGCCGACGCTTCCGCTGTAAAAGCCTCTTTTTATCCCCTCGAACTCGGCTATGAGTTCCATCGCACGTATTTTTGGAGCGCCTGTCATCGTGCCCGCCGTGAAGGTGGCGGCGAAGAGGTCGAACATATCTTTTCCGTCGTCTATCTTCGCCTCTACATCGCTCACCATGTGCATAACGTGGCTGTAGCGCTCCACACGCATCAGGGCCGTTACCTTGACCGTTCCGGCTTTTGCTACGCGCCCTACATCGTTGCGCCCGAGGTCGACCAGCATGATGTGCTCGGCACACTCCTTGGGGTCGTTTAGCATCTCCTCTTCCAGCTCTTTGTCGCGATCTATGCTCTTGCCGCGCTTGCGCGTTCCGGCGATCGGGCGCAGCAGGATATTGCCGTCAGTCAGGCGCACCATGACTTCCGGCGAGCTTCCGGCTATGGCGAAATCTTCGAACTCCAGCAAAAAGAGATACGGAGAGGGATTTTTGGAGCGCAGAATGCGGTAAAAACTGAAAGCGTCCACCTTCGCTTTTTCGCAGTAGCGGTTCGACATCAGTATCTGGAAAACATCGCCGCTGCGTATCATCTCTTTCGAGCGGTTGACCATGTCGTGAAACTTCGCTTCATCGAATGCGAATGCCGCACCAGAACTGCTCTTTATCGGGACCATATCCAGATATGAGTAGGGCGACTCTATGAGCTCGATAAGGGAGTCGAAAGTTTCAGCTGTCGATTCGTCCGAGGCTATGAGGCTCAGTTCGCTTGTTTTATGTGAAAAGGCGAGCACCATCCTCGGGCGAACCATGTCGAGATCGGGAATGTCGTCACGGTCGGCCAGTGCGTCCATGTAGGGCTTCAGGACAGGCTCGAAAACCTTTACCATGTCGTAGCCGATGTAGCCTATGAAGCCATCCAGAAAGCCCAAACCGGTTTCAAGACGCTTTTTTTTGTACATCTCTTTATCTATATTCGAATAGTACTCTTTCAAAAAAGTGAATGGATCAGTATCTGGTGTATGTACGATACCTGTCTCATCTATATAGGTGGTTTTATCGTTTTTGTAAACAAGCCTCTCTTTTGCGCCTATGAAAATGAAACTGAAATTTCCCTCTTCGTTACCGCCCACACTTTCAAAAAGCATTGTAATATCGTTTTTGAAATGCTCTCTTACTTTCGCATAAAGAGCAGGCGGGGCAAACTGATCGAAAAGAATCTTTTTTACGAAGACCATAGCGTCACTTTTTCTGGGTTATATATGCGTTCTGATTTATTCGTTTTTTTATACGTTCCAGATCTTTTTTTGCCATACTTTTATTTGGATATGGGCCTATAAGTACTCTTTTATAAGGTTTTGCACCTTTTTTCCCTTCGACTATCAGGTAGTTCAAGTTCTCTTTTTTTATAGACTCGAGAAACTTTTTATCAGGTGGATAACGGAAAAAGGCGCCAACTTGTATAAAGTACTCTTTTTTGCCTGAAACGGCAGTATCTTTTTTTTGGACAAAAGGCTGTTGCGGTATGGATGTCTCTTTTTTAATGGCAGGCTTTTTGGAAGATATTTCGGTTTCTACTACCGGCTCTTCAATCTTTTTTGCCTCTGCCGGAGCCTGTTCTTTAAGTTTGTCCATGACCTTGTCAATCTTTTTTGCCGTAGCGTTCTCCTCTTCGATAGGAACACGTTCAAAAAGAGGCTCTTTTGTGGCTGTATGTGGCTGGGTTACAGGTTCTGGTGGGAGAATTATCGACGATTGTGGAGCCTTTTTTTCTCCTATCAAACTCTTTGTTACAAGTATGATAAGTATGAGAACCAGCAACAAGATTGCAGCGGCAAGCAGTATTTTTTTCAGACCGGACGGTTTTTTGGATTTTATAATCAAATTATCAAGATCGTTTTGCTTCTCTTCCATCGTCTCTCCTTCCGTTCGGTATGGATATTTCCTCGGCACCTACATATGTTTTGACCACGAAGTCCCTCGTTCTTTGGCGTAGAGCCTGTATGGCAAAATCAGTATATTATACTCTCTTGGCAGATCGGGTGACGGAAAAACTCTCCACTCGCGTGGCAGTTTTGTAGCCAGTTTGGAAGAGAGGAGCCGTCCAAGCTGATAGGCTTCACTCAAAGCCGTATGCCCTTTGTGTATATACAGATGCAGATGCCCTGCGGTCTTGGTTTCATACGCTGTGAAGTTCAAGAACCCTTCTTCTCTCAAAAGCAGCTGGGCTCTGTGCCAGAAACGCTCCGGAGAGCGACCGTTATAATCGAATACGATATTTTCCACTTTGTCCAGACTTGTTATCAGATCGTGTGCGACAGTGATTTTTCTATCGCCGTGATCATTCATGATCGTTCGGGTAAGCGGTTTGTCTATACGCTCGAATCTATTGTAAAAAATCCGCCCGTTCATCTCTATCTTGCCTATTATACCAGGGCGCTGTACATAGTAATGGTCCGAAACGAACTTTATGAGCTGGGTATCGACATTATACATCGAAATCCCTGTTTTGAAACCAAACGATTGCCGATTTTTGACTTTTTGACTTTTCAAGCCAGATTACCGGATATGCGTATAACGTTTTCACCCCGAGCTCTTTTCTCCAGCTACTATCAATATGTCGGTTTGTCATAGATAACAAAACGTCTTGCCAGTGAAGTCATCTGCTCTTTTATTTTTGCCTGCTTCTCTTCATTGCCGATATCGTCTAGAATATCACAAATCGCGTTGCCGATCTCTTCAAACTCCGCTTCCTTCATTCCCCGTGCGGTAAGTGCAGGCGATCCGATGCGGATACCGCTTGTAACGAAGGGGCTTCTCTTCTCTCCCGGAACTGTATTTTTGTTTACGGTAATGCCGGCACGTCCCAAGGCGGCATCGGCATCTTTTCCGCTGAAATCTTTGTCGAGGAAGGAGACGAGAACGAGATGGTTGTCCGTACCGCCGCTCACTACATCGTAGCCTCTTTTCATCAAAGTTTCGGCAAGGGTATAAGCGTTTGCTTTCATCTGTCGCGCATAGACCTTCCAGGACTCATCAAGATTTTTTGCAAAACCTACCGCTTTGGCCGCAATTACATGAACCAGCGGCCCTCCCTGTATTCCAGGGAAAATCGCACTGTTAATCTTTTTG
>WFUN01000008.1 GCA_015484905.1 Hydrogenimonas sp. | reverse complement strand
CGACCTGGGCAGCCAAGAAAATGTGCCGGAAAGAGTGGAGAATCTCTTTTCGTAAGGGTTCCTCCCGGTACGCAGGTGATAGACAAAACGACCAACGAGGTACTCCTCGATCTTACAGAAGATGGAGAGAAAGTAAAATTTCTTCAGGGAGGAAAAGGGGGGCTTGGAAATGTACATTTCCGCTCTTCGACAAATCAGCGCCCAACCTATGCACAGCCCGGAAAACCTGGTGAAGAAAGAGATATTAGACTTGAACTTAAACTGATTGCCGATGTGGGGCTTGTGGGCTTTCCGAATGTTGGAAAATCCACCCTTATATCTGCCATATCCAATGCCCATCCGGAAGTGGCCGACTATGAGTTTACCACCCTTACTCCAAAACTGGGTGTCGTAGAACTTGATGAGTACAGATCTTTCGTTATGGCCGATATCCCGGGAATCATTGAAGGAGCCAGTGATGGCAGAGGGCTGGGTATTGAATTTTTGAAACATATCGAAAGAACAAAGAGTCTTCTACTTATGATAGATGCAGCAAACTACCGTGATACGGAGTATCAGTATAGCGCTCTGCGCAAGGAGCTGAAACGCTATAGCGAAGAGCTTTTTTGCAGACCGTTTGGAGTTGCATTGACACGTATCGACGCTTTGAATATGGATGATGTCAACGAGAAAATGCGGCATTTGCTGGATGTCTTTAATCTTAAACCGAACAGCGGTCTTGAAGAGGTTGGGGCCGATATGAACTATTCAGGTTATCTGGGAAATCGCGAAGGCGCTCCTGTTTTTGCGATATCCATATCTTCAGTCGCCGGAATCAACATGAAGCCTCTTGTATATCTGCTCGGTTCAATGTCGGAGAAGAAGTGAAACGGATTGTAATAAAAGTAGGCAGTGCGGTTTTGACGGAGCAAAATCGTGTCGCCAAAGAAAGAATGGCGGCACTCGTTGAAATGATCGCTAAAATAAAAGAGAATGGAGTCGAAGTCGTACTGGTCAGTTCCGGAGCCGTGGCTGCAGGATATACACTCTGCAGGCTCGATAAAAAACTACTCCCGAACAGACAGGCGCTTGCCTCCATAGGACAGCCGAAACTCATCTCCATGTATCAGAAAAAATTTGCAAGGCACGATATTCTCGTATCTCAGATGCTTCTTACGGCAGATGACTTCGATTCAAGAAAAAGAACACATCATGCCAAATGTGCTGTCGAAGTTCTTCTTTCACGAAACATCGTACCTATAATCAACGAAAACGACGTTACCGCTACAGACGAGCTTGTATTTGGCGACAATGATCAGCTTTCAGCTCATGTGACATACTATTTCGATGCCGAAATGCTGGTTATTCTTTCCGATATCGACAGTTATTACGACAAAGATCCGAACCGCTTCGAAGATGCTGCGCCACTTAAAACCGTTTATGATATACCTCCTCAAAAGCTTGAAGCCGAATGTACCCCAAATACCTCTTTCGCCACTGGGGGTATTGTCACCAAACTCAAAGCCGCTGACTTTCTTATGCGAAGAGGTCGCATGATGTTTCTTGCCAGCGGCTTCGATTTGAGCGACGCCTACTCATTTTTGATAGAACGAAGACATAGAGGTGGGACACTTTTTTTGCAAAAGAAGGGTTGCGATTGATTAACCTCAAACTTCTCTTTTTAAATTAAATGGACCTCTCTATATACGACATATCTTTCGTTCTTCTGTATCTTACCTTTCTCAAAAACCAAAAAAGCACCTTTTTGATATAATTGTCGGTAATGCGCCCTTACGGCCTGAAAGGCAAAGATATGGATCTGACGCAAAAGATCATCGAGCTGGATAGAAGAAGCCTGCAGATGATATCCAAAGCCGAGAGAGATGCTGCCTTACAGATCTCTTATACCGAACGTCTCAGCGAGAAGATTATAGCCGATGCTCAAAAGAGTGCTTCAAAACGACGTCATGAAGAGTTAGAAAAACTTCAAAATTCGCTTGAGCTTTTAAAACGCAAAAAAGAGAAGGAGATAGAGAGCGCAAAGAGAGATATCGCTTTGGGTTTTTCTGACAGAAAGATAGCCAAAGAGATTTCCGACTTGATAGTAAAAAAACTGGTTTCCGATATTCACAGGAAGATGTAATGGGAATGTTGATTCCGAAACCGGCAAGATTCGGGTTTGTAAATGCCAAATGCAGAAGTCTCAAGTCGGATCTGCTCGATCCTGGCTTCTACGAAAAGGCGGTGGGAGCAGAAAGTCTGGGTGATGTATATGCTC
>WFUN01000007.1 GCA_015484905.1 Hydrogenimonas sp. | reverse complement strand
CTTTCCAAATATGTCGATGCGACGGTGGTACTTCATCAGGTCAAGAGCAAAGAGAAAGGTGTTAAGGTCGTTATTGAAGACCTGGGACTCGAAGCGAGTTTTTCAAAAGATCGTGTTGCTTCGGATATGATCACACATATTTTAAAAGCTTTGTAAAAACAGAAAGGAGAATCGGTAGTGTCTAAACTTCAAGCAGATGAAATCAGCTCGATCATAAAAGAGCGTATCGAGAGTTTTGAATTAAGCGTAGATATCGAAGAGACGGGAAAAGTTGTCAGTATCGCTGACGGAATTGCACAGGTATTCGGCCTCAATAATGTAATGGCCGGAGAGATGGTTGAATTTGAAAACGCGGAGCGCGGAATCGTTTTGAACCTTGAGGAGGCGAGTGTCGGTGTCGTTATCCTCGGAAAAGGACTGGGTGTAAGAGAGGGGATGAGCGTCAAACGACTTGGTCAACTGCTCAAAGTTCCGGTAGGCAAAGAGATTGTCGGAAGAGTGGTGAATGCGCTGGGTGAACCAATCGATGGAAAAGGGCCGATAGAGGCCAAAGAGTATCGTTTCGTCGAAGAGAAGGCCCCCGGCATTATGGCGCGAAAGTCTGTTCACGAACCGTTACAGACCGGTATCAAGGCGATCGATGCGCTTGTTCCTATCGGACGGGGACAAAGAGAGCTTATCATCGGGGATCGACAGACCGGTAAAACCACTGTAGCCATTGATGCGATCATCAACCAAAAAGGCCAGGGCGTTACCTGTATATATGTAGCTATCGGGCAGAAGCAATCCACGGTTGCCTCAATCGTTAGAAAGCTTGAAGAGCACGGAGCTATGGATTATACGATCGTAGTAAATGCCGGCGCTTCCGAATCTGCCGCTCTGCAGTTTCTCGCTCCTTATGCCGGTGTAACGATGGGAGAGTATTTTCGTGACAACGGCCAGCACGCACTGATAATCTATGACGATTTGAGCAAGCATGCGGTCGCGTACAGAGAGATGTCCCTGATTCTTAGAAGACCTCCGGGCCGCGAAGCGTTTCCAGGTGACGTTTTCTATCTTCATTCACGTCTGCTCGAGCGGGCAGCGAAGTTGAACGACGAGCTCGGCGCAGGGTCTCTTACCGCGCTTCCTATCATCGAAACACAGGCAGGAGACGTTTCGGCATACATTCCGACAAACGTAATCTCCATAACGGATGGCCAGATTTTCCTCGAAACGAATCTTTTCAACTCGGGCATCAGACCTGCGATCAACGTCGGTATTTCTGTATCGAGAGTCGGGGGTGCCGCTCAGATCAAAGCTACCAAGCAGGTCTCCGGAACTCTGCGACTCGATCTTGCACAGTATCGTGAGCTCGAAGCGTTCGCACAGTTTGCAAGCGACCTCGACGAAGCGACACGTGCCCAGCTCGAACGGGGAGCCCGAATGGTCGAGGTTCTCAAGCAGCCACCATATTCACCTTTGTCCATAGAAAAGCAGGTTCTGATAATCTATGCAGGCGCGAACGGGTATCTGGACGACATTCCGGTTGGCGCGGTCACGAAATTCGAGGCTGAACTTTACCCATTTATCGAAGCCAACCATCCTGATGTATTTGCACAGATTCGCGAGAAAAAGAAAATCGATACAGAAACAGAAGAGTTGATGAAAAAAGCGCTGGATGAGTTCAAGGCCTCATTCAGTGCGTAAGTATTAAGGATCAGCAATGGCAAACTTAAAAGAGATCAAACTTCAGATCGCCAGTGTAAAAGGTACTCAAAAGACCACACGTGCTATGAAGTTGGTTTCACAAGCAAAATTGAAACGCGCTGAAGAACTTGCTAAACGTTCGAGAGTGTATGCTCGAAAACTCGATGAGCTCGTCAGTGAAATAGCTTATGAAATTAACCAGAACAAAGTGGGCGGAAGTGACAGTCGCCTTGTTCAGCAGGATCTGCCGGTCAGAGTTGTCGATATAGTCTGTATTACAGCCGACAAAGGTCTTTGCGGTGGCTTCAATGTTTCGACACTGAAAACTACACTCGGATTGATTCGTGAGTATAAAGAGAAGAGGGTTCAGGTACGTCTGCGTGTAGTAGGAAGAAAAGCCATAGATTTTCTTAAATACAATGGTATGGAGATGAAAGACGAGGTAATCGGTTTGAGCGCATCTCCCGATTACAAACAGGCAGCCGATTTTATTGGCGAATCCATGAAAGACTTTATCGAAGAGAAGACTGACAGGGTTATTCTCGTGTACAATGGTTTTAAAAATATGCTCGCACAGGAACAAAGAGTGATGCAGCTTTTGCCGGTCGATATCTCTACGGTCGAGCCGAGAGAGCTGAAGTCAAGCATAGAGTATGAGCCTGAAGGTTATGAAGAGCTGTTGAACGCACTTTTGCAAAAATATGTGGAATATAGCATGTATTATGGTCTTCTCGATTCGCTTGCAGCTGAACATAGCGCGAGAATGCAGGCCATGGACAATGCAACGAACAATGCATCGGAGCGGGTTAACGAACTCACTATACAGTACAATAAAGCACGTCAGGAATCTATCACTACGGAGCTGATCGAAATCATCAGCGGTATGGAAGCACTGAAATAAAAGAAGGAGAAGGAATGACAGGTAAAATTGCGCAGGTCATAGGTCCGGTTGTAGACGTCGATTTCGAAGAGTATCTGCCGGCTATCAATGAAGCACTTGAAGTTAAATATGTGTTGGAAGGAAAAGAGACACGTCTCGTTCTCGAAGTTGCCAGTCATGTAGGAGACAACCGTGTTCGTACAATCGCCATGGATATGAGCGAAGGTCTGGTACGAGGCATGGAGGTAAAGGCGACCGGAGCACCTATCAAAGTACCGGTAGGAGAAGAGGTCCTGGGACGTATTTTCAACGTTGTTGGCGATACTATAGATGATGGCAAAGAGTTGAAAGCGAAAAACTACTGGAGTATTCACAGAGATCCCCCATCTTTTGAAGACCAGAGCACAAAAGCTGAAGTTTTCGAAACCGGTATAAAGGTCGTCGATCTTCTGGCCCCTTATGCAAAGGGCGGCAAAGTCGGACTCTTTGGCGGTGCGGGTGTCGGAAAAACGGTAATTATTATGGAGTTGATTCATAATGTTGCATTCAAGCACAGCGGTTATTCCGTTTTTGCTGGAGTAGGCGAAAGAACCCGTGAAGGAAACGATCTTTATAATGAAATGAAAGAGTCGAACGTTCTTGACAAAGTCGCTCTTTGCTATGGACAGATGAGTGAGCCTCCTGGAGCACGTAACCGTATCGCCCTTACAGGGTTGACTATGGCCGAATATTTCCGGGACGAGATGGGCCTTGACGTTCTTATGTTCATCGATAACATCTTCCGCTATGCACAGGCCGGATCGGAGATGTCGGCTCTGCTCGGAAGGATTCCTTCCGCGGTTGGTTATCAGCCTACTCTCGCCAGTGAAATGGGCAGGCTGCAGGAGCGAATTACATCTACCACCAAAGGTTCAATTACATCGGTTCAGGCGGTATACGTTCCGGCCGATGACCTGACAGACCCTGCTCCAGCGTCAGTTTTCGCCCACTTGGATGCTACAACCGTTCTCAATCGTAAAATTGCGGAAAAAGGTATCTATCCTGCAGTGGATCCACTCGACTCTACAAGTCGAATGCTGGATCCCGTAATTGTAGGTGAAGAGCATTATCAGGTCGCCAGAAGAGTGCAATCTGTCCTTCAAAAATACAAGGACCTTCAGGATATTATTGCAATATTGGGCATGGATGAGTTGAGTGAGGAAGATAAAAAAACGGTTGAACGTGCACGTAAAATCGAAAGATTTCTTTCTCAACCTTTCTTTGTCGCAGAAGTCTTTACCGGTGCTCCGGGCAAGTATGTTACTCTGGAAGAGACTATTGAAGGATTTAAAGGACTTCTTGACGGTGCTTACGATGATCTTCCGGAAGCGGCTTTCTACATGGTAGGCAATATCGAAGAGGCCAAGGAAAAAGCTGAAAAGCTTAAAGCAAAAGCATCCTGACAGGCTCCCCTGTCGGGAATCTGCTATCCTAAGTAAAGGATACATATGGATACAATGAAACTTGAAATAGTAACACCTACCGGTCCGATTTTTTCCGGTGAGGTTAGATCGGTCACTTTTCCAGGTGCCGAAGGTGAGTTTGGAGTTTTGCCAGGCCATGCTTCGCTGGTTTCTCTTTTGGAAGCAGGAGTTGTTGAAATTGAGAAGAGTGACGGTACAAAAGAGTCGATAGTGATAGATTCCGGATATGTTAAAGTCGATGAAGGAAAAACTCTCGTAGTGGTAGAGGGAGCGGTACCTATTATCGGCAAAACGGAGAGTGAAATAGCAAAAGCCATAGAAGAGGCGAAAGAGTTGGTTAAAAAAGCCGGTGTCTCCGATTTCGCAATAGCCAATGTGGAAGCGAAAGTTGAATCGGCTACCAAGACCAGATTTTAAGAATGTTTGAGATTATCTTTGGTTATCTTGAGCGCAGCAGTCTCATTACGATATTCGTATTGGGAGTATTGTCACTCTATCTGTTTATAACGATATGGATTTTCGTATACAGATTTCTTTCTCTTGGACAGTGGCTATCCAAAGAGAGTTCATCTCTGGAACAGATGCATATGGGTGCGGCTTCCGTATCGATTCAATCGATTATTAACAGCTGTATGAAGAAAGCAGACACTCCGAATGCAAAGATTTTTGAAATGTGCGAATATGCGGCGACCAAAGAAGCTACAAGAGGTTTGACAATTCTCTCTCTGATCGCCAGCACCTCTCCTTTCATAGGCCTTTTTGGCACCGTCATATCCATACTTGAAGCGTTTGCAGGTCTTGGGACCCAAAAAAGTGCGACCCTGAGCGTGGTTGCACCGGCGATCAGTGAAGCACTTGTGGCAACGGCTGCAGGTATATTTGTCGCCATATTCGCATACAGTTTCCATCTACTGCTGAAAAGAAGAGCATATGAGCTGACTACCACGATTGCAATGCAGTGCGATCTTTTACTCTCCAACAAAAACAGAAACGAAAAGTAACTTACATGCGTTACCAGTGGGATGACAATCCGGATCTAAATATCACTCCACTTGTCGATATAATGCTTGTTTTAATGGCGATTTTAATGGTAACCGCTCCTACTATAATATACCAGGAGAAGATAACTCTTCCCAAAGGGAGCAAAACAGAGACTTTGCAAAAAGTCAAATCCATCGAGATAAGAATGGATAGAAACGGAGTAATCTATTTTTTAAAAGAGAAGTACAGGATTTTCTCTTTCCCTGACCGTTTCTTGTTAAAGACAGAGAGTATGGATAAAAACATCCCTGTATATATAAGGGCCGACGAACGGCTCAGATATAAAGATGTCATGTTTCTTCTCAAAACGGTCAAAGAGGCCGGCTTTTCAAAAGTTTCTCTGGTGACAGATGGATAGAGAAAAAAGATATTTTCTCATTGGTGGCTTTGCTGCAGTTTTATTCTACCTGACACTTCTTTTATT
>WFUN01000006.1 GCA_015484905.1 Hydrogenimonas sp. | reverse complement strand
GCTCTTGATTATGTGAGAGTATGGTACGTGACATTCAAAAAAGCACGCTATCCCTATGGCTTCGACCAGTATAAAGACTATATTGCTACTGTTAAAAGCAATGTGTTCATAGCTGGAAATTACCTAATAGTGAGGGGGCAATCTGTAATGCTTCCAGGCGTTAGTGATAAATTTATGTTGGATTTTGACATAGGGGAAGACGGAATCGAGGAGTTGACGGGCTATGATGATATGCTCGGACTGTTCGACAAGCTCAAAAAAGATGGTCGCGTCGATCTCAAAACCAAAGAGAAAACTGTCGAAAATCCCATAGGCGGCGTGCCTGCTGATAGGATCACTTTCAGCTCACCGAATGAAGAGGATGGCGATATCGATGATTTTGACCAGAAAGACGAAATTGCCCAGATGATAGACGATGCCAGTGAAGTATCGAAAGTGCTTGAATATTGCTTTATTGAAGATACTGGTTATAAAGAGTATGCTAATATAGCAATAGGCAAAGGTTCCAATTCCATCAGAATTGCAGGCAAAATAAGTGATGTTGCAATCATCAAACTCTCAAAATCAGTTGGAGACAAAATCATTGAATTGCAATCGAACGAAGACAATAGCGCTGGTAGCGTCGCTGATATTGAGCAAGAGGGCGACAACCGGTAATATTGTCGATACCGAAAAGATAAAAAAATATTGCCCAGATTGTGACGTAGATGAAATTAAAAAGATATTGGACTGCTTTGTTGATGAGGGTATGCTTGTAAAAACAAACACATATTTATGTCGTAACGGGCACTATTTTGTGCCCAAAAAAATCGATTTTAATGAGGGGTATGACTGTTTTGAATGCGCCAAAGAAGATATAGGTGAAGATGAGAGGTTTATAGATCAAGAGGAATTGGAAGACTGCTTTGTTGCTTCAACTTATCGGATCAGCAATAAAGCAGATATCGATATTTTCCAAGCCAAAGCCTATATGCTTGCAGGCGATTTAGAAAATGCGATAAAGATCGCACTAAAAGCATATAAGGATATTGAAAAAGAAAATGCCACAAAAGAAGGAGCTATGGAAAAGATAAAAGAATGGCTTCCTGTTGCCTCTGGTGGCACGATTGTGGCCGATAAGATTAGCACACTCGTATCCGCTATTTTTTGATTTTTACCTATTGAATGTGAAGCCTACCTAACCTTCCTCACCTCCAACCTCTTATTAATCACAAATATGCTTATCCCATATTTCTTCGCAAGTTTTTTAATCCTGCCTATATATGCATTGTCCCGTTTTGTCTCCTGAATAAGCACAATACCTGGTTCCCTTCCGGTCATCATGGCATAGTATAACGCCTGGCCGACCGCCTCAAACGCCTTATGGCCGAAATCGACCTCGAAGGCATAATTCGATGTAAGGCAATCGACTCTTGTTCGATCTTTGAGACGGTACTCCATCTGTCCGTGGACGAGTGAGCAGAATTTCTGCTGATAGTGTTTCTCTTTATGGAAGTGCTTGGCGAAAATAAATGTTGGCAGTAAGAGAGCCAGCAGTGACTTCATTTGCTATCTAATCTTGTAACTACATCCTGTAGCTGCTGCTTGAATTTATAAATATCCTCAAGCTTATCAATTGGGAATCTCTCCTCCCTTTTGTCATCAATATGCAAGCCAATATATTTTTTTGACGTATTAAAATGAAGTCTTGCTATCCATTTTCTGTTGTTATCATCCAGCAGTATGCCGAAATAACTTTTTGTGTCTCGTGCCGCTACTCTATTAAGTGGCACCTTTTCGGCAAGTATGGATTTGACGATAAAGAATCCCTCGAGCTCTTCATTTGTTGTAACTATTCCGTCGCTTTTGTCTTCATGCTCATCTGCTCTTTCACCCTCCTGGCTTTCATTCTCTTCTGCCAGTTTGGATTTTAAAGAATTTATGCGATCGCTAACAAGATCGTTTGTTACCTCCAAAAATGCTTGCTTGATATACCCTTTGAAGTCTTCAATGACGTTCTGTCTCAAAATCTTATCAGTGAGCTTTGAGGCAAAAAAGCGAGCCATCTCGTCACTTGGATTCTTTGTTTCTTCCTTAAATATCTCTTTAATGCCTTCGACATATTTTTTTGTTCCGGCCATGTCAAGAATTGAGTCAACATTGAGTGTTTCAGATGAGAATTTTTCAAGTTCTTTAAAATCGCGATCTTTTAGATTCAGCATATCTATTGTTAGAAATGGGGCTTCGTCCATAACGTTCGGCTTTTCAAGGTCTGAATAAAAACGATATTCGATCCCATTCGTCAAAATTGCGAATTTTGAATCAGTAACCGTGAAATACCTCTCAAGTTGCGTTGCGTGTCTGTCAAGCTTTTCGTTGCACGCTTTCGCCTCGATCAATATGAGAGGCTTGCCATCGACCATAATGGCATAATCCACTTTTTCGCCTTTCTTCTTCCCAATATCAGCCGTAAATTCAGGAACAACGACAGTCGGGTCAAAAATGTCATATCCCAGTATGTTTAAAAACGGAAGAATGAACGATGTTTTCGTGGCTTCTTCAGTGCCAACTTCATTCTTTAGACGCTCGATCTTATCCGCGAGATTTTGAACAGAAGCCTTGAAATCCATTCTCATTTCCTTTCTCCGATTATGTTTTCCATATGACTTGACATAGTATAGACAAATTGTATATAATGGCTCTATCCATCAAGGATTGCGACATCGACCCCGCTCAACCAACCAAAGCGATCGGGGCCGAAAGCACTAAGGTGCGCTTCAATGATAGCAAATTTTCACTGAAAGCGCCTCTAACTTCCTTTTACAATGCCGGCCATGAAGTTGATACCCCACAGATCGATGGTGGTCGGCAGGCATTGTAAAAGCGCACGATCTGTGGGAGATCAGAAATGCTACCGAAACACAAATTCATCTACAGGGCGGTTGCCGAAGCCATCGACGGTTTCGGAGAACGCCACTATATCACGGGCCGGGCGCACTTCGCGCCGATCGCCGGGTATCGTGGCAAGAACGGCCATATCCAGATATCTACCATGCTAAACTCATCAGGTTACAACCCGGCTAATCCGAAGCGCATGAGCGTCGATCAACTCGCCGAAATTCTCGAAGGGCTCGACGACGAAGGGCGCGAGCACGTACTGGAAGCCATCGTCAACGAGTACGGATTCAATCTGTGCAAATCGCCGGAAGTGCAAAGAAAGCCGGAAGACGCGATGCGCGTGATGTACATGGCGCTCGGAATCGAAAGTGTCCACGGAAATCTTGCCGAAACGCTCGTTGATGCGCTGGAAGACGGCGAGATCGACGAAGAGGAGCGGGAGCGGATCACCAAAGCGACATTCGCACTGCGCAAAGCGGTCAGGGAATTAGAGGAGGCGTTGAGATGATGACAGAAAAGGAATGGTCATACAACGAACCGGAGAATCCGGTGATATTCGATTTCGATAGAGATTTCGACGAGCAGGCGAAAGAGATGCGCAGTGTAAACGGCGGGCGGTTTGTCATAGGTTCACATGTGTATTTTGTTTTAAAGGCTCTCTTCGAGGGGGAGATTGTGGACGACTACGCAAACAGGCCGGTTGATTTTGACGGTTTTCCCGTGCACAATGTGCGAAACAGGATCTCCGAGCTTCGGCATCGCTGGAACGTAAAGATAGGCGTCAGAAAGAGCCCCGGCAAAAAATATGTGCAGTACAAGCTTTTCGGTACAAGAGGCGACCATGAGTGAGAGGCTTTACCACTTCGACTTGGAGAGGGCTGTACTCTCTACCTGCATTTTCGAGCCCTGGCGGGACGATATTTCGGATCTGCTGCTCTCTTATTCACCGGAGATATTTTACCATCCCGTGCACGTTTCCGTATTTAAGACGTTGCAGGCGCTGAAGGTGTCCGACAAGCCGATAGACGAGCAGTTCGTGATGTTGCGGCTAAAGGCGGAAGGTGCATTCGACGAGATCGTGTTTTTGGATATTTTGGCGGCGACGCCGCTGGCGAATGTGACGGCATATGTGGAGGAGCTGGAAAAAGCCTACAGGCGCAGACGAGGCATAGATCTTTCCATAGAGATAAAGAAACGGCTTGCTGAAAGCGACGAGGCGCCCCAGGATGTCATAGCATGGGCGTCGAGCGAAATGGAGGGTATTTCCGGGCGCTCCGGTTCGATCCTGCGCTCAAAGTCGGTTATGGAGATCGAGGCACGAGATGCCGAATTTTTAACTCAAAACTGGCTCCCGATACCGAAAGGCTCGGTCACGCTCATTTCAGCCGGAGGCGGCACCGGAAAGACATGGGTGACGCTCCAGGAGGCGGTTCACGCGGTTATGGAAGACAGGCGGCTCAAAGTCTTCATGTGGCTGACCGAAGATCATGCGGGTATAGTTCGATCCAGATTCGACGCGATCTGCGATAAGATCGTCTTCAACGTGCCTGAAGAGGCGAAACGACGCATCGTCATCTCTTCCGACGCTCCCATGGTGATGCTTCAACGCATTCGCGGCGGGTATGGCGTCTCTCCTAAATTCAACCTACTAAAAAGAGAACTTTCCGATTACGGTCTTATCATCATCGACCCGCTGCTTGCTTTCTATGGTGGAGACGAAAACGACAACTCACAGGCGAGACTCTTCATGCAGCCGTGGATAGACTGGGCGAGAGAGAGCGGGAAGTCGATCGTTTTCGTGCACCACTCGAGAAAAGGGAGCGAGACCGGGCCCAAGAGCAGAGGGGCCGGGGCGTTTGTCGACGCAGTGAGGGTCTCTTACGAGATCGAGAAGATCATGGTCAGGCGCGACGGTCGCATGGTGCCGAAGAGGGACAGTCTGCATCTTCGCAAGTTCACGCTTACAAAGGACAACTGGGGAGCGTTCAGGCATCTCGGCGGGTTCGAGTTCGAACGTCATGTAACGCCGATGCAGAGTGCACGAGAAGTTGAAGTGACTTATACGACGATCGACATGCCGGAGATACAATGAGACAAAATTACAAAACCTACCCGACAGACTATATCGAAGAGCTGAAAAGAAAAGGAAAAAGAAAGAAGGCCCGCGCTTTTTTCGAGTACTGGAGCGATATGGAGGAGGGCGAGCACAACTCGGTCCGCTTTTATGCGAATAGCTGGGAGGTTTCGGTCAGCACCGCTCATGCCTGGATAGATGAATTTAACAGAGAAATAGACCTTTTTTTGAGTGGTTGGCAGGTCAGAAATCGCCAGCACTATACCTATGCAAAAAATCAAGCCGAACGCCAACCGAACACTTCGAACACCTGCAAAGCCCAAAATCAAGGGGTTTCGCCAGATAGTGCCGAACACCAACCGAACGAAGTATTTAATATATATGATGATGATAAAGGCGCTGCAGCAAAGAGAGACAGGTGGTTCGAAGATCTCTATTTCATTTACAGGCTTAACACAAAACATGCAGGCAAAAAAGAAGAGGCTTACAGGGAGTGGGAGCTTGTAAAAGATAGAGTCGGCTATGAGAATATGAAGCTTGCGATCATGATGTATCTGCACGATCCGGAAGTGAAGAGGCGCTTCAACTTCACGAACTTTTTGAAAAACGACGTTTATCTGTCATATCTGCCGAAGCGCATCAAGATTCTGATAGACGGGAAATGGCATGTAGGTACCTACGATGACGAATCTCACATATTCAAATCGGGAGATGGGTTTGAAGGATATCTGGACTCAGAGACGCTAATTAGAAAGTTTTCCAATAAAGAGTTGGAGTTCGTGCGATGAGCAGGGTGAAGACGAAAAAGAGGATGGAAACCAGAAAGCGCTACTGGTCGGACTGTTGCAAATGCAGTGCATCGTTTGATGCCGACAGAAGAGAGGATACGCAAAAAAAGTGTAGATGTGGAGAGACTCTTGCGTGGAACGACAGTGCCGAGCTAAGAGTGCTCGAGGGGGTTAGATGAGAATTTATGTAAAGTTCGACGGAATAGATGAGGCGTTGGCCGCCCTAAATCCTAAAGAGTACAAGAAAGCACTCAGCAAAACAGTACGGCGCATGGGTCAAAGATTCAGAACCACCGCGACGAAAGAGGTTAGGAAGACCTACAACATCAAGTCAGCTGCCGTAAAAAGACGCATTTCAACCAGTACGGTAAGAAAAGGCGGCAAAACGACCTGGCGGCTGGATGTAAGGGGGACGACAGTGGGTGTAATCAACTTTGGGGCCAGGCAGAAACGTAGAGGCGTGAGTGTCCTTATCAAAAGAAATAGCGGCCGTGAACTCATCAGGGGCGCATTTATAGCCAGAGGGAAAAATAACAACATGCACGTCTTTGTCCGTATAAGCAAAGAGCGAATGGATCTCGAATCAAAGAAGACCCTGTCAGTGCCACAGATGTTTAGCGAAGAGATATTGGGCAAAGCTCAAAAAGAGGTAGAAGTGAGTTACGAAAAAGAGTTCAGACACAACTTGGATTTTTATCTTGGGAGGCTGAAGTAGTGCCGATTTTGCGGGTCCTTCTCAGCAATATACCTCGCGCGGGAGCTTGCGAACGCGGCAAGCGCGCAGTTTTCCGGATGTCCACTTGGTTGACATATGAGAGAGTGTAAGCGGTGACAAGTGTCTTGACAAGGGGTTTTTGATGGTGTCTCAACGAAAGTTCGCGAAAATGATAGGCAGGTCACATAGCTATGTGAACAAACTTGTTCGGAATGGAGTGATCCCGACGCATAATGGAAAGATTATTCCTGACGAAGCGATTGAGGCCATCGAGGAGCACAAAGATCCATCGAGAGATGCTCAGCGTTTGGCAAATGAGTCAAGAAGAAAAGAACCTGATCTTTTTGCGCCGGAGATGAGGCCGCAAAAGTCGATAGCAGATTTGAGCCCAGAAGAGAAAAGAGACTACGAAAAAAGGCTGCAGGATGAGAAAAAAAAGATAGAACTTCTGAAAGAAGAGGCAAAAAGTGCGGGTGTCGAGCTTGGAGATTTTGACGAAATGCTTGGGACGATGAATCTGAATCAGGCCAGGACGATCAGTGAAATATTCAATGCGAAAATCAAAGAGGTAACGTACAAAAAAGAGATTGGCGAGCTTGTTCCTGTAAAACAGGTTGAGAAAGAGGCATACGAAGCTGCCAGAATAGTGAGGGACAATTTTCTATCTTTGCCAGAGCGGGTTTCCTCCGTTCTTATAGGCAAGAGCAAGGATGAAATCAAGGGGATACTGCATCATGAAATAATTCAGATTTTGGAGAATCTTTCATGGGCGTGAATCCTGTCTATCTAAACTCTTTTAGATTGGGACTTAAGCCAGATCCGGAGTGGACTGTTTCCGAGTGGGCCGACAAAAAGAGAGTTTTACCAAAAGAGTCGAGTGCAGAGCCGGGAAAATGGAGAACGAGTAGATTCCCATTTACCAGGGAGATTATGGACGCACTCAGCCCACATGATCGAGTGCAGCAGGTGAAAGTAATAAAAGGAACACAGATAGGCGGCACGGAGATTGGCAACAACTTTCTGATGTGCTATATGGATCTGTATCCATGTCCGATGCTATTGATGCTACCTACAGAGAGCCTACTAAAAAAGCATAGGAAAATGAAACTGATTCCTTCAGTACGTGCTGTAGAAGATCTCGACAAGAAGATCACGAATGGCAAAACAAAAAATGATATAGGCGATGCTGAATCGATTCAGTTTCCGGGTGGCAGTCTGAACTTCGGATACTCAAACTCTACCGCGAATTTTCGTTCTCTATCTTGCCGAATCCTTCATCTGGACGATGTAGACGGTTTTCCAGACGATGTAGAAGGGGAGGGTGATCCGGTTACGCTTGCCAAAAAACGAACCGACGGATTTGCCAACAGGAAAATATATATCAACTCTACTCCTACTACAAAAGGCCGCAGCAAAATAGAGAAGGAGTATGAAGATAGCGACAGGCGAGAATATTTCATGCCGTGTCCGCATTGTGGAGAGCTTATAAAATTTGAAAAAGAGCATTTCGTGTACGAGTATGACAAAGATAGTTTCGAGCTAATTGGCGAGGTGAGATATAAATGCTACCACTGTAAAGAGCTCATAGACGAACATAACAAAACGTGGATGATGAGTGAAGAGAACGGGGCGAAGTGGATCGCGCAAAACCCAGGTCATCCGCATAAAGGCTATAGAATACCGTCATACTACTCTCCGTTGGGTTTTTTGGGGTGGACAGAGATATTCAGAGAGTATCTCAAAGCGGAAAAGGCCATGAAAGAGGGTGACAGCCGCCTTATGAAAACTTGGGTGAATACCAGGGATGCCAGTGTCTGGGAGGAGGTTTTTGAAGCGACAGAAACAGATGATATTCTCCTGCTGCGAAGGGGGGAGCTCTATCCAGGCGTCACTCCTCCCAACACGGCATTTTTGGTCATGAGCGTGGATGTGCAGCTGGATCATTTTTGGTATGAGGTAAGAGCTTTACAGTATGGTAACTCGAAGCATGTGATCAGATACGGAAGGGTAGAGAACTGGATAGATTTGGAAGATATTTTTAGCACCTATTACGATGACAAAGATGGAAATAAGCATATGGTAAGAGTCTGCGCAATAGACAGCGGTTACAGGACGGACGAGGTTTATGAATTTTGCGCGATGCATAGCAATATCTGTATCCCTATAAAAGGTGCCGAAAAGTTGACCGGTCCATGGAGAGTTTCTCCAGTTGCAAAAGAAAAAGACGGGGTGAATATTGCAACAGGATTGAAGCTTTACACGATAAACACCGAATACTTTAAAGATATGCTGCAAGCGAACATAGACAGATCCATTGCAACTGCAAAAGAAGGAAACTTGAATAAGGACAATGTGTTAACCCTACACAATGAAACCGGAGAAGATTTCGCAAAACAATATACGAGCGAATACAAAGCGGAAGAGGTGAACAAAAAGACCGGAGCCGTTAAATATATCTGGAAGAAAAGATATGCAAGAGCTGCCAACCACCTTTGGGACTGTGGGGTTTATAACACTTTTTTAGGAGAGTTGTTGGGGATCAGATTTTTGAGAAAATCAAATGGCATAAAAAAGAGAAAATCGAGCGAGAAGCAGCCGGCAAACAGTGCATCGGACTATATGGACGAGTATTAAAGGAGCAGATTTGAAGAGGCAGAAAAATATATGGACTCAGGCTATTACGTTTCATGTAACGGTTCCGCAAAAGACAAATTTCGTTTTGGTTGAGCTGGCAAAAGATATGGGGGTACCGATAAAAAGAGTAATAGAGAATATCCTGAAAGAGAGCGAGACTTATAAGCAAAAAGAGAAAGAGCTACAGGAGAAGGGGTATTTTGAGTTTTGAATTTAATATGAGAAGTTTTGCCGTAAAATTTTGTAAACTTGATTTTGGCGGTATTTCATTTTATTAGGTTTTATTGATTCTGGAGGATCAGTCAGTTGATAATCTGCCCAGACACGAAGCGATTTTAAAGATTTGAAAAGTTGATAAACTTTATCATTGTTTGATTGTTGCAATTTTTTTTCAATTATTTCATGTTGGTTGGAAGCTTTACTGCTTGCTAACTCTTGATTTTGTGCGATGCATTTGTGGAACAATGCATAATAGAGTCTGCTGAAAAATTGTCTTGCAAAAAAATCATGATCTTGGCATAAGATAGGAGCTTTTTGTGTCATATGGGTATTAATCCATTGATTTGTAAGTTCACAAAGGTTGTCTGCATTATTTTGATGGCACATATTTATAGAAGGGCAATCATCTTTATTTTTTTTGATTGGGCAAAAAAATCTTTCAGGTGTGTATATAAACTCACTTCAAAATCCCACAATAGATCATAATCTTCCTCTAATTCCTTTGGAATATCACATTTGATAAAAAGTGTGTGATTGTCATTTTTTATATCTTCTGGAGACCAATAGGTAGAAAATTCAATATTGATCCTCTCTTTCAGCAATGTTTTTATCGTTTCTACTTCATTGTAAAAAATCAAAGAATCCTGATCAATATTTGTGGTATCAATAGATGTGGAATGCAAGTTTGGTTGCATATGAGTATTTTTGTAGTTGTATTCGATATGATATGGATCATAGTATTTTTTAGCTAAATTATCTGCATCAAGCATTTCAGTAGATAATTGGGTAGAGATTGTAAATATTACTGTTTCTAACATTGAGCTATTTCTCCATACAACTGTTTGATTTTATTGTGAAGGCTTTCTGCAATATCCGATATATTTGTAAGTTCAAAGTTTTCTTCATAGGCGACAATTTCAGCAATCGAACCGCTTTTATCCTGATTGTCGATTTTTATCTGTTGATGATTGCGAATTGCGATACCGGTTTTTGGAGATGTCTCTTTATCATCGATTTTTATAGTAATTAATTCTGACCTTTTTGGTGTCTCGTTTATTTTTATTTCAATATTTCTTGTTTCGAATATATTTTCATCATCAAAAAAATTGATATATTTCAATCCCATACGAATCGGTTTTTTTATAAAGCTTATATGATGCAATAATTCATTAATTTTCTGAATATAAGGTTTTATGGATTCTTCCCAACTCTCATATTTCGCGACAGTGAGTCCTATGGAATATGTCCCAATGAGAATTTTGATATCTGCACCTTCTTTGGAAAGCTCATAGATTGGCTGATATTTGAAATTTGGGTCATTTTTCCTTATGAATTCTGGAATGGTCGATAAAAGCGGCAGATTTTGAACATTGGGCAAATCAAATTTTTTAATAGCATCTCCCAATAAAGCTTCACCAGGGACATCTGATTCGAACCAAATATCAAAAATAACTCGAATGATATGATTTTGTTGAGGCATTTAGTTGCCTTTCAAGCAAATAGTCTTTATGAAATGATAGGGTAGATGTGTTTATAAACTGATTAATTTTAGTACACTACTTTTTTCTCCGTAAATCTGTAAAAATTTGCCAAAAATGGATAAGGATACGTTTTGGCGAAGAGTCTCGGGCAGCATCTTGACCGCGTGCAGAGTGCGATAGAGAAGCTGGAGAGCGGTACTGCACACTCTTATGAAATAGATGGAAGGAAGATGACATATGTCGATCTGCCGGTTCTGTACAAGAGAGAAAAGTATCTGCTCATACAGATAGAGAATTTCGGCAGAGACTATGTTCCAGGACAAAACTCGAAACCGGTCAGGAGAAATGCGCTTGTCTCTTTTGGGTAAATTCAAGTCTATTTTTAGAAAGCCACAAAAAAGAGCCTTTTATGAAGGCGGACGCATTACAAAAGCAAACAGAGACTTTTGGAATGCAAACAGTCCTTTTGAAACCACGGCATCACCAGATAGAGACATTTTACGGGCACGCGCGAGGTGGCTGCATGGAAATAACCCTATTATGGCCAATATAGACAAAACTATCGTAAATAACGTTATTGGCAGAGGTATAAAACTACAAAGTAAAACAGGAAGTAAAAGAGTAGATGAAGAGGTAGAAAAACTCTGGCAGGAATGGGAGAAAAGAGACAATTGCGACCTTACCGGTAGACTAAATTTTGCAGATCTGCAAAGATTGATTTTAGAGCAGAGAATGGTTGACGGGGAGATATTCATCTATAAAAAAATTACAAGAGACAAAAACTTCCCTTTGAAACTGCAGCTTATCGAAGCGGACAGACTGAACAAATTTAAAACAGACTGGAATGTAATTGACGGAATAGAGATAGACGAAGATGGCAGGCCAGTAAAGATTCATATAGTAAATGGCGATTACGACCTGAAACTTAGTTATGTGGCTATTAGCGCAGAAGATGTAATTAACTATTTTAAAGCTGAAAGAGCGACACAGTATAGAGGCATAAGCGAATATAAACAGGCGATTATAGACATTAAAAACTTTAGTGCTTTTCAGACTGCCACGATACAGGCTGCAAGGGCAAGAGCGAATATTGCCTACTATGTCAAACAAGAAGTAGCGCCGGGATTTGCAAACAGTGTGGTAAATGATGGGGATTTTGAAAAGATACAGGAAATTAACGGCGTAATGGTGCATTATCTCAGACGCGGAGAAGAGATAGGCAAACTTGATCCGGATGTAGTAAGCGGAACATACGGAGAGTTTGTAAAAACAGTTGTGAGGATGCTGGCTGTTGCGAGAAATGTAAGTTATGAACTTGCGTTTAGGGATTTTAGTGAAGTGAATTTCAGCAGTGCAAGAGCAGCAATTATTCAGGACAACAAAAGATTTGACTACGAACAGCAGCACATTATCTCTTATACGCTAAATCCGATTTTTGAAACTTGGCTGGACACAATGGTGATGGCAGGCAGGTTGAAAAGCATAAATCCAGTTGCCTATTTTAAAAACAGGCAAAAGTTTATAAAGCCTAAGTGGATTACGCCTGCAAGAGAATGGGTAGATCCGCTTAAAGATATGAAAGCGATAGAACTTGAGCTTGCTCTTGGGCTTACTACAAAGAGTGAGGTAATAGCAAGCAGAGGAAAAGATTTTGAAGAGGTGTTACTGCAGAAAAAGAGAGAAAAAGAGCTTGAAAAACAAATCTTAGGAGAGGACAATGGCGAAGAAGTACAAAATTGAAGGACAGGAGATACAAAGAAGAGCGTCTCCGAATTTATCTTTAATAGATGAAGAGGCAAGAAAAATCCCTTTTATCCTTGTCTCTAAAGAGAATGAGGGAGAGAGGGTAGATTGGTGGAGCGGTGAGAGATACATAGAAAAGCTTGACGTAAGCGGCGCAAAGTGGGAGAGGCTGACTACCTTTTTTAAAGATCACGACCGCTCGGTCGATAACGCAATCGGCAGAGTCGAAAATGTTCGCGTAGAGGATGGAGAGCTCAAGGCTGACGTGGTTTTCGGCTCTACACCAGATGCCGTTGCGGTGTTCGAGAAGTATAGGGATGGAATTTTGAGCGATGTGTCCATAGGATACAAAGTTAATGCCGTAACTATAGAAGAGAGAGTAGGCGAACCGGATGTGGTGACTGTTACCGACTTTGAAATAAGGGAACTTAGTGCAGTCGGTATCGGTTTTGATAAAGGTGCGACAATAGGAAGAAACTTAGAAGGAGGAGAGATGACACCTGAACAGCTTAAAAGACTGAAAGAGCTTGAATCGCTCAAAGAGCGAAGTGAAGCGCAAGAGCGTGAGCTTGCCGAATTAAAAGTTTTGATGGCGAATGAGGATGATAAAAAACGAGAGCTTGAGAAACAGAACGAAGAGCTTCAGCGAAAAGCCGAGCTTCAGGAGCTTGCAATCGCGTATGGTGCAAGCGCTGATGTGCTCGAGCGATTTTTGCAAGACAGAACAAAAACAAAGGAAGACTTCTTGAGACATTTGTTGGACGAGAGAGCGAATAGGCAGCCTATAGCGTATCCTGGCAAAGAGAGTGACAAAAACAGAAACGACATGATAAGAGCCATGGGTGACGGTTTGCTTTTAAGACTTGGACTTAACAGCAAAGATGTACACGAAGACGCAAATATGTTTAGAGGCATGAGTGTACAGAACATGGTTAGGAAAATTGCAGGGTTGCCTCTTGAGGCAAGCGAGAGTGATTTGGTAAGGGCGATGACTACAAGCGATTTTCCTAAAATCCTTGCAAATGTACAAAACAAAGTTATCCAGGACAGCTTTGAGAGCGCTCCGGTAACATTTAGAATGTGGACGCAAGCGGTCGATTTCAAAGACTTTAAACCCAGAACTGAAGTAAGAAAAGGAAGCTTTGGCGCAAACTTTAAAAAAGTGCAAGAGCTTGGACATACTACTTATAAAGAAAAAGGCGAAACAGGTCTTACCTGGAAGATCCAAAGCTATGGCGCGAGATTTGCATTTAGCAGAGAGCTTCTTATAAATGATGACCTTGGAATGTTTGTAGATGATCTAAGAGATATGGTAGAGCAAGTTGCGGTTTTCCAGAACAGACAGGTTTATAACCTCCTCGAGGGAACTGGTGAATTTGCCAATTATGTAATGGAAGATGACAAACCGATTTTTGACGCAACTCATAACAACTATGATGCTACCGGTGCGGCTCCATCTGTGGATACTCTCGCAGCGGCAAGAACGAAAATGATGAGGCAAAAGGACTTTGACGGAAGACAGCTGAGAATTGTGCCAAAATTCTTGATTGTGCCACCTGAGCTTGAAGTAACGGCTTACCAGTTGCTCAACTCTACTGCTGCACCTGATGCGCAAAATACAGGTACAGTTAACCCTGTAAAAGGGCTTTATGATCCTATTACAGATATGGAACTGACTGATGCAAAAGCCTGGTATCTTGCAGCCGTGAAAAAAACCATAAAAGTAGGCTATCTGCAAGGTACAAACAGAAGACCTATAGTGGAAGAGGTTAACAGAAGCAATATAAGCGGCATAGAGTATGAACTGGTTTTCGATTTTGGTGTAGTTGCCGAAGATTTCAGAGGCCTTTACAAAAATAACGGACAATAAGGAGTAGATGATGGCTAAAGAAGCATACATAGTTCAAGAGGCGGACAGGATTCCGCTTACACTTGGCTCAAATGCGGATGTGGGAGATGTCTTGCAAATAGGATCGGATATGGTAGGGGTCGCAGCTACAAGTGGACTTGCGGGAGAGACCGTAACCGTCTATGTTGGCGGTGTGGTAGTGGAGGTCGAAGGGGCTTTGGCCGATGATATCACGGTGGGCACGCAACTATATTTCGACCATATAAACAGAGTTCTGACTGTAAAATCCGACTCTGTAGGTGATGGTACCGGAACGCCATTCAATCCTGCAGGCCATGCTGTAACAGCAAAAGCGGCCAATGTTGCAGGAGTGGTGCAGATTTTATTGAATAAATAAAGGACAAGCAGATGCCTTATCTTAAGCTTTTAAAAGAGATTTCCTACAAAGGCAAAACCTATAAGGCCGGGGAGATTGTAGGAGTTGGAGAAGATCTTGGCAGCAGGATGGTTCTTGCCGGCCAGGCCGTCTTTTCTAACAATAAAGAGTTTGAAGAGTATAAAAAATCTAAAGAGCAAGGTGAAACAAAAAATACAGATTTGGAGCAGCTTACGAAAAAAGTGCTCGAGCAAATATGCGAGGAGCTTGGTATAGAGGACTGCTCCAAAAAGAAAAAAGCAGAGCTGATAGAGCTTATAAAAGCTAAAAGAGGCAAATAGTGACTTTTAAAGACAACGTGCTTGAAGATTTGGATATATTCTTAAATCTTGACGACTTCGCCGAAACCGTGAACTATACGGACAGCAGTGGGGTTTCCAAGGAAGCCCCCGCTATTTTCCTTACAAAAACAGACCTGCTACTGGAAAACATGAATGGAACCGAGTCTTCTATTCCCGCAGTGCTTGTGAAAAAAAGAGATTTACCGGATGTTAGAAACGGAGATGTTTTTACTATAAACGGTACAATCTATACCGTTATACAGACGGAATACAAAAATGATTTTATAATAAAAGCGTATCTGTCTAAAGATGATCGCCCTCTTTTTTAGTGTACTATTTTTTTTCTTGCAAATATCATAAGCTTTCACTATGCGAAGGCAAACAATAATCGACAACCTCAAAACCAGACTAAAAACGATCACGCTCGCAAACGGCTACACATGGGAGCCGAATCTGTTCGAGTGGCTTGTCACACCTCTCTCGAAAGGCGATCTGCCGGCCATTATTGTCAAAGATACAGATGACGACATTACCCACGACGACCCCTCCGGCAGCAGTGATCATTCACTGAAGATCGAGATAGAAATCTACGCGGCCGACGAGAGGATGACGGCAGAATCGCTTAGAAGCAAAGTGCTGGATGTCCTGCTGGTTATCGGTGCGCCGGAAGGGGAGGGCGAGTATCTTGGCGATTACCGGTCGGTGACCGGTACACAGATGCAGATAGAGCAGAACGAGAGTGTCATCGGCGCAGCGCGCATCGATCTTTTGGTGAAATATTACACACAAGCGTGGGAGATGTAGTGGTACCTGAGATTCTGCGACGCATATCTAACATTGCACGCTTCGGGACGATCACGGAGACGAAAAGCGCGGACGGCAAAGCGCTGGCGCGCGTCAGGGTCGGCGAACGGGTAACCGACTTTTTGCCGGTCATGAGCTTCTCAAACAGCTTCCGCCGTCACTGGATTCCGATCAGACCGGGCGAACAGGCACTTGTCGTCAGCCCATTCGGGGAAGCGGACAGCGGGATCATCTTTCGCGGGATTTTCAACAGATCGCAGAAAGAGCCGTCCGGCAGCGGCGACACGACCGAGATAATCGAATGGGAAGACGGCACTCGCATAACGATCGATACTGCCGCAAAAACGATTAAAATCGATGCATCCGGAAGTGCAAGTGTCGTCGCAGCCGGCCCGGTTTCCATCACATGCGCCAACGCAACAATAGCCGCAGACACCGTGACCATCGACGCAGCGGTTACCGATATCACCGGAGACCTGTCGGTGGGAGGAGGCATCACGGATGCGCGTGGAGACTTGACCAACTTCAGTACGACAGACGGAGCGGGGCGGGCATGATTTACCGGATAGATACAGCCGAATCGATCCGCAGAATCCTTATCACGCCTCTTGGAAGTCGCGTAATGATGCCTGGTTACGGAAGCCGCCTGTTTGAGCTGATCGACAAAACCGTGAACGACGAGTGGGTGCTCGATGCCACTCGCTACACATACGAAGCCATCGAAAAAAACGAACCGCGCGTGACCATCAAGCGGGTAAATATTCAGACCGGCGATACGGTAGGCATTCGTATCGAGTACGCCGAGAACGGAATAGATCGGGCCGTCAATTTAAGTTTTATGGATGTGGAAAATGCAACTGCTTGACCTTCCGGCTCCAGAAGTTATAGAAACGTTTGACTTCGAGACCATCAAACAGCGCAAGCTTGAGCGCGTTATCGCCTTATTGAAGGAAAAAGGCATCGATTATGTGCCGAGCGAAAGCGACGACCTGATGACGATGATCGAGGTCGATGCGTATGAAGAGATGTTGCTGCGAACCCGCATCAACCAGACCGTCAAATCACAGCTGCTCGCCTATGCGAAAGGCGGCGACCTTGACCATATCGGCGCAACCAGATACGGCGTGACACGTCTTGAGGGCGCGAAGCCATACGCATCTTTTTCGTTCGATCTTTCAGCACCGCTGTCGTACGATGTCACCATCCGGGCAGGGCTTCAACTTGGCGACGGCAAAGGTGCTGTAGCGCTATTGATCGACGATGTGACAATCGCGGCAGGAACCACCGCAGCTGCAGGAATAGTGGAGCTTCAACAGTTTGTAGAATCGAGCGACATCAAAACAGAGATCATTCTTACGCCTCTTCCTTATGTGGTATCCGCAACGCAGACAGAATCGTTCCACGGCGGCGCAAATGCCGAAGATGACGAGCGATTCAGGGAGCGTATTTGGCTGAGTAGAGAGAACAAATCGACAGCAGGCTCGGCTCTGATGTACGAATACTACGCAAAGACGGCAGATTCGCGCGTGACCGACGTGCAAATCGTCGACGACACGGCAGGTGTTGTAAAAATCTATCTTCTCTCCGACACCGGCGCGGCCGATACGGTGATGATAGACCGCGTAAGTACAGCTTTGGATAAAGAGGAAGTCAGGCCGTTGACTGATGACGTGCAAGTCTATAGTGCTGAAATCGTCGATATTACCATCACTGCCGACATCGTGCTTTACGATTTGACCTACGAGACAGGAGTCAGGGCGCTGATCGAGAGTGAAATAGCGGCCAACACAATGATATTCGGTAAAAGTCTGACGATGGCGAAGCTCTACGGCCTTCTCGAAAGCGAGCAGGTCAAAGATGTGACTATCACCGCGCCGACCGCATCGGTCAATATCGCGCCCCATCAAGTAATTAGAGTTTCGTCCATGACGCTTAACTTTACGGGAGCTGCGTAATGAGCCTGCTTCCGGCTTACATGACCGATGTCTGGCGATGCTATGAACAGATGCACAGCGAAGATATCGCATCCATATCGCCGGAACTGATCGACATCGATCCGATGACGTGCCACGAATCCATCCTGCCGTTTTTGGCGTGGGAGATGGATATGGATATCAGCGGCGTCGACACAGATACGGCCAGAAGCCTGATTGACGGCGCTATGAACAGTTTCAGAAATGCCGGGACTATCGGGGCCTTAAAAAGCGGTATCGGAGCTATCGGGGGCGCAAAAGTAGATGAGTGGTTCGACTATGGAGGGTCTGCATTCAATTTCAAGCTAAAGGTTGACGTAGTAGAACACGGCCTAAGTGAATCTATCCTGGCAAAAATAGAATCAATCGCCCTGAAAAAGAAGAACGCAAGAAGCCGTATGGAAGCTATAGAGATATATCTGCTTTCAAACGGCAATCAAAACATGGGAGCTACGATTCAAAGCGGCGAGACCATGACCCTGTTTCCATATTTCCCTGACCCGATAGAGGTATCTTCTGTATCGTATTACGGCGGTGCGCTGCATTCAGTCGAAACCATGACCGTATATCCACAAGGAGCATAATCGATGGCATTTTACACAATTTTGACGGAAGTCGGAAAAGCCAAACTCGCAAACGCAACGGCGCTTGGAACCACACTTGAGCTTACCGACATAGCGGTAGGAGACGGCGGGGGCGTAGAGGTAACGCCTACCGAAACAATGACGGCACTTGTCAATCAGGTATGGACCGGCCCGATAAATCATCTTTATGTAGATACGGCCAATACAAACTGGATCGTTGCAGAAAGCTACATCCCGGCCGACGTAGGCGATTTTACCGTCAGAGAGGTAGGGGTTTTCGACATAGACGGCGATCTTGTCGCAATCGGAAACTACCCTGATACCTACAAGCCTGTCAGTACGTCAGGAGCGGCAAAAGACCTCTACCTTAAAGTCGTAATCGAGGTATCAAACAGCTCTACGGTGGAGTTGAAAATCGACCCGGCAGTGGTACTGGCAAGCAGAAAATATGTGGATGATTCAATCGCGGCCCATGACGCTGACGAGTCGGGACACGGAATGTCTGCAAGAACGCAAGATGTAGCTTTTTTAGACAAGCTTAAAGGCGTCATTCTGATAGACAGAGTGACGAATACAAAATACAGGATATTTGTTGACAACGGAAATTTCGGAATAGAAGAGGTGGCGTAACATGAGCAGGATTTTGGTGGGAAGCAATTTTTCTGGCTTCAAGAATCGCATAATCAACGGTGATTTCAGTATGTGGCAAAGAGGTGAGAGTTTTGCGTTTACGGCGGGATTTGGAGGATATACGACTGACAGAATATTTACATCAGCCTCTGCCGGCTCAGGTGCCGATATATCTGTTTCAAAAACTGCAATCGATAATAAAAATGCCGTCAGGATCACCATAGATACTGCCGTTGCAAGTCTCGCTTCAACATATCATGTTCAGGGATTCAGATATATGTTTGAAGGATCACACCTTTATGATTTGGCCACCGACGGAAAATCCATTACATTATCGTTTTGGTTCAATTCCAATGTTGTCGGGACATATTCCGTATCATTGAAAAACTGGACAGATACAGCTACAAATGTACAGTCCTATGTAACTACGTTCGATTATGCTTCTGCAAATACACCCCAAAAAATAGAGGTTACAATACCTCTTGATGCAGTGTGGTATCCGTCTTTAGTAAATGACGCTGCCGTAGGATTTGTACTAAATATTGGTTATCTGAATCAGGCGGATTTATCCACAACAACACTCAACTCATGGATAGGTGGAAATTTTTATACTTACACTTCTGCAACCAACTGGGGAGCAGCTGTCGGCAACTTTATTGAGATCGCCGAACTGCAACTTGAAGAAGGAAATACAGCTACACAATTTGAACATATCCCTACCGATATTCAACTATTGCGTTGCAAGAGATATTATGAAAAATATTTTCAGATATTTGAAATGGATTATGTTGGCGCAGCTGGTGATTTTAGAAATGGCCATCTAACTTTTTCCGTGAAAAAAAGAGCCATACCCTCAGTTTCATTTCTAAATACAGGTTACAGTAACGCTTCTGGTATTTATGCTTCGGATATTTCTCAAACGTCATTGAACATTGCTTCAACCGCTTCTGCAGCGGGTAGAGTCTCTTTGGTGACCGATGTTGTTTTGGAAGCTGAACTATAAAAAGGAAATGATGATGGATGCAATCAATATTCAAACTGTAAAAGAGCAAAGAGATGCCTTTACAAAAGAGCTCACAGGATATTTGCTCAACGATAGCCTGTTCGTTCCTGTCTGTGACGGCAATACACACTATCAAGAGGTAAAGAAATTTATCGCATATGGCGGAACGGTAGAACCTGCATTTTCCATTGACGACTTAAAGCGTATCAAAAAAGGGGAAATCAAAAAAGCGTTCAGCGCATCAAGTGTTGAGAATGTGGCTGTAGGAACCGTAACATGGAATGGGGGTTTTGAATCGATAGGCAAGATCAGCGGGGCCATACAGTTGGCTCAAGCGCTCGGGCAGACAACAGTGACACTATACGATGCAGCCAATACGCCCCACGACCTCTCTGTCGCAGACGCACAGAGCGTGGTAATTGAACTTGGTAAAAAATACCAGTCAGATTTTGCAAAAAAGCAGAGCCTGTACGCACAGATCGACGCTGCCGCCACCGAGCAGGAAATCGACGCGATTGTGTGGTGACATGAGCAGTTTTACAACCCAATTGATAGTTGCCCCGATTGGAGACGGCAGGAGGTGGAGACTCAAAGAGCCCTTTGAATACTACAGAACCTGCAGAGAGCATATAAGGTACATAGTCCCTGCCGGTTTCGTAACCGATTTCGCCAGCGTGCCGCGCCTGTTTTGGCCTATATTGCCGCCATACGGAAAGTATGGCAAAGCGGCGGTGTTGCACGACTACCTCTACCGTACCGGGGCAGTTGAGAGAAAAGAGGCGGATCTGATTTTCAAGGAGGCGATGGAGGTGCTTGGCGTGAGACGATGGAAGATCTCGATCCTGTTTTGGGCCGTAAGACTTTTTGGCGAAGCGAAGTTTAATCACAATACAAAGGAGAGAAGATGAGTATTACAAGAGGTGTCGTAGTAGACGTAGTATCAACCGGTGCGCGTCCGATCAGTGTCTCGAGCACGATTCCGATCGCACTGGTTCTGACCGCAGATTCGGCTGTTCCGGCCGGAATGAAGTATTTTGACAGCGTCAAGGCGGCATTGGCCGATCCTGAACTTTCGGCTGCAACGGACGGGAACCTGCTGAAGTACCTGCAATTTGGTGAAGACAAATACGGTCTTGTCGTTCCGCTGATCGTTTCTGTAGCACATATAGACGCATTAGATCCCACTATAGAAAAAAGCAACGTCATTACGGCGGTTAACGATTTGGCTACCGCACCGTCGATTTTCGGTATTCGCCCCGATATCATAGGCGTAGGGGACTGGTCAACGGATATCGACGTACAAAACGCCGTTGTCGCGACGGCTGACAAACTCAAAGCGCGCGCATTCGTAGACCTCGATGCGGTGGACAACGCCGACGCGATTACTAAGCGCGACGCACTCGGTTCCAGACGGGTTACGCCTGTATTTACCAATTTGCTTGACTGGAACACCGCTCTTAACGCAACGGACGAGTATAGTGCATCCGTCGTTCTTGCCTATCTTCGAGCTTCGATCGACGGAAGCAAAGATATCGGATACAGCTACTCGATTTCAAACCGCGTAATTCCGGTAAGCGGAGTCAAAACGGTTCGTGAGTTCTTGGCAGGCTTCCAGGATGAAACCGATCCGCTCAACGAGAAACAGATCACATCGTTCATCAACTATTCAGGCATTCGAACCTGGAATTACGAGACATGCGACATCGACCCGATCTGGCAGGACGCTCGCCGCGTGAGAATTTTCGACCTGGCGGCATTCGCGGTAATCGACGGGATATTTTGGGCGGTTGATCGTGATTTGAACGCGCTTGATGCTGCACTCGACAGCCTGCGCGCATTTATGGCCAATCTTGTCGGGCAGGATGTCATGCTCGGCTTCAATGTCTACCTGGACAAAGATCTTACTACACCGACCGCTATTTCAAACGGTGAGTTCTACTTCACTATCGAAGCGCAGGAGACACCGAGCCCGGCGCTCATCAAAGTGACATTCGACCGCGTTGACGCTTACAGCAGCGTCGTTTACGAAAGACTTGCATAAGGAGTGAAATATGGCGACACGACAGATACCAGGGAGAGTCAAAGAGCTGAACGTATTTGTATCCGGTATCGGATATCTCGGAACGGTTGAGAGCTATAAACTGCCGACCGTGAAAACGAAAAAAGAGCAGGTTAACGGCATACACGTCGATTCCGGCCTGTTGGAACCGATGGAGTTCGAGTGTGATCTAAACGTTGTCAACAGCGTGATCATAGGCGAGGCGAACAAGCTGCAGGATGCCACGCTCAACCTCAAAGGCGAGTATCTTGAAAATGCCGTGTCGAAAAAACTCTCGGCGACTATCGGCGGCTCCATCGACGTGGAAGTGGATACGCTCAAATCCGGCGACGCCATGAAAGCGAAGGTGAAGATGTATGTCAATGTCTATCATCTCGAACTGGATGGCGAAGAGGTCTACAGTATCGATCTGCCGAACTACATCGCAAAAATCGGCGGCAAAGATATCTACGAATCGATCAGATCGGCGGTGATGTAATGAAAGTTCTGGCGACACACTACATCGGCATCAAGGATAAAACAGGCAAAGACATTCTCATCCTGCGTCGCAAAGAGACGAAAGAGGTGAGTAAAAAAGAGATGGAGCTTCTGAAAAAAGAGGCTTCCGGAAAGTACAAAGTGGTCGAGGAGGCTGCCAAATGAAAATCGAACTGAGCAACGGAAAGAGGGTCGAGATGCGTGAGCCGCTGGTGCGGGATATGAAAGTCGTATCGAAGATCACCGACGACCTTGAACGGGAAATTGTGCTGCTTTCAAATTTGACGGAAATGACGCCTGACGAGATTGAAAGTCTCACGATGGCCGACTTCAACAAGCTCGACAAGGAGCTGCAGGGTTTTTTATCATAGAGTGGGACGAGTGCGTCAGAATGATGGCCGCCATAGGCCATTGGCTGCACTTTTCCTATGGCGATATGATGCAGATGCAGACGGCTACATTCGTCGCATTCGCGAAGGAAGCAAAGAGGTTAGGTATCGATGGAGCTGAGGCCGAATAGGCCCAGTGTCAGATCGAGCAGGCTTGTGGCTATGGCAGTCAAAATCAGTGCGGGCACTGCGAATAGTGCCGAAGCTACCGGCATGCCGGTAACGGAAACTAAAATGACGAACGTCAAAAGCCAGTGCCAAAACAGCGCGTGCTTTGAAGTGTTCAGCGTAAACATGGTGCGTCTGATCAACGGTTTCATGAAATTAGTATAGCATAGAAGGATCGTGAATGTCGATAAAATGTATTAGTCCATAACATATGGCACTCATCATAATTTTTCAGAAGATATTGTACAGGAGAATTCATTTGAAGAGAGTGATGAGGGATGATAGTATTGTAATCTATCAGCCAATCAGCCATTTTTTGATTGAAGAGTTCGATATCGGTAAAT
>WFUN01000005.1 GCA_015484905.1 Hydrogenimonas sp. | reverse complement strand
GTTGAGAATCTCTCCCGGCTTACACCTTTCAAGAAAACGATTATCACTGTTTTCGACTTTTAGGTACTGGTGTTTCGATATAAAATGCAGATTTTCATTCCTCTTCATGGCGCCTGGAAGAAGATGGCTTTCAAGAAGTATCTGAAAACCGTTGCATATTCCAAGAACATATCCGCCATTGTCGGCGTAAGCTCTGATCGCTTTCATTATCGGACTGAAACGTGCGATAGCTCCGCTTCTAAGATAGTCTCCGTAACTAAAACCACCTGGAATTACGACAAGACCTACATCAGAAGGGATGATCTCTTCTTCATGCCATATAAGCACCACATCGTGGCCAAGCTTTTCAAATGCATATTTGGTATCGAATTCACAATTTGTGCCAGGGAAGCGGCAAATGGCTATTTTCATTGGACGATCTCTATCGAATAGTCTTCTATGACAGTATTGGCCAGAAGGGTTTCACACATCTTTTTCACCTCATTTTCAGCAGACTGCATGGATTCTTTTTTCAAATCGATTACTATCTGTTTTCCAACCCTTACATCTTCCACATCTTCGAAACCGAGAGCCTCCAATGCATGATGTACAGCTTTTCCCTGTGGATCAAGGACACCTTTTTTCAAATATACATTGACAATTGCTTTCATTGACAAACCACTCCTTTTTTTGTAACGAGAGATAATAGTTCCATGGCATGCGATAAGCCGGCTTTTTTAATAGATTTGTATCGATTCTCTTATTTTGTCATTATACGTTTCAAAACCTCTTCATAAGCGAGTTTGACGCCACCAAGGCTCTGCCTGAACCGGTCTTTGTCGAGCTTTTCGCCAGATTTTATATCCCAGAATCTACAGCTATCCGGACTGATTTCATCCGCAAGAACGATTTTCCCGTCTCTGTCATACCCGAATTCAACTTTGAAATCTACGAGATTCAACTCTTTTTTTCTGAAAAAGGCTTTCAAAATTGTATTGATTTCGCGTCCAAGACGTTTTAACTCCTCCAGGTCCGCTTCATTCTTTACCAGATCGAGTATCAAGCAGTGTTCATCGTTTATCAGAGGATCACCGAGATCGTCACGTTTGTAATAGAACTCTACGAGAGCGAAAGGCAATTTCTTGCCATCTTCTATTCCGAGGCGCCTCGTAAGGCTTCCGGTTGCAATATTGCGGACCACCACCTCAATCAGAATTATATCCACCCTTTTTACGAGCATATGGTTCTCATCGAGCATATCCACAAAATGGGTAGGAATTCCAGTATTGTCAAGCAGCTTGAACAGTTCCGAGCTTATTTTGTTGTTGAGTGCGCCTTTACCCTGTTCTTCCGAATGCTTTTCTCCATTGAATGCGGTAAGATCGTCTTTGAACTCGGCTATTAGCAGATCCGGATCATCCGTAGTAAAGAGACGCTTTGCTTTGCCTTCGTAGAGCAGCTCTTTTTTGGTCATTTTCTTTTCTCCTGTATAATTATAAGTGCACGCAGAATATCGGCACCCTCTTTAAGCTGATTGTCGTTATACAGCTCTTTTGTCGTAATTATGTTCTCTTTTGCGGGCTTGGGGCCTTTTTTCTCTTTTTCGCCGTTTTTACCATTTATTTTTTCGAGTTCGCCTTTAAGGTGTTCTTTTAGTTGAGACTCTTTTAACGAGAAGTGGCTTTCTTCCACTGTCACTTTTCCAAAAGATACGTTGATATCCGGAGTCACTCCTACAGCCTGAATGGTTCTTCCGCTGGGCAGGTAGTATCGGGCGATGGTAAGACGAAGGGCCTCTTTTTTGTTGATGGGCATGATTATCTGTACGCTTCCTTTTCCGAAAGTTTTTTCTCCAACAATTACAGCGCGCCTGTGGTCTTGCAAAGATCCGCTGACAATTTCACTGGCACTGGCGCTTCCTCCATTGACAAGCACTACAATGGGAATATTTTTATAGGTTCCTTTCGAATGCGCCTTATATACCTGATTTTCTTCTTTTATGCGCCCTTTTTGGGAAACTATGACACCTTTATCCACAAAAAGGTCGACCATGCCGACCGCCTGGTCCAAAAGCCCGCCCGGATTGTTGCGCAGATCTATAATAAGGCCTTTTGCATGCGGATTTTCGTTGAGTGCTCTTTTTACATCGGTCACTACCTTTTTATCGAAAGAGACCACCCTGATATAAAGAATATCATTACCGATTTTTTTCGTATATACGGATTTGATCTTGATAATGTCACGTACGATAGTCACTACGATCGGTTTCGGTTCGTTTTTTCTGACTATGGTCAGAGTGATTTTGGTTTTCGGCTTTCCTCTCATCAAAGATACGGCTTCATCAAGAGTCATATTCAGCGTCGATTTATCATCAATTTTCAGTATGATATCGCCTGATTTCAAACCGGCTTTATACGCTGGAGTGCCTTCAAGCGGAGCAATTACGGTCAAAGCTCCGTCCCGCATCCCGACAGTTACACCCAGGCCGCCAAATTCGCCACTTGTCTGGATTTTCATCTCTTTGAAACTTTTGGCGTCGAGAAAAGAGGAGTGGGCATCGAGATTTGTCATCAATCCTTTGATGGCTTTTTCTATGATTTGGTTAATTGTCAAATCGTCTACATAATACTTTTCGATTGTTCCGATAACCCGTGTGAATTTACTCAGCGCTTCAAGCTTCGAGACAGTATCGTTCGTATCGCTTTTCGCAAGCAGGCTGGGAGTCCAGATGAATGTCAATGCGGTAAAAGCTGAGACAAAACCGGCCGCTATCAGGCCCCTTTTTCTTTTTATCATTTTTTTTCCATATCTGTCTTGAAATTGTGGAAGATATTATACCACCGTCAAATAAAAAAGCGGTAAGGAGTTTACTGCAAT
>WFUN01000004.1 GCA_015484905.1 Hydrogenimonas sp. | reverse complement strand
GTTCCTATTTTTTCATATTTATCGCTTTTTGGATCATCTGATCGGAAGTGGTTATGCTTTTTGCACTGGCGTCGAACGCCTTTTGCATGACTATGAGTTCCGTCAGTGCATGGGCAAGATTTACATTGCTGTTTTCAAGCGCATTGTTTACAACTTCAGCTCCGAGTATCGTGTTTCCCTGTTCATCTTTGAAAAATAGAGGTGAACCGCTGTTTTGTGAAGATTTGAAAATATTGGCACCGGCCTTTTCGAGACCCTGATCGTTTTGAAAATGGAAAATCGCAATTTTGCCTATAGCGCTGAATCTGCCGTTATCGAAAGATGCAATAATATTTGCATCCTGATCTATACGGTATCCATTCAAATAACCTTCTTGGAATCCATCGGTAAATGATGAAGTGGCGATATCGGCTCCGGCTATCGATACCAGCCCGTCATACGAAGATGTTCCGAGTATAACTTCTACATTCTGACCATAATTGTCAATTGAAAAAGTTGCTGGAAAGTTTCTGAGTCCACCTTGTTCATCAAATTCAAGCCTGCCTGTAACTTCTGAGTATGGATTTGCCTCTTCATCTATATAAGCACGATAGTCCCATGCGCTTCCAAGTGTAGGCTGTGATACGCTTTTTGTGAAAACCAGGGTCAGAGTGTGTCTGGTTCCATCCGGTGCTATGAGTCCGGCTCTCATATTGAATCTTTGTCCAGACTCATAATCTACAGGCAGGTTTGCCTTGAATTCTGCTTTTGTAGTTGCTTCCGGAGGGTAGTACATGCGTTCAGGAAGTTGAAGTCTGTTCTGGGATTCTGGAGAAGAGAGAGTTACGGATTCTGTTGGGCTGTTTAAAACGGCAATGGTTTTGGCAGGATCTTGGGGATCTGTCATAGAACCGATATTGTTCGCACTTGTCCCCAGAAGAAAGTTTCCATACCCGTCTACAATATAGCCATCTGAATTGGTTGAAAAGACTCCGTTTCTTGTAAAGAACTGTATATTGTTGATACCGCCAACACCAAACCATCCATCGCCTCTTATTGCAAGATCAAGAGAGTTGTCGCTTTGTTGTAAAGCACCCTGGTCCATTCTGATCGCGGTAGAGTCGAGTCTGGATCCGAATCCTATCTGGTCGCTTGTAGGTGAATTGCCGCCTTCATCGATAGTTTGGGCGAATATAGAGCTAAATTCTGGTCTACTGCTTTTGTAACCAACCGTATTTACATTGGCTATATTGTTTCCCCAGATGTCTATACCGCTTTGATGTGTCTTTATGCCCGATATTCCATTATAAAAAGATCTATTCATCTCAGCCTCCATACACCTCTTTTACCTGCTCAAGAGGCACATAGTTCGATCCGAGTTTCAAAAGGGCCTTCCCGCCGTCGAATCTGACAGATTCTATGGGATAAAGCCCCGCCCTGGTATCGAGCTCTTCTCCAGAAGAGGTCGTGTAAGAGACGTGTACCTGGTAGACTCCGGCATCCACGCGGTTTCCGGATGTGTCTGTGCCGTCCCACTCGAAAGGGTGCACGCCGGATGAGAGAAAAGGTAGATCGATACTTTTTACGAGGTTTCCGGATGCATCGGTGATTTGCATGGTTCCGGAAGCGGCCTCTTTGGGAAAATAGACTTCGAAACCGACTTTTCCGCTCTCGTCAAGCCTGATATCGCTGTTTCCTATATCCGCGATCTTCCCTATGGCTCCTATGGCATTGAACTGCGAAGAGCTTTTGAACGCTTCCGAAATCTGTTTCATCGTATCGTTGGTATTGGTCTGTGCTTCGAGTGTCGCCAGTTGCGAAGTCTGGGTAAGAATTTTTTCCGTATCCATCGGATCGGTCGGGTCCTGGTATTTCAGTTCGGTGATAAGAAGCTGCAGAAAGTCGTCTTTTCCCAGTATACCTTTTGGATTGAAAACGGTATCGTTGCCGGGTATTGTCGGTTTGGTCCCTGTTGTATTGGTAACATCCATTTTTGCTCCTTAGACATATTGAGGGATTATAAGATCCAAAGACTCATAAAAATCAGGAATATCCTGCGTATCTGCCTGAAGTTTACTGCCAAAATCTTGTCGCCGCTGTCTCTCTTGTTGTTGCTGATTCATGTTAAATTGCATCTGAATATCGGTAAAACCCATAGATACGAGTTGATTTTTCAACTCATTGCCATGGGGAGCCATTATTCCTATTGCAGCTGGATTTGAATTTACCTGGATATGAAGGTTGTTGCCACGACTTACAAGCGTAACTTCCACACTGCCAAGCTCTTTTGGATCAAGTGAGAGCTGAATACGTGTGAAAGGAGGTTTATAATTTTCTATCTGCTCTTTCAAGTTCATGGCGAAGTGACGTATGGTACTTCTTGCATCAATAATCTTTTGGGTTAGATGTTCAGCCGTTTTGCCTTTTGTTTCAGTATGTGTAACATTATCAGTAGAACTGGATTCAAAATATATCGATTCCGACTCCGATTTCATTGGTTCCGTAGGGATTTTGAAACCGGACTCTACGTTTTTGGCAGTATGCTTCGAATTTTTAATGACTTTTTGTAAATCAGAAAAAACAGAAATAAAATTCTCTTTTTGTAATATATCTCTCTTCTCTTTGGTTGAAGGTTGCGGTTTCGTCTCTTTTTTCGTTTTTGTTTCTGTTAAAAGTTTTTGAAGTTTTGATGTTATGTTGTTTTGAGTGTATGCCACTTTTGTTTCACCTCTTTTTTTACCTTCAAACTCTGATTTGGCGGTTTCAAGCTCTTTTATCGACATATCATGATTTAGCAAAAAAACCGGTTCGCTCCTTTGCAGTATGGAGATAGAGTGAGAGGGGCGAGTCGCTTCGCTTTTTTTATCGGATGCGACAAGAGGCTTTTCTTTGACCGATATTTTGAACTCGGTTGGATTAAGACCGAAAGTATCGGCATGGTGTATAAGCTCTTTAAGAGTTTTAGAAGATCTAATAGTGTGTACAGCTTTTGTCTCTTCAAAATTCTGTTTTAAAAAATTGTATGAGATATATCGTGAATTCAATAGAGATTCATTCGGTTTTGAACCAGTTTTTTTTCCATATTCGATTATGACAAATGATTTTTTTTTCTCTTTTTCTACAACTACAGGATCTTTTGCATCGTCTGTGAAAGAGGGTCTGTTTACAAAAAGGAGTGGCATCGGTTTTTTTGTCGTTTTCTTTTTCGGTATAAATGCGGCAGGTACCTCTTCTTTAGTTTCTGAAAAAAGCGGTTTTGGCAGGTTCTTTTTCATATCCGGTAACGGTTTGCCGGAGAGTTTGTATGATTCTTTTGTCTCTATATTCCCGACCAGTGCATCTACGAGTTTTCGATCTGGATTTTCATCTTTCAAAAGTTGTAAAATATCTTTGAAAAGGCCGGGATTTTCTTTTGAGACAGATAGTGCGTCTATATCGATCTTCATCTTTTTGAGCAATGGCAGCAGCGATGTAAGAGCGAATGAAGCCATTTGTACCTTCTTTGTAATTAATTTGAATTTAAAAATAAGCAATAAGCGTTCCATACAAATCGCAGAGTTCGATTTTCTCTTTTTTCGAAGCAATGTATATTCTGAAGAAAATTTGGATATAATGCGCAAAATTTAGGATTCTTTCGAACCCTACTATATGTTATCTACAGGAAATCATACTTATGCAAAACATTAGAAACATCGCCGTAATCGCACACGTTGATCATGGAAAAACTACACTTGTCGATGGACTCTTGAAGCAGTCTGGAACCTTTGAAGCCCATCAAGAGATCTCCGAGCGTGTTATGGACAGCAACGATATAGAGAGAGAACGAGGCATTACGATTCTTTCAAAAAATACGGCTATTCGTTACAACGAGTACAAAATCAATATTATCGATACCCCGGGTCATGCCGATTTTGGTGGAGAAGTGGAGCGTGTACTTAAAATGGTTGATGGTGTATTACTTCTTGTAGATGCCCAGGAAGGGGTTATGCCACAGACAAAGTTTGTCCTTAAAAAAGCTATCGCTCTGAAGCTTCGGCCAATTGTCGTCATCAACAAAATAGACAAACCGGCTGCCGATCCGGAGCGTGTGGTCGATGAGGTATTCGATTTGCTGGTAGCCCTGGATGCCGACGAGACTCAACTCGATTTCCCTGTTCTTTATGCTGCAGCACGCGATGGATATGCAAAGTGGAGTCTGGATGATGAAAATATAGACCTCACGCCACTTTTCGAAGCTATTTTGGAATATGTACCGGCACCGGAGGGAGATGCCGGGAATACTCTTCAAACACAGATATTTACTCTCGATTATGACAACTATGTCGGACGCATAGGGATCGCACGCATATTCAACGGTCGTATCAGAGCAGGAGAACAGGTGCTTCTGGCAAAGAGCGACGGCGAGCAAAAAAAGGGCCGTATCAGTAAACTGATAGGATTTATAGGACTGGAACGTATGGAGATAGATGAAGCGGGAGCGGGAGACATAGTGGCGATAGCGGGATTTAGCGAAATCGATGTGGGAGATACCATTACAGATCCGCTCGATCCTCAGCCACTCGATCCTTTGCACATTGAAGAACCCACCCTATCGGTAATTTTCAGCGTCAACGATGGCCCTTTCGCCGGACGTGAAGGAAAATTCGTAACAGCCAACAAACTAAAAGAGCGCCTTGAAAAAGAGATGCAGACCAATATCGCAATGCATCTTGAACAGCTTGGCGAAGGAAGCTTCAAAGTATCCGGCAGAGGGGAGCTGCAGATTTCAATTTTGGCGGAAAATATGCGTAGAGAAGGTTTCGAATTTCTGATATCTCGACCAGAGGTTGTCATAAAAGAGGAGAATGGTGTCAAATTGGAGCCTTATGAACACCTTGTCATTGACGTACCGGAAGAGTTTAGCGGTTCCGTTATAGAAAAGCTTGGACGTAGAAAAGCCGAGATGACGTCCATGTCTCCTATGCCGGATGGAACAACACGTATCGAGTTTGAAATACCTGCGCGGGGACTTATAGGTTTCAGGACTCAATTTCTGACCGATACCAAAGGAGAGGGTATAATGAACCACTCTTTTCTGGCGTACAGGCCATTTGTAGGAAATGTGGAGCACAGGGCCAATGGTGCTTTGATCTCTATGGAAAATGGCAAAGCGCTTGGTTATTCGCTCTTTAATCTGCAAGAGCGCGGCACTCTCTTCATCAAACCGCAGACGGAGGTGTATGTAGGTATGATCATAGGCGAGCACTCCCGCCCGAATGATCTTGAAGTGAATCCCATAAAAGGAAAAAAACTATCCAATGTCCGTTCGTCCGGGGCTGACGATGCTATCGTCCTCGTTCCTCCCAGAAATATGAATCTGGAGCGTGCGATGGAGTGGATAGAGGAGGATGAGCTGGTAGAGGTAACTCCTGAAAATATCCGTATTCGCAAACGTTATCTCGATCCGCACGTAAGAAAGCGGATGGAAAAACGAAAGAAGCAGTAGCAAGCGTCAATCCGTTTTGAAATAACGGAGTTTTCTATCGAGCTCAGAGGCCATAATGGATAGCCTTTGGGTAGCTTTCGTTATCTCTTCCACCCTTTTGCGTTTTCTTCTGATATGGAATTGATATTCTCTATCTTTTGAATATTTCATCTATGAAACCAGCCGTGATTTTTGTGAGATCGTTTTCATTGACTCTATCTCTTTTAAGAGGCGTGAAATGGAT
>WFUN01000003.1 GCA_015484905.1 Hydrogenimonas sp. | reverse complement strand
ATACATCAAACATTCTCGCCAAAATACTGAAGCTTGAAGGCGAAGTGGTAATAGGAGACAAAGCTCTTAGCTACTACCACAACCAAGCAGGCGAATCGATAGATCTGGCTGCCGCATGGAAAGAGAGAGAGGGAATGCCTTTCGTATTTGCAAGATTGTGTGCACACCCTCGCCACTTTTCACGCATACAGAAATTTACGCGTCACTTTTTTGCCAGGCCACAGAAAATTCCGACCTACATTCTCAAGCATCATGCATCCTTGCATGGTATTACGCCGGAACAGGTCAGAAAATATCTTGAACTGATATACTATCGCATGGGATGGCGCGAAAAAAAGTCGTTAAAGCGTTTCTTACGTCTTGCGGCCGATATAAAAAGAGTCTGACGGAATATTGTATATTCTATGTAAATTGGGTACAAACAAAATAGGGATATAAAACTTTTTCCAACAGATCATTTGTACCTATCTGCTATTTTGGGCTCTCACACTTTCCTATATCCAAAATGAAAAATTTCTTCAGCTACAAATAGATATACTAAAAATGTTCCGAAAAATACAAAAATATTAAAAAAAGCCAAATGAAAGATCCGGCAGAGACTCCATGAAATACCCCGTTGGAACCGTTTGGATCTTCATATTGAACCGGAATTAGACCGGATTTATCTTTCTATGGCATGCATACAATATAAACAGGGGCAAATTTCATTAGAAAAAGAAGGAGAGCGGATGAACCTCGACGAAAAATATGCACAGGCCTGCCTTCAACTTCTGCATAGTGACGATCTGAAGCTTTCGGAAACCATAAAAAAAGAGCTCTCGTCGCACCCTTTTGCAGCCGAGTTCATAGAAGACAATGGAGTTTTGTACTTGAAACTGTACGGCATAACACACTTTATGCTGACACAGGTAGTGCCTCTTTTGAAAAATATCGGACTCGATGTGCACAGTGAAGTTTCATACGAAATGGAATATGAAAAGAGAGAGATATTTGTAAGCCGATACAGAATCGGCAACAAAGAGTTGCGAAATATAAAAAAAGCTGCAAAAAATATTCTCGACCTAATAAGAATGATGCTGTATCGTCCAACTATCTCCAATACCCCTCTACTTCAGATGACGCTTCTTGAAAATCTCTCGCCGCGTGAGCTGGAGCTTCTGTATGCACTGATAGATTTTGAAAATCAGCTGGTGCTGGCCTTCAACAAAGCCACAATCACAAAAATTCTCATCCGTTATCATGAAATTACAAAAACTCTTCTCGAATATTTTTGTCTCAAATTCGATCCGACTCTTAAAAAGAGAAAAAAAGAGATGGCTGAAATCGAAAAGAGAATTTTACAGATGCTCCATCCGATTACAAACATCACAGAAGACATGGTTATCAGAACGATTTTTGAGATGATACGGGTAATGGTACGCACCAACTATTTCGCTGCAAAAGAGAGTATCGCTTTCAAAACTCATACTGATCAGATAGAGAGTCGCTTAAAAGGGATACAGCCGCATATAGAAGTTTTCGTGCACCACTACCATTTCAGCGGCGTTCATCTTAGAATGGGCAGAGTGAGCCGCGGAGGTATAAGATGGAGCGACCGGTTTGAAGACTTCCGTGTCGAGATTCGCTCTTTGATGCTTACGCAGGAAGGGAAAAACGCCATAATCATTCCTCGCGGGGCGAAAGGAGGTTTTATAATAAAAGAGTCAAAAGAGAGGCTCACAAAGGAGAAGTTCGCCGCTTTTTATGAAATGTACATAGATGCTTTGCTGGATATGGTTGACAATATCGACAACGATGGCAATGTCGTTACACACGAACATATCATACGATATGACGGCGATGATACATATTTCGTCGTTGCCGCAGACAAAGGAACGGCGAATATGAGTGACAAAGCCAACGAAATAGCTGCGCGACGCAACTTCTGGATGGGCGATGCCTTCGCAAGCGGAGGCAGCAAGGGGTATAATCACAAAGAGCTGGGCATAACCGCCAAAGGAGCCATACGTTCGGTAGAGCGATACTTTATCGAGCAGGGAATTAACATATACGAGACTCCTGTAACCATCATCGGAATTGGCTCCATGAACGGTGATGTTTTCGGTAACGGAATGCTTCTGAGCAGACACTTTAAACTGCTTGCCGCTATCAGCCACAATGAAATTTTCATAGACCCGGACCCCGACCCCCAAGTCTCATACGAGGAGAGAAAACGTCTTTTTCAGGCGAGCCCCAAAGGAGGATGGGGTTATTATGACAAGACGAAAATTAGTAAAGGGGGCGGGGTGTTTAGAAGGGACGAGAAAGAGATTCTGCTTTCACCACAAATAAAAAAATTGATCAGGACTTCACGTAAAAGCATGAGTGCCGAAGAGTTGCTGCGTGCAGTCTTGCGCATTAAAGCCGATCTTCTTTTCAATGGAGGGGTGGGCACATATGTCAAAGCAAGCTGGGAGAGCAATCTCGATGTCGGAGACAAAGAGAACGAAAATGTCCGCATAGACGCATCGGAGTTGAAGGTTATGGCCGTATGCGAAGGGGGAAATCTCGGATTCACTCTTCCGGCACGCATAGAGTATGCAAAACTTGGGGGTTTTATAAACCTCGACTCCATCGACAATTCTGCCGGAGTAAACACAAGCGACTACGAGGTCAATCTCAAAATAACTCTTGGCAGCCTTGTAAAAAAGGGTCAGCTTGACGAAGCCAGCCGGACTGATGCGTTGCAAAAACAGGCCCAAATGGTAACCAACCGTGTGTTGTGGACAAACTACTATCAGTCGCTCGCGATCTCTCTGGACTACAGAAGAAGCCGCAACGACATTGTCTCTTTTCTGCAGACTATAGCTCTGCTTGAACGCGAGCTTCCAATTTTCAGCCGTAAACAGTTTCATATTCCCAAAGATGAAAAAATCTGGCAGATACTCGATGAAAAAGAGGGAATAGTCCGGCCGGTACTCGGAACACTTCTTTCATATACAAAAATATTTCTAAAACAGCTTCTTTTAAAAAGCGATTTTCCGGATGAGGCATTTGCTCAGGAATACCTGCTTAAATACTTTCCAAAAACTTTTGCGACCATATATGAAGATGAAATTCTCAGCCACCCACTGAAAAGAGAAATTTCTGCGACTGTTATAGCCAATCGCATCATCAATAATGCAGGTGCCACTTTTGTTAGTGACTTTGACGAATTGGGAGAGGACAAAATGGTCTCCAAAGTAAAAAGCTATCTGATATGCAATCAACTCTTTGGAGCCAACGATATCCGCTACGAGATATTTCGCCACGATTACAAGATAGAGACGAAAAAACAGTATGAAATGCTTTTTGAAATAGAAAATACCCTAAACTTCAGTATAAGCTGGATGATGAGACATATGTCACCTGACCAGATCGACGCCCCTGCACTTCTGCGCTACAAAAGCGATCTCTCCGTTTTGATGCAGGCCGCACCGGAAGAGTCCATCAAAACTATTGTCGAAGGAGAGAACCGCATAAACCGCTTTTTCCACCATCTTCCATATCTGAAATTTACAATCGCTGCAATAATTTTACATGAAAAAAACCATCGTCCATTCAGCGAAACCGTCGAACTTATGCACTCTGCTATAAAATATCTGCATATAAACGAGACCCTCGAGGCACTGGAAAACTATCGTCCCAAAAACGAACAGGAGCATATAATAAAGAGGCAGCTTGGTGAGTTTATAGAGTTTGCCGTAACTTCACTCAGCGAAAAAGTGATCCGTTACCAACGCAAAGACGAGACTATAGAAGAGGCGTTGCAAAACTACCTTCATGAGTGCAAAGAGAGATATGCCGCGCTTGAAGCGAGCTTTGAAAAATTTATAAATCAAAAGAGTGTCGAAAAGATAGAAGAGATAGCTATGCTGGTAAACACTCTTGTGCAGATAACACTGGAAAATCCTCTATAAGTCAGCACCCTTCCACCATAATCAGATCTATTCCGGCAGCGAGTTTCGCACGATATTTGCAAAAGTCGAAACTCTCTATCTGTGCGACACCCTCTTCATAGGCCGCTCTGGCAACAGCGGACGACTCCCAGACCAACACTCTTTTGTCGAAAGGCTTTGGTATGAGATAGTCTGGGCCAAACTTCAAATCCATACCTCCATATGCATCTTTGACATATCTGGGAACAGGCTCTTTTGCCAGATCGGCCAAAGCTTTCGCGGCAGCCATCTTCATGCCCTCCGTGATTGCGGTAGCGCGCACATCCAGAGCACCCCTGAAGATAAAAGGAAATCCCAGCACATTGTTGACCTGATTGGGATAGTCACTGCGGCCCGTCCCCATCATAACGTCATCGCGCACTTCGGCCACCACTTCCGGAAGAATCTCTGGAATAGGATTGGCAAGCGCAAAGATAATCGGATTGGGAGCCATGGAAGCCACCATATCCTTGCTTACAAGACCGGCTTTGGATAGGCCCAGCACCATATCCGCACCCTTCATCGCCTCCTGCAGTGTTCTGTCGTCGGTATCGAGTGCAAATTCGGCTTTATAAGGATTTAGATCTTCTCTCTTGCTGTGAACGACCCCTTTTGAGTCTATCATCACTATCTGCTTCGCTCCGAGCAGCCTGTACATTCTGGCACATGCTATTCCGGCGGCGCCTGCACCTATGACGACGATTTTCATCTTCGCTATATCCTTGCCTGTAAGCTCCAGAGCGTTTATAAGCCCTGCCGTGGTTATTATCGCCGTACCGTGCTGATCGTCGTGCATCACCGGAATATTGGTCGCTTTTTTGAGCTTTTCTTCTATCTCGAAACACTCCGGAGCTTTTATATCTTCCAGGTTGATACCGCCGAAAGTGGGCTCCAGCGCCTTGCATATGGCGACAAACTTTTCAGGGTCCGTTTCGTCTATTTCGATATCGAAGGCATCCACTCTTGCAAATTTTTTGAAAAGGACGGATTTTCCCTCCATAACGGGCTTGCTGGCAAGCGGTCCTATGTCGCCGAGCCCGAGAACAGCTGTACCGTTGGTTATGACAGCCACAAGGTTGTCCTTGTTGGTATAGCGGTAGGCAGCGGCGGGCTCTTTTGCTATCTGCAGACAAGGCTCCGCGACTCCGGGCGTATATGCCATGGAAAGATCTCTTGCGCTATTGCAGGGTTTGGTTATCTCGATTCCGATTTTGCCGCCCTCGTGATACTTTAAAACTTCTTCTTTGGTAATACTATGAGGCATAGTTCATATCCATATGTCTTAAAAAGTTTTCGACTCTCTGCAGAGTCTCTTTTTTACCTATTATACTCATCATATCGCTCAGATCTGGACCACCGAGACGGCCTGTCAGAGCTACACGCAAAGGCATGCCTATTTTGCCGAAACCTATCTGCGACTCTTTTACAAAATCCTCCAACAAAGAGTGGTAGTCTGTAGGAAGGTGAAGTTCGCCGGCACTCTCCAGCTTCCTGCCGAATCTGGCCAAAATTTCGGAAGCATCCCCCTTCATAGCCTTTTTTATCGCTTTTGCATCATACTCTTTCGGAGTCTCCAGCACCTCCGTTATCTGCTCGGCCATCTCTTTTAGAGTTTTGCACCGCTCTTTGAAAATGTCGAGCAAAATTTCACGCTTGTCATGAGCCAGAAGATAGACTCCGAAATCCTCAAGAAGTGAAGCCAGCCGTTCATTGGAGCTGTTTTTTATGTAGTGGGCATTGAGCCAGAGCAGTTTGTCGGGGTTGTACTGTGACGCTGAAGCGTTTATATCCGACGGATCGAAGTGCTCGAGCATCTCCTCCATCGTAAATATCTCCTGATCTCCACGGCTCCACCCAAGACGCACAAGAAAATTTAAAAGCGCCTCAGGCAGATATCCGGCACGTTTATAATCCATGACATCCGCAGCACCCTCCCGTTTTGAAAGCTTCTTACCTCCCTCTCCCAGAATCATAGGCACATGATAGAATTTAGGAAGCTTGAAACCGAGCGCCTCATAGACAACGATCTGCTTTGGCGTATTGTAAAGATGATCGTCTCCTCTTATAACATCTGTGATCCCCATCAGTGCATCGTCTATGGCTACGACAAAGTTGTATGTCGGCGTACCGTCACTTCTGGCAATGATAAAGTCATCAACCTCATCCGCACTGATCGTTATAGTACCTTTAATGCCATCTTCAAATACAATTTCACCCTCGAGCGGCGCCTTTATTCGAACCACCGGCTCTATCCCCTTCGGTGGCTCACCCGTAAAGTCTCTGTATCGCCCATCGTATCTCGGTCTCTCTTTTCTGGCCATCTGTTCTTCACGGAGTCTATCCAGCTCCTCTTTGCTCATATAGCAGTAATATGCCTTGCCTTCATCCAGCAGTCTGATTATATAACTGCGATAAAGATCGAAGCGATCGGACTGGTATATGGGCTCACCGTCGTAATCCATACCTACCCATTCAAAAGCCTCCAGTATCGCTCTGGTCGCCTCCGCAGAGTTGCGGCTCATATCGGTATCTTCGATACGAAGCTTGAATTCTCCATCATTGCGCCTCGCCCACAGATAGTTGAAAAGAGCCGTTCTGAGACCACCAATATGCAAGAACCCCGTCGGAGACGGAGCGAAACGTGTCACTACCATGATCGATTCCTTAAGAAAATTGTTAGCCTGCTTTACACAAAAATCTGCACTTTAAATCACTCTCCGTAAAGTGGCAACAGCGATTAATGCCATATCGGAGCAGACAAAAGCGTTCTGCCACTTTTTCCAATCCAAATTTCAAATCGGCAGATTTTGCATAAAGCGTTATCGAACTTCTTATGAAAGAAGCCAATTTAAAGCATTATAGTTTCTTTTAGATAAAAAGCTGATACAATATCGGCTACTGATATACAAGGTGTTTTTGTAAAAATGAGAAAAAATGGAACTCTTTTTATATTCTTGTGCATATTCGTTGCCACAACCTCTTTTGCCGGACTTGTGGATGCCGTGAGTATTGTCGTAAATGGAAAACCCATAACGCTGTATGAGAT
>WFUN01000002.1 GCA_015484905.1 Hydrogenimonas sp. | reverse complement strand
GTTGCCATGCATGGGGTCGCAGCTCCATACGACATTTTTCCCTTCCGCTTTTATCTCTCTTATAAGTGGAGGAAGAATATCTCCGATTTTATCGGCGCCCATTCGCACAATCAGGGTCAGTCGGCCAGGAATATTTTTGGGGTTGAGTTTCTCTGTCAGAGCTTTGAGTTCATCTCTTTTCATGGTTGGTCCCACTTTTACCCCGACAGGATTGTTGATTCCTCTGAAAAATTCGATATGTGCGCCTTCAAGATCACGCGTTCTGTCACCTATCCAGAGCATATGGGCTGAACAGTCGTACCATTTACCCGTCAGAGAGTCTACACGCGTCAGAGCCTCTTCGTATCCGAGCAGCAGAGCTTCATGAGAAGTGTAAAGTACTGTTTCGTGAAGTTGCGGAGTGTTTTCAGGTGTTATGCCGCATGCGGCTATAAACTGCATAGCCTGGGTTATTTTTTCGGCAAGTTCTTCGTAACGCTGCCCAAGGGCCCTGTTTTTGACAAAATCCAGATTCCAATTATGCACTTTTGTAAGATCTGCCATCCCGCCGCGAGAAAATGCCCGGAGCAGATTCAAGGTAGCGGCAGATCGGAAGTAGGCCTGGATCAGTTTCTCCGGCCTCGCCTCTCTGGCATCCGGTGCAAAATCCGGTTCATTGACGATATCGCCTCTGTAGCTTGGAAGCTCTATTTCGCCCTTTGCTTCCGTATCGGAACTACGCGGCTTGGCAAACTGGCCTGCGATCCGGCCCACTTTTACCACCGGCTTGCCGCTGGAATAGGTCATGACGACCGCCATCTGCATCATAACTTTGAAAAGGTTCTTTATCGTATCGGCATTGAAAGCGTTGAAGCTTTCCGCGCAGTCTCCTCCCTGCAGCAAAAAAGCTTCACCGCTGCCGACTTTTGCAAGTTTGCTCTGCAGACTTCTCGCCTCTTCGGCAAATATCAGCGGAGGAAAGCTCTTTAGCTCCTCTTCGACTCTTTTTACACTCTCCGGGTCTTTATAGTTTGGCTGCTGTTTGATAGGAAAATTTCTCCAGCTCGATCTGCTCCATTCACTCATCGCACATGTCCTTGAAAATTGGCGGTTTGCAGCACGTAGCGCTACATAAAATTTTTGCGCAATAATACCATAAAATAGTGAAAAAAACAGCGGTATGCACAATCACCGGGCTATTTTGGCCGCATATAATATAACAGAGTAGAGGTGTGCGATCAACTCATGTATTGAAGAGCTTTGATAAGTTCGTCCGGGCGTGTGGAGAATCTTATGGCTTCGTTTTTGTCTATAATGTGTCCCTGCACCAGTTTGACCATTACCTGGGTCTGGGTCTGCATACCGCTTTCTCCCTGTCCAAGCTGCATCTGGCTGTATATCTGGTGCACTTTGTCTTCTCTGATAAGGTTTGCGATAGCCGGAGTGGTTATAAGTATTTCAGGGACTGCGACTCTTCCTCCGCCTATTCTTGGTAGCAGTGCTTGGGAAATGACCGCTACGAGCGATGTAGAGAGCTGTGCACGTACCTGTGGCTGCTCGTCACCGCTGAATACGTCGATTATACGGTTTACAGTCTGTGCTGCGGAGTTTGTGTGCAGGGTACCAAAAACGAGGTGTCCCGTTTCAGCCGCTGTCAATGCCGCTGCAATCGTCTCTTTGTCGCGCATTTCCCCGATCAAAATTACATCCGGGTCTTCGCGGAGTGCATATTTCAAGGCGTGTGAAAACGAGTTTGTGTCCGTTCCTACATTGCGGTGGGAAAAGAGTGCCTGTTTGTTTTCATGCACAAATTCTATTGGGTCTTCTATGGTTATTATATGTTTGCGTTCGGTCATATTGATTTCGTTGAGCATGGCGGCCAGGGTTGTGGATTTACCGCTTCCGGTAGGACCGGTGACAAGAATCAGCCCTTTTTCTCTTTGAATCAGCTTTTTATAGATTTGAGGCGCTTCGAGATCGTCGATACTTGGGATGTGCGTGGGAATGACACGAAACGCCGCGGCAACATCGTCCATTGCCCGGTAGTAGTTTGCACGAAAACGTCCCACTTCCGGAATCTGGATCGCAAAATCGAGCTCTTTGTGCTCTTCGAAATTCTTTTTCTGCTTTTCGGTTATTATGGAGTAACACATCTCCTCTATCGCTTCTCCGTCCAACTTTGGAAGATTCAAAGGCACAAGACGGCCGTCGATACGTATCTGTGGTTCGCTGCGACTGACAAGGTGAAGATCGCTCGCTTTGTATGCGACGACGTTTTTGAGAAGTTTTCTGATATCGAGTGTAATATTGCTCATAAAAATCCTTGGCACTTGTTTGTAAAATCTTTTACGTTAAATCGACCGTTTCCAAATCATTGTTATGGCCTGGAAGATTTTTTTGTAGAGTGTGCCATCGCGTTTTAGGCTATTTTTGCAGCATAGGAACTTTTCAGGCACGATTTTCAGTTTATGAGGTTTTTACCTCCGCATGACAATAAAATGGTTATTCTATAATATTGGGTACTACGAAATAGTCGTTTTGTGCATCAGGAGCGTTTTTCAGAATGATATCTTTTATTTCAGGGTTTTCATCAGGAATATCTTCACGCATGGGTGTACCCTTTTTCAGCGTACTGAAAGATGGATCGAGTCCTTCTGTGTCGAGTTCACTCAAGACATCTACAAAACTGACAATCTTTTCAAGCTCTTTAATCATCTCTTCGCGTCTGCCCTCTTCGATTTTCAGCATTGAAAGTTTTTCGAGTTTTTGTAACATGCCATCGTCAAATTTCATTGTTTCAGCCCTTCTGTTTTTTAACAAATCTTTTGATATGATAACACACTAAAAATTAAGGGCAGCTCTAAATTTTTAAAATAACCGATATGGTCTGGTTTATTATAAAGAGCCCCTTTGTGCAGGAGCAGGAGTGAGCATAAAAGAGCATATAGAGTCCGCAAAAGAGGAGCTTACACACGATGAGAAACTTTTTGCGGGATTGGTGAGGGTAGAGCGTTTCTATAAAAAAAACAGATTCGCCATCATTGCTTTGGTTGCAATTTTATTTGCCGGAAGTATAGGGTATGTCGTTATGAATTATATAAAAGAGAGAAAAAGAGAGGCGGCGAATACGGCTCTTTTGAGACTTGAGAAAAATCCCGATGATACTTCGGCTATGAAACAGCTGCTGGAAAATGGTCCAAAGCTGGCAGAACTTTTTTTACTCAAAAAAGCCAGTATCGCCGGAGATATAAAGAGCCTGGAGTCTTTGAAAAAGAGTAAAGATGCCGTAGTTTCCGATCTTGCCTCATACCATCTTGGAGTCTGGAAATCTGATAGAAAAGAGCTGGAAAATTACAGAATGAAAAGCGGTGCTTTGCTCAAAGAGTTTGCGCTTTTTGACGAAGCCTATCTGTTGATGAAGAAAGGAAAAATCAAAGAGGCCCAAGAACGGCTGAGCCTGATTGCAAAAAATTCACCCCTCAAGGCGGCGGCCCAGATGCTTGAACACTATGGGGTCGTTGAAAAACAGAGAGGCAGTGAATGATCCGCGGCTTCGGTTTCATACTCTTTCTTTTTTTGGCTCTTTTGGGGAGCGGTTGCAGCGAAAAGAACTATTTCGAGCCCAACAGAATAGACGGAACGCTGCAGTACGATGGAGAGCTGGCGGCTCCAATTGCTGAAGTGGGATATAAAAACGCTACTTTGGAAAACGGAGGTGTAATAACTTTTGAAGGTCTTGAAAAATATCATCTTCCCGATGGTTACAGATTTATAGCACGGAAGGGAAGAGTGGTTGCCGCTGCGGGGGATTGCAAGCCGAATATCATATATGATATCGAAACAAAGAAAATTACGAAAATAGATCTGCCCCGCAGGCTTCTTGCAGCTATGTTCATCCCAGGTACCGAAAAGATAGTGTTTCTTATCGAGGGGAACAGTTACGGGATTTACGACTATAAAGAGGGAAAGACGATCGTGAAGTATGAATCTGATATGGCGTTGAGCGCAGATATCCGTATAGCATCGCCTATGATGCTTGAAAATCTTATTTTGATTCCCACGCTTGATGGAAAACTGGTGATTTTGAACAGACAAAACGGCGCCAAAATCAGAGAGATCATAGTGGGGAAAGGTGAAGAGTTTAACAATGTGATATTTCTCGATGTAATCGCGGACCGTCTTGTAGCGGCTACGCCGCATCGAATAATTTCTGTAAGCCCCAAGCTTATGGATGCGCTGGATATGGAAATAAGTGATGTAGTTTTTATCGAGGAGGGCATATATATCCTCTCCAAAGAGGGTAAGATATATCGCTGTGACAGCGAGTTGAAAATAGTCAAGAGCAGAAAGTTTCCTTTCGCCCATTTTGTCGGTGTGATTTATGGAAAGTCTATTTATCTCGTTGAGAAAGAGGGATACATTCTTGCCACGGATACAGATCTGTCGAGCGTAAATATTTTCAAAATGCCGGAGAGAATAGAAAACTGGTTTTTCGCCGCCAAAGACACCATCTATTATGACCGTTACTACTTAAAACTCCGTTCGGAGTAGATGGATGTTGAAAGAGGTACTTGCCCCGCTTAGAGAAAAAGGGTATATTTTAAGACGATTCGAACCTTTCTCTCCAAAGACTATAGGATCCCGCAAACGTATATCCATTTTTCACGGTATCGATATCCACGATCGGTATCTGCTGGTTTTTGTAATAAACAAAAAAAGCAGAGTGCTTTCCAGGGAGGCTGGAGAGTGGATAGAGCTCAAATCTCTTATCGAAAGATATTACGGATACTCCATTTTGCTCAATATAGCTTTGATTAAAGCGCCTGTATGTTTTAAAGCAGTATCTTTGCTTGAATCCGAAGGGTGGAAGGTAATCATCGAATGATTCTTTGCGACATAGGAAATACGCGTATGCATTTTTATGACGGTCAGCGTCTGATAAATCTCTCCTACAAAGAAGGAATTTTGCAGTTCAAAGATAAGCCGGTGTATTTTATCTGTGTCAATGAAGAGGTAAAAAGAAGTATCGAAAAAGAGACTATCAAATGGGTGGATCTTTCCGGCTCGAGAATTTTGAAAAGTGGCTATCGTGGACTTGGAATAGACAGAGAAGCTGTCTGTCTCGGGATGTATGACGGAGTGGTTATAGATGCAGGAAGTGCGATCACTGTCGATATAATGCAAAAGGGCAGGCATTTGGGAGGATGGATATGGCCTGGCATCAAATCGTTGAAAGATGCCTACAGGCGGATATCTTCCAGATTGGACGTACCGACTGTTCCCGATACAGATTTGAACAAGATACCTCTTGATACATCAGGTGCCATAAATTTTGCGGTATTCGCTCCGATAAAGATGGTGATTGAAACATTTGCTCCGGATAAACGTATAACTGTTACAGGAGGAGATGCGGATCTTTTCGCTCCGCTTTTTCCTGAAGCGGTCATAGACAGACTGCTTGTTTTCAAAGGTATGGAAAAAATGATAAAGGAAAAGAGATGTTAACCGTTGCTTTGCCGAAAGGACGCATTGCGGAAGAGACGCTGGAAATTTTTGAAGAGATTTTCGGTGAAAATTTCAGATTTGAATCTCGAAAACTTGTTTTGGAGATGGGAAAGTTTCGTTTTCTGCTTGTACGGAACCAGGATGTCCCCACATATGTCGCGCATCAGGCAGCCGATATAGGAGTTGTGGGATTGGATGTGATAGAGGAGCAGAGTCTGGATATCGTGAAGTTGCTCGATCTTGGAATAGGCAGGTGCAAAGTGGCCGTGGGCATAAGAGATGATGAGGAGCTCGACTGGAGCAGGCCACAGATAAAGGTAGCATCGAAAATGGTAAATATTGCACGCAACTATTTTAGCGAAAAGGCCATGGGTGTGGAAATAGTGAAACTGTATGGCTCCATAGAACTGGCTCCGATTGTCGGATTGGCGGATGCGATTGTCGATATAGTCGAAACAGGTACGACTATGAAAGAAAACGGCCTAAAAGTCGTTGAAACAATTATGGAATCGAGTGCTCATCTAATAGCCAACAAATACAGTTTTTTGATGAAAAAAAGCGAAATAATGGATCTTTACAGCAAAATGGGGGAGGTTGTGAATGGGGCTTGAGCTCTACGCCAAGATTGAACCTCTTCTCGGGTTCGACAAAGAGATCCAATCTTTGTACGACCTTTATATACAAATACTTCGATCCTGGAAGCCGGAATCTATCATAGATATAGGGTGCGGTAGCGGAAAATTTCTTTCATATGTAAAGCAAGAGCTGCCGATTCAAAAGAGTTTCGGAGTCGATCTGAGTGAGACTATGATAGCTCGTGCAAAAGCGGAAGGGTTGGATGTCGAAGTTGCAGATATATGCAGTATAAATAGGCGGTTCGATACCGCAACCGCAATATTCGACGTTCTCAACTATTTGGATAGTGCCGAACTTCAGAGGTTTTTAGGCTGCGTAGAGACTCTGTTGGAGCCGGGCGGAGTATTTTTAGCCGATATCAACACGCTTTTTGGCTTCGAAGAGGTGGCACCCGGTTCATTGGTAAGAAGAGATGAAAAAACTTTTCTTGTTTTGGAATCTGTTTTTGAAAACGGATGGTTGAAAACGTATATAGACTATTTTGAAAAAGATGACCGGGGATCTTACAATAAGGAAGAAGACATCGTGGTTCAACGGTTCCACTCCATAGAATCTGTCGTAAACTCAACTACCCTTGAACTGATTCAAGTCTATCCGGTTTCACTTTATGCCGACGAACCGGACAAGGAGATTCTTCTGTTTCAAAAGAGAGGGTGATTCTGTTCTTTTCGATATAGGAGCGATATACCGCTCCTGCAAGGGAGCGGCAAATTGTTACTTTATCTCTTCGAAAGGGTTTGCGATAACACGTTTATGGTCAACCACATAAGGAACCAGTGCAGCTGCACGGGCACGCTTTATCGCTTTTTCAACCATTTCCTGATGGCGTTTGCAATTACCGGTCAGACGTCGCGGCATAATCTTGTATCGCTCTGATAGTGAAGCTTTGATACTGTTTACATCTTTATAATCTATAAATTCCACTTTGGCTTCGCAGTATTTGCAGTAACGCTTGGAATATTTTCTTCTTTCTGCCATAATTTTTTCCTTTTTCTACATTTTCTAATTGTTTCTACCGTATGTCAAAACGGAATATCATCTTCATCGATATCTATGCTTGGTAATTCCTGAGACGGCTGTTTTGTCTGTGGAGTCGAGTATGAAGAGTGCTGTTGCGGCTGGCTTTCAGGAGCCGTTTTGCCATATCCGCCCTGGGGCTGGATTTCATTTTCACCTTTTCTGTCAAGCATTTTCAGATTTTCGACTGTAATAGAGTGTCGGCTTCGCTTTTGCCCACTCTGGTCTGTCCACTGCTCCAGTGTCAACCGTCCTTCCAGAAGAACGCGACTCCCCTTATGCAGGTACTGGTTGGCTACCTCTGCGGAACGTCCCCATACTGTGAAGTCGATAAACATGGTTTCGTCTTTTTGTACACCGCTTGCATCCTTGTATCTGCGGTTGGTCGCAATACCACATTTTGCAAGAGCCTGTCCGCTGGGCAGATAGCGCAGCTCAACGTCGCGTGTCAGATTTCCGATCAGGATTACCTTGTTGAACATCGAATAGCCTTCTTCTTGATTAAGCGGTTTCGCTCTCTGTTTCGGCCGGTTTGGCAGCCTCCTCTTTTTTGGCGCTGGCTGCGCCCGCTCTGTTTACGAGATTCTGCCATGCCTTGATCTCTTTTTTGTTTTCATATTTTACATTCATAAAACGAATAATCTCTTCATTGTAGCGGAAATTTCTCTCAAGCTCTTTTATGAGAGTGCTGGGAGCTTTGTAGTATATTACATAGTAGTATCCGCGTGGATTCTTTTCTATTTCATAAGCCAGTTTGCGCATTCCCCAATCGAAGGTTGCGGCTATCTCGGCACCATTTTCTTCCAGAGTCGACTTTACTCCCTCGATCTGTGCTTTTATCTCTTCTTCGGTCAATGTGGGTTTGATGACGAAGAGAGTTTCATAATGTCGTGTCATTCTTTTTTGTCTCCTTATGGTATTAGCCCTTACGGTTTTCTCCTTTCGGTTAAATCAAAAGGAAAGAGCAAAGAGCACCGCGATTTTACCCTAAAAAAGATTTTATTTTTATTAAAGCGCAAAGCAAAAGCGTCTCTTTATGTGACGAATTTCCTGCCGTCTTTATCGCTATCTCGGATTGGGCCAATATATCGAAAATCTTTTCGAATTTTTCGTAAGAGATTTTTGTGGCCAACTGTGCACGTTGCTGTTCGAGTGGTTTGGGAAGACGGTAACCCAGAATTTCACTTGAATCTGCAGAGCCATGCAGTTTTATGTAGGCATGAAATGCAAACAACTGGCTTGCAAAGTACTGGATGGCACGCAATATTGTGAACTCGTCTTCTTCGATATGGTCGATCTGGTTAAGCAGATCGTCGAGTGGCTTTTTTGAAAAAAGAGAGACCAGAAACCTCTCCATTGACACAGGAACGAGTGAAAAGACATGCTCGTCTATCTCTTTTACGCCTACAGGCCCTGAAAGAAGAGTTAGTTTGTTCAGTTCGTTAACCGCGATCGATAGATTTGAATCAAGTGAACCGAGCATATGTTCAATCGCATAGCGATCGATGTCTACGCCTATCTCATGAGCCTTTTTTTGCAGCAGCGAAGCCGCCTCATTGGGGGTGGGTGGAAAAAAACGTACATGCTGGGCATTCATTTTTGCATTAAAGAGCTGAATCATGGATTTGAAATCGCTACCGGTAAAAGCGTAGATAAAAAAACTGTTTTCGTTTTTGAATGCCAGATCAACGAGGCAGGAGAGCTCTTTTTTAGGTATTTTTCTGTCGCTTTTTACCAAAAGAAGGTTTATACTTGAAAACAGTGAACTCTGATTGAGCCAGTTTTTGGCTCTTTGAAAATCGTATTCGTCATAGTAGAGCCCAAGCATCGACTCTTTCGCATCAAGCAGCTCTGTTATCTGCTCTGTATACATCTGTATATAGTAGTCATTGTTGCCGTAAAGCATTAGGGATTTGGGTATCTTTTTCTCTTGCAAAAGACGGTCGAGATCGCGTTTGTACACCTTATTCCTCTTCAAGCAGATGTTTTGTCCGCTCCACTATCACAAATATTTTAGCCTGAGCCAGGTGGACGATATTCACTTTTGCCTCTATAGTATCAAAAAGCAAAAGATCGCTTTTGTCACAAAACAGACGCATTCCCTGTATGTCTCGATATGTGTCGGCTGCGGGGATCTGTCCAACTTCGGTGACGATCGCATGGAGAGTTTCGTTTTTGTTGGCTTCCGCCCAGCGTGCATATTTTCGTGCCATAAAATCCCATTCTACCCGGGTGGCTTCGCGCTCGAGTTCGCTTATTCTGATACAAAGAGGCTCGATATTTCTGAGCAGATACTCTCTTTTTTTTTCATTATGGGAAAAAATAGCTTTCAAAAGACGGTGCAAGGCGAGATCCGAATAGCGTCGGATCGGAGATGTAAAGTGTGTGTAACGCTCGAAACCAAGGCCGAAATGTCCCACATTTTCGGCACTGTAGGTCGCCTGTTTCTGAGTCTGTATTATAAGGCGGTCTACGTATGGTTCGACATTCATTTTCCGTGCCTCTTTTTGAAGAGCGAGTACCAGAGAGTGGAAATTTTCCGTACTTTCTTCTACGTAAATACCTATCTTTCCTAGTTCGTCTACAAGTTTTTCGATACGTTCCGGTGTCGGAGGTTCGTGGACTCTGAAGATTCCGTAATCGAAATGTTGTGCGGCGGCTTTGTTAGCAAGGAGCATGCAGTCTTCTATGAGTGCATGTGACGGAGTCGACTCTTCGAGACGGGTCGAGATAAGATTCTGGTTTTCATCCAACTCCATACGAACTTCGGTAGAGCGAAAATCGTAACCTTTTTTCAGGCGCTTCACCCGAAGCCTGTCGGTTATCTTTTTCAATGAAAATATAAATTGGAGAGTCTCTTTCTCTTTTTCGTCGCATTTTTGCAATCCAATTTTAAAAAAGTTGTCTATCTCTTCGTAGTTATAACGTCTTCTGGATCGGATAACCGCTTCGAAAAAGCCGTATTTTACTACTTCGAGGCTCTTTTTGTCTATCTCGAGACGACAGACATATGCGAGACGATCCACATTCGGTTTCAATGAGCAGATGTTCTCACTCAACGCTCTGGGCAGCATTGGAATGGATTTATGTGGGAAATATATCGAAAACCCTCTTTTTTTTGCCTCTTTATCTATGGCGCTATCTTCCGTTACGTAGCTGCTTACATCTGCTATGGCTACATATAAAACTCCCTTTTTTTCGTCCCAGAAAATTGCATCATCGAAATCTTTGGCATCGACAGGATCTATAGTGCAAAATGGCAGATGGCGTAAATCTGTACGTTCAGGGTAGAGTGAAACATCTACGGTGTCTCCCCAACTTTTCGCCTCTATTTCCGCCTCTTCACTGAAATATTCCTGTTTGTTGAAGATTGCCAGAGATATCTTTTCATCCACTTTCGGATCGTCGAGAGATCCCAGGATTCTCGTTATTTCACAGGTGCGGTTGTCTACCTGAAAAACGGTATTTTCTTTCAACTCTTCGATAGAAGTTTTCAGCTCCATAGGCAGATCGGTTTTGATATGAAAAGGCATGATCCCCGATTCTGTAAATTTGACATAGCCTACGGAGTATACAAAAGCCGGCTGAACTATCTTTACCACTTTTGCCGATGGTCTGCCCGCTTTTGCGAAGAGTCGACGGGCGATAACATAGTCGCCGTTTTTCGCTCCGTGCAGATTTTGCGGTTCGATCAAAAGATCTTTTCCCTTTGCCCCGATAAGTTCCAAAAAAGCTATTCCGGAAGGTAATACATCGAGGGTGCCGGCTCGGTATTTGGCATCGAGCCGGACTACTGTATCGCTTTCATGCACAATGCCTTCTTTGATCAACTCATTCAGAATAGGAAGAAACTCTTTTTCTATGTCGCTTTTGTATGCTCCTTTGGCGATTCTGGTCAGAAAAGCTCTCATTTACCGATTTTCTCTATGGCTTCGTCAAGTTTTTGAGCCTGTAGCCCAAACAGATCGGCTTTTTCGAGAGCTGAGCGGACGCATCTTTCGCATAGCGGTTCAATAAGAGGTATCGCCTCTTTGACGATACTGAGAATCTCTACGTTTCGACGAATTTTTTCGGACGCATCTTCCGGACGATGTATATGGCGCATCATCGATACCATCGCATCGTGGAATTTCCAGTGTTTGAACATCAATGCCGCGACCCATTCGCTTGTAGTTTCAAGAAACTGCTTTTCAACAGTCGCGATCTCTTCCGCCGTTTGTGCATTGCGAAGTGCGGTATTGAAAGAATCGGTTTTTCCCTCCTCTTCCAAAATGTTGGAAATGAGCACTTTACCAAGTTCCATGAGCAAAGATGTAGTCATGGTTTCAGCCCGATAATCCTCTATCTGATTTTTCCCCCACAATTGTGTAAGTGCATTCTGCATGGTGGAAACCTGCATAAAACGTCTATGATCCGTCCCGTACGGAGCAAGAGTTATTGGAAAGTTTTTTCTGATCGCGTAGGAGATGGCAAATCCCTGAATCGTTCCCATTCCAAAAAGTGCGATAGCCTGGTCTATAGAGGTTATCTGTTTGCTGAAGCCGTAGAGCGGAGAGTTTGCAGCTTTCAGAATATCTGCAGTCAGCATAGGGTCTTTTTTTATCACCGGTACCAACTCTTTTATGGTTCCTTCCGGGTCGTTGCATATCCGGCGCACGTTGCTGACACTTTCCGGAAGAGGCGGGAGCGATTTCACTTTTTTCAGGATCTTTTCAACCATGGTACATACTCCGGAGTTTGGAAGTTTCATATTGTACATTATGATAACTTACGGACGCTTTTACCCTGTCGCAAAAAGCGTCATTCCGCCGCATTCTGCAATATATCTTCATTGAAGTAAGGATATTTGATACAGTTTTGCCATCGCAACAAAAGAGTTCTGAAATATATGCGTTTAAGACGGATTTATACGGGTCGCAGCCATCTTCGATTCCAATCTGGCCGGACCCGTAACATTCAGTGCAAGGCTCACTCACTCTTTTTGTGAGCTTCTCTTCTCATGCTGTCAAGCAGCTGGAAGAGCTCTTTGCTCGCCTTTTCCATCCGAACAAAGTTTTCCACTATTTTCTTTTCATTTTCAAGCCTCAGATCATCCTCTTTGATGAATTTGAGATTTTCGAGAATCAGGCTATGGACCAGCTGATGAGGTGTTTCGAGCTTTTTAAAACTGGGCGCATTGGCGAAACGTTTCTTTCCTTCGTTGTTGTACCATTTTCCAAGCCGACAGCTTCTATGGTCATAGAGTTTTATATCTTTTTTAGCTTCGACCATGGCCGTATAACCGTTTGATTTGAAAATAATATGATCTGTTTTTACCAGAATAATGAAGACCTGGTCGCTCATCTGCTCTATGAGTTCGGACATCTCTTTCGCGTCACCGTCGAGACGATGCATCATGTTTTTGAACTCTTCGACCGACCCGGCCACTACACTGGCCACTTTTGTCATGTTTTCCGATTTTTCCATTATGGAGCTTGATTCCTGTTTCATTGTATTGATCGATACATTGATTTCACTCGTAGCTTTCTGCGTCCGTTCCGCCAGCTTCCTCACTTCGTCGGCGACGACAGCGAATCCTCTGCCGTGCTCTCCGGCTCTCGCCGCTTCTATAGCGGCGTTCAGCGCGAGCAGATTGGTCTGGTCCGCAATATCTTTTATAAGATCCACTATAGAGGTTATTTCATTGCTCATTGCGTTGAGACGTTCGATAGAGCTGTTGGAGTCGTTGATCTGTACGACGAGAGATTGAAGTTTGTGAAGAATATCTTCGAGTGTATCGATACTCTGTGAAGATTGTTCGCTGGTATTTCTCGTGGTTTTGAGAATGTGACCCAGATCGTCTATGAGCTGTGAAATTTCATTCTGCATCAGAGAAAGACCTTCGCCAACATCTCCTATTGCATGAAGTTTGGATGCGAAATTGATGATCTGCTGTTTTTTGTGTGAATCTTCCATCGCCTGTATACCGTTTTGCACCATATGGATAGCTGTTGCAAAATCGCCTTTCATATCTTTGTCGCTGAGCTTTTCACTGAAATCGCCTTTTGCGGCCATCTCGACCGATTTGTTGATTCGACCGGTAAGCTCCCTGACTATGGAGACCAAAGATCCAAGCAGTTTTGTTATCAGATCCATCTCGTTACGGCTTATATTTCTTCTCTCCATTTTTACCGACAGGTCACCATCGTTGATCCGCTCTATTAGACCGGTCAGACGCTGTATGGAGCGAATTATGGAATCTGTGACGCTTTTTGAGATATAACCTATGACAAGAATCGTTACCAGTGAGAGAAGTGTCAGCAAAAGCAGCTCGGTAAGAGCAACGTTTTTGGCTTCGTTGGATCTGTTTAGAATCTGCTGCTGTATAAAACTTTCAGTTTTTTTCAGGCCGTTTATCTTTTTGGTTATGGTTTTGAACCAGTAGGATGCATCCACTCCAAAATGTTTTCGCTGACTCAGTGCGATATTTCTCATCTTCTGTACTTCATAAAACGAAGGATCGGACTTGATAGTTGCATAAAATTTTTTAAGTTCGGTATTCGCTGTAACTTCGAAAAGGTGAAAAAAAGCTTTCTGCTGCGCCAAGACGGAGATGAATTTGGTATATAAAAATTTGTCGAATCTGTCTTTTGAAAAAGCTCCGGCAAGCACTGCACGCTCTATTCCGGCACGCTCTTTGCCGCTTATGAAAAGAACCAGTGAATTCATGAGGTTTCTAAGCTTGGGGTCCGTTACGCATATGGAGAGCTTCGATATGGTATCTATGATCGAGTTGTTCAGCGATGTATAGTAGGCTACGGCTTCTTTGGCGCTGATCGAGAGCCTCTCTATCTTTTTTCGCATATCTTTCAATTCGGAGAGATCTATGGATCTTTTTGCCTCTTTTGCAAAAGGATCGTCATGTTTTGCAAGATAGTTTTCAAGTATCCGGATTTTTTCATCGGTAAATTTTCTCTGATCGAAGAGCATCTCTTTGAATTCGTTGCCCTTGGAGCTCAAGTAGCCGGTACTGGCTCCCCTTTCTTTCTGAAACTCGTGCAAAAGATCACTGAGTTTGACCGAGAGTTCGGAACCTTTGATCATAGAATCCGCATTACGATACGCTTTGTAGTCCATGTGGAGCACTTTTAAAGCATACAGACATATCGTAATCATCGCCAGGATGCTGAGAATAACGAGACGTTTCTTGATCGTAAGATTGTTTAGCATATTTGCACCTCTTTTCTTTGTTGTTATTGAAATCTAAATATTAGTATCGTCAATAAGTTAAATAAATTCAGCCTTTTTTCGAATTTTTTTTTAAAATTTTGTCAGAGTATGATTTATATGCTTCAAAGCACCCTTTTAATATAATCACGCAAATTTTTTCCAAAAGGATAAACAATGGCACTTAATGTCTATTACGACAAAGATTGCGATATCTCCGTTATCCGCTCCAAAAAAGTCGCGATGATAGGCTTTGGAAGCCAGGGGCATGCACACGCTGAAAATCTACGCGACAGCGGAGTAGATGTGGTGGTCGGTCTGCGCAGAAACGGAAGCAGCTGGAGAAAGGCCGAAGCGAAAGGATTCACAGTTCTTGAGGTACCGGAAGCCGTAAAGGGCGCCGATGTCGTGATGATACTTCTGCCAGATGAAATTCAAGCCGAAATATATAAAAAAGAGATCGCTCCAAACCTCAAAAGCGGGGCCACAATAGCGTTCGGGCACGGTTTCAACATCCATTACGGGCGAATCAGGCCGGCTGAAGATATCAATGTTATGATGGTGGCGCCCAAAGCGCCGGGCCACACAGTACGGAGCGAATTTGTCAAAGGGGGCGGAATACCGGATCTCATAGCCGTTGCCCAGGATCCAAGCGGAGATACCAAAGATGTAGCGCTCTCATATGCATCCGCTATCGGTGGAGGGCGTACCGGTATTATAGAAACAACCTTCAAGGATGAAACCGAGACAGATCTTTTTGGTGAGCAGGCAGTTCTTTGTGGCGGGGTGAGTGCGCTTATCCAGGCGGGTTTCGAAACATTGGTAGAAGCCGGCTACCCGGAAGAGATGGCCTATTTCGAGTGTCTTCACGAGATGAAGCTGATAGTTGATCTCATCTTCGAAGGGGGTATTGCCGATATGCGTTACTCCATCTCCAATACAGCCGAATATGGTGATATGGTGAGTGGACCGCGCGTAATCAACGAAGCGAGCCGCGAAGCGATGAGGGAGATTCTAAAAGAGATTCAAAACGGCAAGTTCGCAAAAGATTTCATACTTGAAGGGCAGGCCGGGTATCCACGTATGAATGCGGAGCGCAACAACCTTCGCAACCATCCCATAGAGGTAACCGGCCGTCGCCTGCGGGCAATGATGCCGTGGATCAAAGCCAATAAAATAGTCGATCAAGAGACCAACTAACATCTTTCCTGTTTGCGCCTGATTTGAGGCGCAAATCTGTTTTGATTCAGATATGGCAAAAAGAAAACAACCCACACGGAAACCTTCATCCTCTTTGAAGAAAGGAAAAACAGGCGGCCGGTCCGGCCGTTTTGTAAACAGCCTTCTTGCCGGTACTGCGGTATTTGTCATTATCGCTGTTTTGATGGGGATAGCCGGATGGATCGGCTATGAAGCGGGCAAAAAACATACTGCAAAAGGGTATGAGAAGAGTATAGCAAACTATAAAAGCGATATAGAAAAACTTCGCGACAGGCTAAAAAGCGTTAAACCGGTCCCCGTTGCCAAACCTGCCGCAGGCAAAGAGGACCTCTCTGAAATAAGAGATTATGCCGCAGCCGGAGGAGAGGGCACCACTGCAAAACCTGCCGCAAAAAAAGAGCTGGCACTGGCAAAGCCGAAGCTGGCGATCATCATTGATGATGTCGCATTCTCTTCCCAGCTTAAACAGATCAAAGCACTTCCCTGGAAAATCACTCCTTCGATCTTTCCGCCGACACCAAGGCACCCTAATACTCCGAAGTTTGCAAGGTCCCTGCACCACTATATGATACATCTTCCGATGGAAGCGGTCAGCTACAACCATGCTGAAAAAGAGACTATGACTGTAGAGAGCTCCGAGTCGCAGATAGATCTGAAGCTTAGAAAACTTCGCCAATGGTTCCCGAATGCGAAATTCATCAACAACCATACAGGAAGCAGGTTTACGGCGGATGCCGAATCGATGGTGCGGTTTTATCCGCTCGCAAAGCGTTACGGTTTTACATTTATAGACAGCAGAACCACTCCAAAAACGGTTGTTCCGAAAATAGCGAAGCTCAATGGAGACCCCTATGTGGGACGGGATATTTTTCTGGACAACAAACCCGATATCGACTATATTCATAATCAACTGAAAAAGGCGGTGCGCATAGCGAGAGCCCACGGATACGCCATAGCGATTGGCCATCCGCACAAAACGACTTTAAAAGCGCTTGCTGATGCAGGGTCGATACTCAAAGGAGTAGATGTCGTCTACATAGATGAGCTGTATGCAAAGATAAGATAGAGCGCTATTTGAACGTTTCGATTCGAGCCAGGCGCGCAAATGGCAGGAGACCAATGTTTACTCACTTTGGTAGCAAATCAAATCCGGTTGCATGGATACCTGCTGTCGCATATCTTCGCTAAAGCCTGGATATGGTATCGTTTATAGAGCTATCGGTCCGTTTTATGTCAGTCGAATTTGCAGATAGAAGGGCTTTATGAGAGGTATTGTCGTCGCTTTCGTTATGGCTTTTGCAATCGGTTTCGGTGCTTCGTTTATATTCACTCTGCAGCAGGCGGAGCTGCTTGGCATAGTTACTTTTCTTGTGGTTTTATGGACTAACAACGCTCTGCCTCTGGGGGTAGTTTCGCTACTGCCTATACTTCTTTTTCCCGCATTCGGCATCATCGAGCTAAAAAGCGTTACTCCAAACTACGCGAAGTCTATAATTTTCCTCTTTCTTGGCGGCTTCATGCTCGCCATCGCGATGCAAAAGAGCCGTCTGCATACACAGTTTTCAAACAGGCTTCTGCGCATCTTTCCCCATACTCCGCGGGGAATCATCTATGCCATGGCGATAGTATCCGCGCTTTTAAGCTCAATACTCTCGAATACAACGATCACGCTGATGCTCATGCCTATCGGCCTCTTTCTGACGGAGAATATGAGGCTCAAGATAAGAATTCTCCTGGCTATCGCCTATGGAGCCAGCGTTGGCGGTATACTGACTCCCATCGGTACTCCGCCCAATCTGCTGCTTATAGGGTATCTCGATACGATAGGCATGAACGCACCCACTTTTACCGGATGGATGGGGATGATGGCTCCGGTCGTCGCGGTGATGCTTCTGATCATACCCTGGATTCTGAGCCTTGGGGTTATGGATGAGAAGATAGGAGAAGCTGCCGAAGAGCTCGAAACATTTACGAAGGAGCAGAAGAAGCTGCTGGCCATATTGGCAGGGCTTTCGCTTCTTCTTCTACTCAACACACCGATCAAACCCTGGTATCCCGGACTTGGACTCAATGAAAAGGGTCTTCTGCTTGCCGCCGGGCTTTTACTTTTCATGCCGGGGGTCAATCTGCTTGAGTGGGAGGATAGCAGGGCAATTCCGTATGAGATAATTTTCCTCTTTGGTGCCGGTTTCAGTATAGCGGCCGCTTTCGGTTCCACGCATCTTGCGGAAGCGATAGCACAAAAGCTCGCCTTCGTTCATACCCTCCCGCTCTGGCTGACACTTTCTATTGTGGCTCTGGTCATCAGTTTTTCGACAGAGATTACCAGCAATACGGCACTCACTTCGATCGCCCTTCCGGTCATGGCGCAGCTTTATGGTATCGACAATCCTGTGACGCTGCTCATTCTAATAATCTCCACAGTTGCCGCAAGCTATGCATTTATGCTACCTATTGCCACACCTCCAAACGCGATCATCATGAGCTCTCGCATCATCAGGGTCAAGACTATGGCGACTTTCGGATTCTTCATAGATCTCATAGGTGTCGCAGTTGTCTCCATGACTGCTTATTTCATCTGGCAGTGGATCTTGTAGGGTTGTTAAAAAGAGCTTCCGAGCAATTAGATCTGAGTGATTTATATTTCCAACGCTATATGTTCGATCGAATGTCATAACGCAGTTTTGGTAACGATATAGTACAATTTTTGGATGAAACAGATAGAGTTTGAAATAAAAGAGCTGCTGAGTATGAAGCGGTATCCGGCCTCTCTTTATTACGCAGGGAACAAGGAGTTGCTCAAGAGGCCTAAAATTTCCATTGTAGGAAGCAGGCGTCCGAGTCAGTATACGATAAAAATGACCTCCCTGATCGCCACTGAGTTGGGCAATAGAGGGATAGTTGTCGTGAGCGGTGCTGCGATGGGTGTGGATGCCATCGCACATCGTGCAGCCGGCGCTGAAAATACGATAGCCGTGCTTCCCAATGCCATAGGGTTATACTATCCGGCTATAAACCGTACACTGATTGAAGAGATTGAATCCAAAGGGCTTGTTTTGTCACAATTTGAGCCGGGTTTCAAGGCTGCACCGTGGAGTTTTGTTGTAAGAAACGAGATAGTGGTGGCTTTAGGAGAAGTTTTGGTCGTAACCGAGGCGGATGAAAACAGCGGATCCATGAAAAGTGCAGAATTTGCCATGAAAATGGGCAGAAAAATATATGTTCTGCCTCATCGGATCGGAGAGAGTGAAGGTACGAATGCACTTCTTGCAGAAGGAAAGGCCGAGGCCATATACAGTATCGATCTGTTTTTAAAAGAGTTGGGAGGTGAGTGTGCGAATATTGACAGGAGTGATCCATTTACCTCTTTTTGTTCAAAACAGCCAACTTATGAAGAGGCGCTGAAAAAGTTCAAAGAAGAGCTCTTCGAAGCAGAGCTCGATGGCAGAATTGTTGTGAAAAACGGCAGAGTCATTCTAACGCGAAAATAACTGCATATTTGCCGACAAGAGATTTTCAAGTCACTTTTGTACTTTTATCTCCTCGAGTTGAGCATACAGATTTCCTATCAGTGTAAAAGCATCCGTACCGTCAGTAGGATATTCTACGACACAATCTTCCTTTTCGCTCTCTCCAAGCGCCGCAAGAATCGTTTTGTGTACTTTCTGGGCTCCATTCCAGTCTGTTCCAGGAAGCATGGCTATGAGATTGCCATCTATGTAAAATAGTCTGTCGCTCTCTCTTAAAAGTGGGTTTACGAGTTCTCTTATCTCTGTTTCATCAGCATCAGCAAGAGGAATCAGCAGAATGGAAAAAATCTGTTCATACCCTTCTCTTGAAAGTCTTTTTATGAAATTTATGTGATATTCAAGGAGTACTTTAAAAAGCTCTTTATAGCCGAGGATTTTATCTGCCATGGAACATCCTTAATCTGATTTTTTATATAATATCACAAAAGTGCAACCGTCAAGGTGTTGATTGTGAAAAATTTTTTACTCTTTTATGGACCATATTCGGTTTTGGCGGTGTATGTCTTCTTGCAGGAGAGAGGCTCCACCGCTATATCTTTGCCGTCTATGCGCTCGACGTCAAGAGGCTGCCACTGGAAGTAAACAGCCAGCCGGCTCTGGTGGGTTATATGATCGAAAAATACGCGATAGCCAAAGCGTCATTCGTCTCGCACTGCGGTCGGAAACTCTTGCAGCGGCCTTTTGACCGCTTTTTTATACTGCTCGCAAGGCTCTACCGCACCAAAAAGCGGATCGGTACGACTGTTACAGATTCAGTAACAATAACCGCTGCTTTTTACACGGCTTTTTGAGGACTGCGATCGTCAATAAACCCGTCTGTTCTGCATACGGTGTCTACTCTTTATTGCGGGTCCGCTATTTATCTATGCAAAAAAGAGATTTCGAACCGCTATCGCCGTTATAGTAGTCGGGAGTATAGTTTTTTGTAGCATACTATTTCAAGTTCAAGGAGCAGTAAGATGAAAATAGAGAAGATCGCCGCGATAGATGTGGGTCTGAAAAGAATAGGTACGGCTATTTCTCTGGATGGCAAGAGTGCTATACCTCAGCCGCCGATTTTACGCAGGAACAGGGAACAGGCGGCAAGGGATGTAGACGCATTTTTAAAAGAGTGGCATATAGACAGGCTTGTCGTGGGGATTCCAAAGAGCGGAAGCAGTGCAGAGCAGATGCAAAACCGTATCCGCCATTTCGTGGCTCTTCTCTCTTTTTGCGGAGATATAGATTATGTCGATGAGTATGGCAGCAGTATAGAAGCGGCAGAAAGAATGAAAGGGGTGACCCGCCAAAAAAGAGACGGAAAAGTCGATTCAATAGCGGCCCAGATTATTTTGGAACGGTATCTCTCCGGCAGCGCAAGCTGAGCTCTATTTTGCTATAGTATTGTGTTTTTTTTGCCCAAACGGGGATGCTCAAACACGGCAACGACAGGAGCATGGTCGCTTGGTGTCGGAGAGCGGCGCCGACGGGTCCATAGATCTACCTCCACCGAAGTGCACTCTTTACACATTGTGTCGTTTGCAAGTATATAGTCGATCCTCATTCCTTCATCTCTCCAGATTCCGGCATTTCTGTAGTCCCACCATGTAAATGAGCGGTTTTTTGGATGTTTTTTCCGGTAGCAATCCTGTAATCCGCTTTCAAGCAGCTCTCTCATTTTTCTCTTCTCTTCCGGCAAAAAGCCTACAGTGCCTTCAAAAGCTTTGGGGTCATAAACATCGAGGTCTGTAAGGGCTACATTGAAATCTCCAACAAGAACAACCTTTTTTTCCTGTCCAAGAAGTATTTTTGTATATGATTTCAGTGCATCGAAGAATTCCATCTTGTAGTTGTAGCGCTCTTCCCCTTCCAGACCGCCACGGGGAATATAGCAATTAAGAATAACCATATCGTCGATTTTTACCTCTATAAGCCTCTTTTGCAGATCCAAAACATCGCTTCCGAATACTGTTTTTACCGACGAGACAGGAAATTTCGAGCATATGGCCACACCGTTGAGGCGTTTTTGACCATTTACCACGCAGTTGTATCCGGCAGATTCAAATCTATCAAACGGAAACCGTTCAGGTTCGCATTTGATCTCCTGTAGACACACAATATCTATTTTCCGTTTTTCATTCAGCCATCTTATAACAAGGTCAATACGCGAACGTATCGAATTTACATTGAAAGTACATATTGTAAAAGACATAGATGGATCAATCCTTCAACATATCGTTCATACGCTGCGTATCAGGGTGTTCATTCGGATCTCTTTTCGGTTTTTGCATCTCCCATATCAGAGTGGCTACCAGTCCCGCTGCAATCAATCCTATCGCCGTTATCTTTATCCAAAATTCCTGGGGCATTCAGACTCCTTGATTGTTTTGATCACAAAATGAGCATCGCATCACCATAACTGTAAAAACGATAACGATTTTTTATGGCTTCATTATACACTTTTAATGTTTTTTGTAGACCAAGAAAAGAGGCGACCAGCATAATAAGAGTCGATTTTGGAAGATGAAAGTTGGTCAAAAGATAATCTATTCGTACAGGAGGATTACCGGGATGCAAAAAAAGATCGCACTCTCCTGAGCGTTTGGCCGTACGCGCGTAATGCTCCACGGTGCGCGTAACGGTAGTACCAAGGGCAAGTATCTTTTTTTTGGAGTCTATGAGTCTGGCGGTTGAAGCAGGAATTTCGTAATATTCGCTGTGTATCTGGTGATCGGTTATTTTTTCCGTTTCTACGGGTTTGAACGTACCGGCTCCGACATGCAGGGTGACAGGAAGTGTTTCAAACACTTCGCTCAGTTTGGAAAAAAGTCTGTCGCTAAAATGCAAAGAGGCGGTAGGGGCTGCGACAGCTCCTTCCTGTTTGGCGAATACAGATTGGTAGAGTTTCACATCGGCTTCGGTATCTTCTCTGTCTATGTAAGGAGGGAGCGGCATATGGCCGAGTCTCTCAAGATACGCAAGCAGCTCCTCAAATCTCAATTCTCTCTTCTTGGCATCCAAAAAAACGGCTACTCTGCTTCCATCTTCGAGCAATTCAACTATTTTGGCTCTCAATGTTTCATCGAAAATGATTGTCGTTCCGACTTTTACTTTTCCTCTTATGAGAACATTGAAGTATCCGGGGTGTATCTCTTTGTTTACAAGAAGTTCTATTTTCCCTCCACTGTTTTTTTTGCCGAAAAGACGGGCTTTTATTACTTTTGTATCGTTGTAGACAACTCCGCATTCAGCGGGAATAAAAGAGAGTATATTGCGGAATCTGGTATGGATGATTCTGCCGCTTTTACGCTCAATAACCATCAGTCTGGAGTTCTCTTTGGGTCGGGCCGGCTCTGTCGCGATAAGTTCAGGCGGAAGTGTATAGTTGTAGTTTTCCGTTTTCAGCCACTCTTCAGTGGCTATTTTTTTATTCGGACTCATTCTCTTCTTCCGGTGGTCTGTAGGGGTTGACTATTTTTGCGACAAGTATAGAGACACCGTAAAGGAGGATAAGTGGTATCGCCATCAACAACTGTGTGACTACATCCGGCGGAGTCAGCAGTGCGGCAAGAATGAATATCAATATTATGGCGTATTTGAAAAAACTTTTTAGAGTATGGTCGTCCACCAAGCCCAAAAGAGCGAGGAAAAATGTGAGTACCGGAAGTTCGAAAGCGATACCGAATCCGATCATTATCTTCGTGAAAAAGCCGACATATTCATTTATTTTCGGTGCTACGGTAACGATCTGTTCGGCGAAGTTCACCAGAAAGGCAAAACCGTACGGAACGACGACATAGTAGGCGAACAGGGCTCCGGCGAAGAACATGCCGGAGGCGAAGAAGACAAAAGGCCAGATATATTTTTTTTCATGCTCATAAAGACCGGGGGCGACAAATAGCCAGAATTGGTAGAGGATAAAAGGAAGAGCCATTAAAAATCCGGCAAAAAGAGAGACTTTTACAGCTGTGAAAAATACTTCCGGAACACCTGTGGCGATCATGTAGGAGCTTTTTGGAAGTACCTCTTTAAGCGGTCTGGTCATCCACTCCAAAATAGGTTCATAGAAATAGAAAGCTATAAAGAAACAGACTATGAGCGCACCGATCGAATATGCCAGCCTTTTTCGCAGTTCCGCAATATGTGGTTTGAGTTCGTCAAACATCGCTCTCCTTTTTTCTAACCTCAAACTCTTTTTTCTCTGGAGCGTTTTTTGTTTCCGATCCGCTCCTGGATTTCTTGGAGAAGGTGACGACTTCCCGTTTTGGTTCGATCTTCTCTTTTACCTCTTCGGCTTCGTTTTCCAGCCTGTTTTCCGACTTCTTGACCTCTTCGACAGTTTCAGTCAGTTCATCGAGCAGAGTCAAATCGGAAGACGCCGCACTTTCGAGTTTTGCAGTCGCTTCATCCAGCTGCTTTTTGTATTTGAAAGCCTCTTCCTTGAGCTCTCCTATCTTAAGCTCCTCTTCGAGTGTCGTTTTTGCATCGTTTACAGTACGTTTGAAGCTTCGGAAAAATTTTGCGATTTGTACCATGGCGTCGGGCAGTTTATCCGGCCCAAGAAACAATATGGCTATTACAACAATAAAAAAAATCTCACTGAGTCCCATGCCGAACATCGCATGTCCTTAATCATTCGTTTTCAAGTTTTCAGATACTTCTTCGATACCGATCAGCTTTCGTGCCGCAAGCCGACGAAGATTATTGATTTTGGCTCAAAGTCTATCAAAAAAGTGATTAGTGGAGGATAAAGAGGCTGATTTCGTCACTAAGGAGAAAATCGGGATTGTAGTATCTATCCTCTTTAAAAACGAGTTTGCCTTCACTTTCCAGCAGTTTGGCACGTTTTTTCATCTTTTCGTCCAGAATATCGAAACCGACTCCCGCGCAACTACGCAGCCCCAGAAAAAT
>WFUN01000001.1 GCA_015484905.1 Hydrogenimonas sp. | reverse complement strand
CTGCCACACGGCTTTTGAAGCTTTCTGGAAGAGATGAGAGAACTTTGTTTATATAGGTTTCAGCCTCTTCTACAGGCTTTTTTTTATCGAAAAAGAGCTCTTTTAGTCTAACGGTACCAAGATCGAGAGAATAGACTTTTTTGACTTGTCTGTTTTCGATAAGGGCTATATCTGTAGATCCTCCTCCTATATCGATCGTTACAGCATCTGTAATAGGCAGAAGGTTTGCAGCCGCAATTCCACCGAGGTATGCCTCTTTCTCTCCATCTATTATTTTGATCTTGAGGCCAAGCTCTTTTTTTACATGTTGTATAAACTCTTTTCTGTTTGGAGCGTCGCGAATCGCGGAAGTTGCTATACACAAAACTTTACGCGATTTGTAGCTTTTTGAAATAGTAAGAAACTGTGAAAGCGCCATACAGGCTCTTTTCATAGCGATCGGCTGAAGACAACCGTTTTTTTCATATGACCCTTCTGAAATACGCACCTTGCTGCGTGTCTCATTCAGAAGATAGAAACCATAACGGCTCGTACGCTCAAACACCACCATTCTGGCCGAGTTGGAGCCTATATCAATGACGGTGGTGCGTTTTGCCATCAATGCTCTTTCTGCAGATGTTCAAACTTGAACTTTAGCTCCTCTACACTTTCGACATTGTCCGGATCTGGAACAATGCAGTCTACAGGACAGACTGCTACGCAAGCCGGTTCGTCATAATGTCCTACGCACTCGGTGCAAAGGTCAGGATCGATGACATAGATCGGATCTCCTTCCTCGATCGCTCCATTTGGACATTCGTCTCGGCATGCATCACATGCTATACATTCATCGGTAATCATCAATGCCATAATCTTAACCTTCTGGAAAATAAAATTCTGAGATTTATAACCTATGTAGCCTTAGCCAATACTTAAAAGAAAGAACAACTGTCTTGATGATAAATTGTGAAAGTAAAATTGGCGATTTTTTCACTATACATAACAATAGTGCCGGTATATTTTAATTTGGAGTGGGTAGTTCACACTGTGGAGTAGTTGTAAAGATAAGTGTAGCGACTGTTCCTTTTTTCCCGTCGGTTCTGTTTTTCAATGAGATTCTAGCACCCATGGCGTCAGCTGCCGATTTTGCCAAAAAAAGGCCGAGGCCTGCTCCTGGTGCATTTCCAACCCTTTTAAAAGGGGCAAAAAGATCGACCGACTCATCGATTCCCGGGCCTTCATCTATTACTTCAAGCTGAACTTTGTCATCGTCAATGAGCCTGGTTCTTAAAAGAATCTTTTTTCCTTTCGGAGTGAATTTGATTGCATTTTGCAAGAAGTTTTGCAGTATCTGGTTCAACAGGGTAGTCTGTATGAGACCGGTAAGCGTCTTGGGCTGAAGATCAATAGTCAGGTTTCTGTTTTCCGCTTTGGCCAGGAGTTTGAAATCTTCTCCTCTTTTGCGGATAAATTCAATGATGTCTACCTGTTGCGGCAGTTCGAAATGGGCACCTTCTAGTCTCCCTATTTCCAAAATGGAGCTTATCATCTGGTTTAACTCCAATATGGTTTTATTGGCGAGTTGCAACGCTTCTATATACTTTTCCGGCTCTCTTCTTTTTATCAGGGTTACGTCATTTTTGAGTTTCATAACGTTTAAAGGGGTTTTCAGTTCGTGGGCTGCACCTATAAAAAGCTCTTTTTGGTACTTTACGAAGGTCTGTATACGGTTGATCAGTCTATTGATGGACTCACCAAGAGGCACAAACTCTTCAGGCAGTGCACGTGTATTTATTGTAGTCAAAAAATTTTCATTCAGTGTCGAAAGCTTTTTGCTCATGCGGGTTATTGGAACCAACAGCATTGCGGAGAGCCCAAAGGCATAAAGGACTATCAGAATAAGACTGATGAGATTGATAACTATAATTGAGCGCAATATTTTGTTCAACATTTTGGCCATACCTGTAATATCTTTTGTCATTAGAAGGTATGTCTGAGCCTTGAAGTTATATGGATAGATAAGTTCGAGAAAAAACTTTCCGTTCTCTTTTCGTTCGCGCCACTCTATCGAACTGTAGAAATGGTGGGGTGCTCCAATCACTTTTGCGCTTATCTGCAGTGTATTTTTCAGATTTTTTGCGTCTATCTTTTCTCCTTCCCTGTAATCAGGGTAAGTCTGTACGATATAACGTGCCTGGTTTACCAGCTCTTGCGAAAGTTCATCATACAAAGATTGTTTGATATAGGAGTAAAGCATAGTCGAAAATATAATCAAAAGAATGGAAGAAGCTATAATGAGCTGGGTAAGAAACTGGTTACGGATACTGCGGTTTCCAGCCATTAATCGCCTTTAGCCTGAGTATTTTTCGAGGTACTGGAGGATATATCAGAATCTGCTGTCTTTGAGATTACTTAAAGACAGCAGACAGCCCCATCCGGGACAAACACAATCAATCTTCGTTGTTTTTTTGGGGATAACAGAATCGGTATCCACGACGACGTACCGTTTCTATGGTTTGGATTCCAAGAGGTTTGTCCATTTTTTGTCTTATCTGGTTTATTGCAACTTCAATTACATTTGGCGTAACCAATTCCGGTTCTTCCCATATTGCATCAAGAAGCTGCTCTTTGGAAACTATCTCTTCGCGATGTCTTGCAAGATGTGTCAGAACTTCGAAAGGCTTCCCTTTGAGTTCGATCTCCTTGCCTCGGTAAACAACCTTCTCTTCTTGAGGATTGATGCTAAGATCATCGATGTCTATTACATTGCTTCCTCCAAATCTTAGCCGTGCTTTTATGCGTGCGATCAGAACGTCAAAATCGAATGGTTTTTTGATATAATCGTCAGCACCAGCTTCGAGAGCCTCTATTTCACTCTCTTTGTCGTCACGTGCTGAAAGAATAATAACTGCAGTTTTTGGATTGTTCTGTTTCGCTTTTTGTATAAGCTCGAGTCCATTCCCGTCAGGAAGCATCCAGTCTGCAAGAATAAGATCATAGTTTCTTATGTCCAGGTAATAATCACCGTCTTTGAAATTTTCAGCCGAATCTGTCTGATAATTAAACTCGTTCAATCCCTCGGAAAGGGTTTTGTTGACGGTGGTTTCATCTTCTACAATCAGTATACGCATGGTATAAGGTCCTTGTGGTGTGAAATTTAAGCGGGATTATAGCATATTTTTAGCTAAATTTAAACTCTCTTTCAAAAATCTTTAAAGATAAGAGCGGAAGCCTGAGACGCAAACACGACAATTGGGGAGTATATCGGGTTTTGAAATAGTGATTTTTACCGTTTTTATTTGGGGAAAATTTTCTTTTATTTTTTCAAAAAGTCTTTCAATAGCGTCTTCTATGAGATAAAATTTCTCTTTTTTCATAGTATTCTCTATAAGTTCGACAGCTTTTGAATAATCCAGAAAGACACCATTTTCATAATTGTATGTCAATTCGCAGTCAACCTCTATATTTTGCGGAATTTTTCGCTCAAAATCCAAAATACCCAAAATAGTTTCAAAACGCAGATTTTGAATCGAAATTTTCATGCGACCCTTGACTCTTTGCCGCTAAATAGACGAATGATATTCGGTATATGTTTATATACGACTATCATGGAGATCAGCCATATGGGTGCATGAGAATGGATTTTAGGGACATCCGGATAAATTATATAACTTGCAATAATGAATACGACAAGTGAACCGAGTGATGCCAGGGAGGATATTTTCAGCATTTTTCCCAAAATGAACCATGCAGTTATGGCTATTGCCGCAACGACAGGCATCATAAACGCCAGAACACCTATGCCGGTTGCCACACCTTTCCCGCCTTCGAACTTCAAATAGGGGCTGAAACAGTGGCCGGCAACCGCCAATACGGCTATGGCCCACAATGTTGCGTCGGGCATTCCTGCAATTTTTGCAACAATCAGTACCGCTACTCCTTTGAGAGCATCCAGTGCAACGGTCATTGCTGCAAGTTTTTTTGCCAGTTTCGGATTTTTTTCTTTGACGACCCTCAATACATTCGTAGCACCTATATTGCGGCTTCCACTCTCTTTTATGTCGACACCCGCAAAAAATTTGGCCAAAATAAGACCGAAAGGAATTCCTCCAATCAAAAACGCTGTTATATAAAATAGTATATTCGGATTCGTTAAAAAGTCCATAGTAGCCTTTTATGGTAAAATTGCGCAATTATAAAATATGATTGGTTATAACGTTATTAAGGATCGAATTTGCAGCAACAAAAAATGAAAGAAAAGATATTTGAACTCAAAGAGAGACTGCCGGTTACCATTGTCGCCCACTATTACCAGCGCGACGAAGTTTTCGAGCTGGCCGATATTACTGGTGACAGCCTCGAACTTGCGCGCAGATGTAAGGCCGATGACAAGAAGTGGGTGCTTTTTTGCGGGGTCGGCTTTATGGGGCAGAGCGTCAAGGTGATAGCTCCGCATAAACGGGTTGCGATGCCTCGGATAGCCTGCTGTGCAATGGCCAGAATGATAGATCAGCAGTGCTACGACGATTCGGTGGAGTTTTTGCAAAAACACGGTATCGAGGAGTCTGAAGTTCTTCCGATAACCTATATAAACTCCAGTGCCGAAGTTAAAGCCAGCGTTGCCAAAATGGGCGGTATGGTATGTACCAGTTCGAATGCATACAAGATAATAGAGCAGGGACTTAAAAGCGGAAAGAAGATTCTTTTTGTACCAGACCGCTGTCTTGGACAGAATATATCAAACAAGATGGGGCTGCGCTCGTGTGTCATCGGAGATGGGAAAGATCCCAATGATGCCGATATTATATGCTATAACGGTTTTTGTTCCGTTCATCAGCTCTTCACTGTCGAGGATGTGAATTTTTACAGAAAAAGATATCCAGGTATAAAAATAGCCGTACACCCGGAGTGTGATCCGTCGGTTGTGGCGGTAAGCGACTTTTGCGGTTCTACAAGTCAACTTATCAAATATGTAAACGAGTTGCCCGAGGAACAGAAGGTAGCTGTAGGAACCGAGTACAACCTCGTGCACAGAATGCGTCAAAGAAATACATTTGTCCTTTCGTCGACAAAACCTGAATGTCCTACGATGAACGAAACTACGCTCGAAGATGTATACAACACACTTCTTTCTATTCAGAAGGATGAGGTGCCAACAGAAATTTTCGTCGATGAAGAGACGGCTAAGTGGGCAAATATAGCTCTTGAGAGAATGCTGGCGCTATGATTGTTGAAGATTTTGTCAAGGAGGTGTTGCTCGAAGATATCGGCCGCGGTGATCTTTTCGGGCGAGTGGCGCCGGAAAAATCGGCAGCTGCCCATATAATCGCAAAAAGCGAAGGAGTAGTAGCCGGCGAACTCTATGTCAATGCGCTTGCCGACCTGTGCCGGTTGGATCTGGAGTGGATCAGGCGGGACGGAGAACCTTTTTCAAAAGGTGACACAATCGTAAAGGTTTCGGGTAGAGCGGCAGATCTTCTTGCGGCAGAGCGTACGCTTTTGAATATACTTCTGCATGCCAGTTCAATCGCTACGCAGGTTCAACCATATGTAAAGGCTCTTGAAGATACGGGAGTTCTGTTGCTCGATACGAGAAAGACGAGACCGATGCTGCGGAATTTTGAAAAATATGCCGTACGTATCGGAGGAGCCGTCAACCATCGTATGGGCCTGGATGATGCGCTGATGCTCAAAGATACACATTTGAGTCTCATTGACGATCTCGACTCTTTTATCTCTCGCGCAAGACGCAAAATCCCATTTACCACAAAAATAGAGATAGAGTGCGAGAGTGTCGAAGCGGCTGCCAGAGCTATGAATGTCGGGGCCGATATTGTTATGTGCGACAATATGGATGTAGACCATATAAAAGAGGTAGTGCTATACAGAAACGACAACTATTCGGGAGTTTTGCTTGAAGCCAGCGGGAATATCACTCTTGAAAATATAAAAGAGATAGCTGCAACCGGAGTCGATGCTATAAGCTCGGGTAGCATAATACATCAGTCCAGATGGATAGATCTCTCCATGAAAATAGTTGTCTGATGTTTTGGAAAAAAGAGGGAAAAAAATGAGGAGACGGGAAGTTCAGGTGTTTGTTCCGCCACTCTTTTACAGCCTCTTTTTCTATTCTGCACTGACAGGCTTAGAGTATGGCCGACGATCTTGAAAAAACCGAAGAGCCGACCCCCAAGAAGATAGAGGATGCAAAAAAGGAGGGAAATGTTCCCAAAAGCATGGATACCTCCGGTTTCATCACGCTTCTTGTAGCCGTTATAGCGGTTACGGCACTTTTTTCTTGGATTATCGATCGGCTTGAGTCTCTTTATAGATACTATTTACACTTTTATAACGTAGACCTCACTCCGTCATCGCTTATGGAGATAACTGCATATACCATCACTCAGATTGCCATAATGATTCTGCCATTGGCTTTACCGGTGGCGATTGCCGGAATGGTTGCCTCATGGATGCAGTTCGGTTTTCTTTTTACGACAAAACCCCTTGTTCCGGATCTAACCAAGATCGATCCCGTAAAAGGGGCAAAAAATCTTTTTTCACTGAAGAAAATGATAGAGGGGGCGAAAATAACTTTAAAGGTAGGGGCTGTATTTGTCGTTGCCTTTTCTGTATTTTTCAGCTTTATTGAAGAGTTGGTTTCGGTATCCAGAGCACCTCTTCTCCAGCAGATGGCATGGCTTGGAGACAGAGCTATAGTGTTGGCTGCGGTTATGCTGGTTTTGTTACTCGTCATATCGCTGATAGATCTTCTTTTTGTGCGCTATAACTATTTCAAAGGCCTTCGTATGTCGAAGCAAGAAATCAAAGATGAGATGAAGCAGCTTGAAGGCAATCCAGAGATCAAGGCGAAAATCCGTCAGATTCAGATGGAAATGGCAAAAAAAAGGATGCTCGCCGAAGTTCCGAATGCAGATGTAGTTATTACCAACCCTACACATTTCGCAGTTGCGCTTCAATACAAAGAGGGAGAGTCAAAAGCGCCCAAAGTGGTTGCCAAAGGCGCCGATCTGATCGCATTGAAGATTCGTGAAATAGCACGGGAGAGTGGAGTTCAGATTGTGGAAAATCCACCGCTTGCAAGAGAGCTTTATAAAAATGTAGAG